>JBDUAS010000493.1:0-3458 GCA_040004535.1 Deltaproteobacteria bacterium
CGATGTTCTTGCCGGTCTTGTCGGTCCGGATCAGCTTGCCGCTGTCGGCATCGATCACGAGCGCGCCGTTATCGACCGCCGCGATCCGCGAGCCGGTCAGGAACGCCGGGGTCGCGTTCGCCACCTTCGCGCCGCCGATCGGGCGGCCGAGCAACTGGAAGCTCGGGGTGCCGGCGTCGAAGGAGATCCGGTCAGCGATCGCGGGCGCGGGCTTCGCGATTGCGACCATGCCAAAGGCCGCGAGACCAGCGGGGATGAGGCCGGTGAGGAGGGAGCGACGCATGCGCATGTTGGAACGAACGACACGAGCGCTCGATCTTATTTGCATGTTCGCGTGACACCTTCTGATCCCTCACGGTTCCACGACGACAGTCGCGGACTTGATCGTGTCGCCGATCAGCAGCGAGTCCGCGGCCTTCTGGCCGCTACGCACCGCGCCGATGTAGGTGTAGCGACCGTCGAGATGCGGCGCGCGGGAGTGCATCGCGAACCATTGCGACCCGCCGCTATCCCGCCCCGCGTCCGCGATTCCGATCCCACCGATGACGAATCCTTGCGACTCGAGACCGCTTGCCGGCTCGGCAGGCGTCGTGAACCCGGGGCCGCCGTAACCGGAGCTGGTCGGGTCGCCGCCCTGGACGACGAAGTCGGGCACGACGCGATGAAACGCGAGGCCGTCATAGAAATGGCGCTGGGTCAGCGCGACGATCGTCGCGACGTTCCACGGCGCGATATCGGGGCGGAGAATGATCACAATTTCGCCGCTGCTCGTCACCACATGCCACGCGAGGTGCTTGCCGATCACCGACGCGACGTCGATGCCGGGCGGTGCGATCTCGTCGCCGATCGCCGGCGCCGGCACGGCCTGGCCGAGTGCCTCGAGGCACTTCGCAGCGGACCGCGCGCGGACCGGCACGCCGTGCAGCCCGGCACGGCACGCTTCGACGCCGCTCGCGATCGCGTGCTTCGCGATCAGATCGTAGAGGCCCGAGCCCAGCTCGGGATCCTGCTCGCGCGCCGCCCGCTGCACGATCGCACCATCGAGCTGGCCGCGTAGCGCGGTGTCATCGCCGAGCTTGGCGTAGAGCTCGCCGGCGGCATCGCTGGCAGCGCCGGCGATGATCGGATCCGGTGACGCGAGCGCCGCCGCGAGTGTCGTGACCGCGAGCGGCCGGTCCGGTGCGGCGACCACCGGCAGGACGCCGAGACCCGCTGCGCGCACGCGAGCATCGACATGCTCGAGCATCATGCGCAGCACGACGCGCTGGAACGTGGCGTCGCCGTGCGGATAGGCATCCGCGGCGAGTGCGACGCGCAGATAGTCGGGAAGCTCGCCGCGCGAGAACAGATCCGGCGTCAGCTGGTGCGCGACCTCGGCGTTCGCGACCGCGGCGAGCTCGGTGATCCAGGTCCGCGCGAGCGGCGAGACTTGCGGCGACGAGATCGCAGGTGCGATGTGGGTCGCGAACGCGGCGAGCACCGCTGCGCCCGTCGGGGTGAGCTCGGGATGCGCGATGATCTGGCGCAGGCTCTCGGCGAGGACCTGCGCCTCGCTGCCGTGGCCCTGCTGGAGCTCGGTCCACCGGCGCTCGAGGTTCGTCGCGACCAGATCGCGGCCGGCCGGATCGCCCTTGTCACCGGCGAGCGCGCGCACTGCCTCGACCGCGACGCGCCAGTCGCGATCGCGCAACGATTCGCTGATCGCCGCGCGTGCGGTTGCGATGTCGCGCTTTGCGAGGCCCGCGATCGCGGTCGCTCGGGTCTCCGGATCGTCATCGGTGACGAGCTTGGCGAGCGCCGCGACCACGCCCGCGTGGGCTATGGGCTGATGCTCGCGCGACAACGCGTACGCCGCGGCGTAGCGGACCTCGCTGCTGCGGTCGCTCGCGCGCTCGACGAGCCAGTCACGCGTCGCGTTCTGATACGCGAGCTTTCTGCGACCCATTCGGCCGAGTGCGAGCGCTGCCGCGGCGACGACGCTCGCCGGCTGGTGCGCCGCGGCCGTGATGATCGCGGATTGATCCGCGATCGCGCCCGCGCGCCCGAACGCCTCGAGCACGACGACCGCTTGCTCCGGCTTCATCCCCGCGGGTAGCTCGACCTCGTCGGAGAGCGGCGCGGTGTCGTCGAGCGCAGCCGCAACTCCGATCGCCGCGAATGCCGCGGCCGACACTCCTGGATCGGCATCGCCGAGGTGCGTTCGGACCACCGCGAGTGCCGCATCACCACCGATCCGGCCGAGCCCGCGCAATGCGAGGGCTCTTGTCGTCGGCGTCGCCGTGCCGCTCGCGACGAGCTTCCCGAGCTCCTCGACGCCGCCCGCACGCTTGACCTCGGCGCGCGCGATCTGGATGCGCACCCCCGTATCGTCTACGGGCGTCGGATAGGACGTAGGTCCGTGGCTTGGACAACCGGCGGCGAGAAAAGTTGCAGCGATCGACAGCGCGCGCAGCATGACGCATCGTAGCGTTTTGTGACGTCGACGTAGCCGGGGAGTCGTGACATCGTGATCGCATGCGGCTCTCGCTCGTCGTGTGCTCTGGCCTCTTGATGTGCTCGTGCAAACAGGACCACAAGCCTGCTCCGAGCAACACGCCGCAGCCGGTGGAGAACACGCCGGCGCCCGCGGTGAAGCACGAGGTCTCGAAGTCGCCGCTGCCGGCGCTCGCGACGGATACCGGCGGCGCGACGGGCAAACCGATCTGGCAAGCCGGGTTCGGTGGGTTCGGCATCGACGTGCCCCGTGGCGTCGCCGTCGGCGCGGGCAACGAGGTCTACGTCGCGGGCTACTTCGAGGGCGAGTGCGATTTCGGCGGGCCCGTCGGCAAGCGGGCGTCGGCCGGCATGGCCGATGGTTTCCTCGCGAAGCTCACCGCCGACGGCAAGATGGCCTGGGTCCAGCAGTTCGGCGCGAAGCGCGATGACGATGCGAAGGCGGTCGCCGCGCACGGCGATCGGGTCGTCGTCGTCGGCAATTTCCTCGACGAGATCAAGGCCGGCGAGTACGCGCACAAGGCGGTCGGCTCCGATGATCTGTTCGCCGCAGCGTACGACAAGGATGGCACCGTACAGTGGCTGTGGACGCTCGGTGGCATCGACAGCGACGGCGCGAACACCGTCGCCGCGGCGCCCGACGGTGGCTGGGTGATCGGCGGCTCGTACAGCGACTCGATCACGATCGGCTCGACGGTGCTGAAGTCCAAGGGCAAGACCGACGCGCTGTTGATCAAGCTCGCCCCGACCGGCGATCTGCAATGGATCAAGAGCTTCGGCGGCCGCTACGACGACACGATCATGCGGGTCGCCGTCGACGGCAACAACAACATCTACGTGGCGGGGCACTTCGCGGATACGTCCGATTGGGGCGGCACCCCGCTCAAGGCGCACGGCGGCAGCGACAACGACATCGTGCTCGCGAAGTACGACGTCAACGGCGATCACGTGTGGTCGAAGAACTT
>JBDUAS010000494.1:0-3456 GCA_040004535.1 Deltaproteobacteria bacterium
CTCCATGACCTTGCCGCACGCCGAGCGCGTCGCGATCGGCTTGTCGAACGTCGGCATCTCGGAGTCCCAGCCCGCGGGCAGCTCGCCCTCGATCGCGAGCTCGAGCTGCGCGGCGAGATCGGGATGCGCGGCCTTGTACGCGGCGAACCGCACGTCCCACGCCGCGTGCTGTTGCGCGCCGCGCTTGCCGGGCTCGGCCATGTGGACGCGAACCTCGTCGGGCACGTAGAACTTCTTCTCGGGATCCCAGCCGAGGAACTTCTTGGTCGCGGCGACCTCGGCCTCGCCGAGCGGCGAGCCGTGGGCCTTGCTCGTGCCGTGCTTCGCCGGCGAGCCATAACCGATCGTCGTGTTGACGACGATCAGCGAAGGACGATGGGTCTCGCCCTTCGCGTTCTCGATCGCGGCTTCGATCGCCGCGAGATCGGTGTCGCCGTTCGGCACGTGCTGGACGTGCCAGCCGTACGCCTCGAACCGCTTGTCGACGTCCTCGCTCATGATCAGCTTGAGCGGACCATCGAGCGTGACGTGGTTCGCGTCGTACATCCAGATCAGCTTGCCGAGCTTCAGGTGGCCGGCGAGCGACGCGGCTTCCGCGCACACGCCTTCCATGATGTCGCCGTCGGAGACGAGCGTGTACGTGTGGTGATCGATGATCTCGTGACCGGGACGGTTATACGTCGTCGCGAGATGGCGCTCCGCGAGCGCGAAGCCGACCGAGTTACCGGCGCCCTGGCCGAGAGGACCCGTCGTCGCCTCGACGCCCGGCGTGAGGTGCCACTCCGGGTGGCCCGGCGTGATCGAGTCCCACTGGCGGAACTGCTTGATGTCGTCCAGCGACAGCTTGTAGCCGTGGAGATGAAGCAGGCTGTACAGCAGCATCGAGCCGTGACCGGCCGACAGGATGAAGCGATCGCGATCGAACCACTCGGGCGCGCTCGGGTCGTGCTTCAGATGCTTCTGCCACAGCGTGTACGCCATCGGTGCGCAACCCATCGGCAGGCCGGGGTGTCCGGAATCTGCTTTCTGAATGGCGTCGATCGAGAGCGTCCGAATGGTGTTGATCGCGAGCGTCGGAAGGTCGGTACTCATCGTCGAGCGGACCCTATCATGGTGCGTAGGTCTGCTACGATGCCTCGCCATGTGGAGAGGGTTCCTGGTTCTACTGATCGCATGTGGCGGGAGCACTCCGGCGACGCTGCCGGTCGAGGCGCCTTCGCCGCGCCCTGCCCCGCCGGTGGTGGCCGCGCCGTCGCCGTCCTGCACGAACGCGACGCAGGAGCCTCCGGACGCGCTCGTCGTCCCGGTCGCGACGTTCACGGTGCCGGATGCCCACGAGGTCGAGTGGTTCGCTCCCGCGTGGAAGAAGGTCGGCCTCGGTCAGACGATCTCGTTCGGGACGTCCGCGATCGATCAGGATCTCGACGAGACCCGCGTCGACGTCACGCGGATGCCGTTCTCCGCACGGTTCGATCCGATCACGCAGACCGTGGTGTGGACGCCGGCGATCGGCGACCTGCCGAAAGCCGAGTTCGAGGTCACGATCACGCAGCCCGGCCGCAACAAGAAGGTCGTGAAGACGTTCTCGATCGACGTCGTCAAGGACGCCCAGCCGGCGCCGGTCGCCGTGACGCAGCCGCCGATCGTCGAGACCCTGTTGCTCGTCCGCGATCCCAAACGGCTCGCGGAGGTCAACAAACAGTGGCCGCTCGACCGCCTGCTCGAATTCGGCGCGCAGACGTTCAAGCTCCAGATCCCCGAGCCCCAGCGCTCGCAGCTGAAGAATGCGCTGGCCGGCCAGGCCGCGTACGAGCAGATGCTGACCGGGCTCGCGCAGACCAACAACAATCCGCGGCTCGATCCGAAGTCGCCGCAGTTCGACCGCGCGGCGTTCGGCGATCCGAAGGCGTGGCACATCGTCGCGTTCCGGCCGCGCATCGACAAGGCGTGGACCGAGCTTCGCGTCGTCTACAAGGCGCCGTCGGTCGAGCCAGTGTACGCGATGTTTCGGCTCCGCCCGGTCGTCGAGTACGTGCCCGCGCTGCCGCGTCCCGACGAAGAGCGCGACGCGAACAACAAGATCTTCCTCGGCATGGTCGCGAAGGACTTGATGAAGAACGGCGGCCCGAACCCCGCATTCGTCCGGGATGTCGTCGCCCACGGCAAAGCCGTGGCCCAGCTGATGACCGACGTCATGCTGTTCGACGATACGAAGACCAAGCCATATCTCCACGGCTTCGAGATCGGCATCGCGACCGAAGCGCGGATGGGCGGCGGCTCGGCACGCAACGCCGACGGCAGCTACAGGAGCGGCGATGGCTGGGGCTGGGCGGCGATGAAGCCGTTCCGCACGAGCGACGGCGCGAGCCAGGCCTACGTCGACGTCGCGATCCCAGGGTTCTGGACCGACACGCAGCCGAGCAAGGACGGCAAGACGTGGGAGCCGAAGTGCGCGCAGAAGTTCAACCCGGCCGATCCGAAGCACGACGCCGGTTTCGAGATCCTGTGCCGCAAGACGCTGGGCTTTGTCGATCTGCCGGCGACCAGCGCGGGCAAGCCGATCCAGAGCAAGGTCGACGCGAACAACTTGTTCGTCGAGCACAAGAAGAGCTGGATGACGACGACGATGGCGCTCGAGGACGGCCGCCGCGATCTCGGTGAGGAGAACGGCATGACGTGCTCGCAGTGCCACATCCGCAACTTCGGAATGCACGACTATCACGACCCCGCGAACCTCGATCCGAGCGCTGGCGTGCCGAAGGCGCCGAACCACGCGATCGCGACGACGAACTTCCAGATCGTGCCGACCACCGAATGGTCCGCGTTCACGCTCGAGTTTCTGAAGCACCAGGAGTGCCGCGGTAAGCTGCTATTCGAGCACTTCATCGGCCCCGAGGCCGCCAAGGGACTCACCTGCCCGCTCGCGAAGTAACGAAGCTGCCGCACGCCGAGGCAGCGCCGAAGCGCAACGGCAAGGCCGGCGCCGGTGGGTGGACGGCGTTTACGGATCACGGCACGGCGCCGCGCTGGGTGATCACCGCGCGCGTCGTGATGGTGATCGCGCTCGCCGCGACGATTCCGACGATCCTGAATGTCGAGCACGGCAACCGCCTCGTGTGGACGGTGTGCATCGCAGCGCTGCCGTTCTTCTGGATGACCGCCGGGTTTCACGTGTGGCGGAGGATCTGCCCGCTCGCAGTCGCCGGTCAGGTCGGCCGGCTCGTCGGCAGGCCGGGCGCGCGCAAGATGGGCGACTGGATGGCGGCGCGCTACCTCTACGTCCAGCTCGCGCTGATGATCGTCGCGCTGACGCTGCGACTCGTCGCGACGAATGGCAGCGCCGAGTGGCTCGCGGGCTTTCTCGCAGTCGTGGTCGCGGCGGCGATCGTCACGAGCTTCGTCTACGGCGGCAAGACCTGGTGCAACTTCCTGTGCCCGGTCGGCCTCGTCGAGAAG
>JBDUAS010000226.1:0-11658 GCA_040004535.1 Deltaproteobacteria bacterium
GATCTCGTGCTCGAGGATCTCGCGCGCTACTACGACGAGACGATCTTGCGGATCCGCGCGGCGGCGCCGACCGCGTCGATCTTGATCCTCGGACCACCCGACATGGGCGTGCGCGAAGCGGGCAAGGCGTGCGATCACATGAAGCTCAAGCCGGATCAGCCGGTGATTCCGGAATGCGAGTGGCGCACGCCGGCGATCCTTCCGGAGATCATCTCGGTCGAGCACGCCGCGGCGACGCGCAACCACGTCGCGTTCTTCGACACGTTCGCGGCGATGGGCGGTGCGGATCACATGGAGCCATGGGCCGAGGCGGATCCGAAGGTCGCGTACAAGGATCGCGTTCACTTCACCGATATCGGCTACCAGCGGTGGGCGGATGCGCTGTCGGGGGCGCTGCTCGCGTACTACGCACAATGGCGCATGGCGCAGAAGCTGCCGCCCGTGAAGCCGATGACGACACCGGCGGTCGGCGCGCCGCAGGGTAGCGACGCGCCGTTGCTGCCGGGCCCGGTCGCGCCTTAGTCGCCGATGCTGTTCTCGAACCCGGATTACCCGCTGTTCCTGATCGCGGTGTTCTTCCTCTACGCGTTGTCGCGGCTCGGCGGCGCGCGCGGACGGTGGGCGCGGATCGCGATCATGATCCTGCTCGGCGATCTGATGTTCCTGCTGATCGCGAAGGATCCCGATCTGCTCTGGGATCCGCTCGGCAACGTGCTGTACCGGCTCGCCGGCAACTACTACGGCGACGCGACGCTACCGTGGCCGCTCGCGACGATGGCGGTGCACTGGGTCGTCGGCCTCGCGGTGATCGGAGGTGCGGTCGCACTCGGCATGCGCGCCGGCGCGTGGTTGCAATCGGATCGCGGCCAACGGGTCGTCGCGGTCGGCCTCGTCGTGATCGTCCTCGCGACCGGCGCGACGGCGTGGATCGCGTGGCACGAGGCGGCGCTCGCCGACGTGTTCGCCGCGATCGCCGCGCACGGTCATCTAGCGGTGCTCGCGATCCTCGGCGTCGGGATCGGCGCGGCGCAGGTCGATTCGAACAGGACGCTCGGTCGCGTCGTCGTGCTGTTCGTCGCGTCGTGCTTGTTCTACCAGGCGTGGGCGGTCGCGATGCCCGGGGCCTACAAGTTCCTGCTCGCGCTGCTCCTGTTCACGATCGTCCTCGATTACTACCTCGCGATCTGGATCGAGCGGGCCGAGGCACCGCTCGCGCGCAAGGCGCTCGTCATCGTCAGCTTGTGCTCGAACCTCGGCATCTTGTTCTTCTTCAAGTACGCGTTCTTCACCGGCCTGACGTCGCATCCGTTGATCCTGCCGGCCGGTATCTCGTTCCACACGTTCCAGTCGCTGTCGTACACGATCGATGTCTATCGCAAGCAGCTGCGCGCGACGCGCTCGCCGATCCAGTTCGCGACGTTCGTGCTGTTCTTCCCGCAGCTGGTCGCGGGTCCGATCGTGCGCGCACAGGATCTGCTGCCGCAGCTCGCCGACTTGCCGATCCTCGAGCTCGAGAAGGCAACGCGAGGGCTCTATCGGATCGTCGTCGGCCTGTTCAAGAAGATCGCGCTCGCCGACACCCTCGCGATCTCGATCGTCGATCGCGTGTTCGAGACGCCCGGGCACTTCACATCGATCGAGGTGCTCGCCGGTGTGTACGGCTACGCGCTGCAGATCTATCTCGACTTCAGCGCGTACTCCGATATCGCGATCGGCTCGGCCGAGGTCCTCGGCTTCGACTTGCCGGAGAACTTTCGCACGCCGTATCGCAGCGCGAACCTCCAGGAGTTCTGGCGGCGCTGGCACATCAGCCTGTCGACGTGGCTGCGCGATTACCTCTACGTCACGCTCGGTGGCAGTCGCGGCGCGCCGTGGCGAACGTATTTCAACCTGTCGCTGACCATGCTGCTGGGCGGCCTGTGGCACGGCGCGAGCTGGACGTTCGTCGTGTGGGGCGGGCTCCACGGGTTCGGCCTCGCGGTCACGCGGTTCTTCCAGCGCCACGTCGCGAAGGACCCGCGCACCGCGCGCGCGATGGTCGTGTGGTGTAGCGCCGTCGCGGTCGGCGGCATCGCGATCTTGAAGTTCGCGCAGTGGGACGACACCTGGAGCGTGCTCGCGTTCGCGTGGGTGACGCTGACGCCGCTGTGGGCCGTGCTGACCGCGTGGCTGGCGTACGTCGAGTGGACGCCGGTTCCCCCGCGCACGACACGTCCGTTCCAGGTCGAGGCGTTGCGGGTGGCCTCCTGTATCGCCGGCGCCAGCGTGTTGGTCGCGCTGCAATACGGCGAGCCGGTCACGTGGATCGCGCTCGTGCTGCTCGCGTGGGGCCTCGCGCTGGCGGCCGATGTCGAGGAGGGTGGGCTGCCGCCGATCTCCGTGGTGCTGCGCCGTGCGCTCGCCGTCGTGCTCACGTTCAACTACGTGTGCCTCGCGTGGATCTTCTTCCGCGCGCCGACGTTCGACGGTGCGCTCGCGGTGCTGCGCCAGCTCGCCGAGGGCTCGTGGGGCCACGCAAACGTCACTCCGCTGGTCCAGGCGGCGCTCCTGGTCGGGCTCGCGTGTCACTTCTGGGCCGACGGAACGTTCCGCTGGCTGCGCGACCGGTTCGTGACGGCGCCGCCGATCGTGCAGGGCCTCGTGCTCGCGGTGGCCGCGCTCGTGTTGCGCGAATTGAGTCACGCGAAGCTCGTGAAGTTCATCTACTTCGAGTTCTGACTGCCAGGGGGACGGTAACCACTTCCTCAACTTGTCGCGCATAACGCCGCGAGATCACGACGTCGTCGAGGGACGGTTACAACTTTAGAGCACGTCCGGGCGGTTCGGCGCGAGCCAGCCAGCGAGCGTCGACGACAACCCGAGCACGAGCTCGGGTGCGCGGCGCGAGGCCTCGGTGAACGCCGCGCGATCGATCGCGAAGATGCTCGCACCGCCTTCGGCCGCGGTCACGGTCGCAGCGCGCGGCGCGTGGGTTAGCACGGCGAGCTCGCCAACTACGCCTCCCACCTCGATCCGGCGATCCGGCGCTCCGGCGCGGCGAGCGAGAAGGGCGCCGGCGGTGACGATGAACATCGCATCGCCGGTCGTACCGATCTCGAACAACGCACCCTCGAGGGTGCGTTCGGTCGCGCGCGCTGCGAGCTCGGCGAGTGCGGGGCCTGCGATCGACGCGAACAGGCCAGGGCGGCGCAGTGCCACGAGCGCGGGCTCGATCGCGGCGAGCTCGCCGGCGGCGAGGCGCGCGAGCCATGGATCATGCGCGGCCAGATCGACCTCGGTCGTCGCCGAGACCGGCGACTTTAGCCAGCGCTCGATCGCGGCGAGGATCGCGGGTCGGGCATGAAGCTCCTGGACGACATCGAGCGCGCGCTTGCGGTCGGCGTCGCTGCCACCGACGAGCCGGCGCGCCGTCGCGGCGATCGGCGATGGATCGCGGCCGGCCGCTGCGGCCTCGACGGCGAACGCCCACAACAGGCGCGCCACGCAGCGCCCGGTCGCGACCTCGAGCTCGGCACGCGCGCACGCGGACCAGCTCGCAGGGGGGGCATCGCGCGCCGCGAGATGCGCGACGAGCGCCGCGAGCGCGGTGTCGAGCGCTGCCGCGATTCGAGCCCCCGGCAACGCCGTCCCGCCACGGGCGAACGCGAGCGCGGTGCGCAGCGCGGCGTGTGCGACTTCCGGATCGCGATCGGCGACGAGCTGCGCGACGATGACGGCGCCTGCGGGCGCCCCCGCGAGCGCCCGTGCGGCGACCGCGCGAGCGAGCGGCGGCCAGTCGGCAACAGGCAGCACGATCGCCGTATCCCCAGCGAGCTCGCCGATCGACGCGATCGCTGCGACAGCAGCGGGTTCTCCGGCGGCGAGCGCCGTGGGCAGCACCGCACTTCCACCGATCCGGACGCTCGCGAGCAGCGCGGCGGCGCGGGTCTCGGGATGCTCGGCCGCGGCCACGAGCAAGGGCGCGGCGTCCACATCGCGGCGCGCGCGCAGGATCGCGACGGCCCACGCGGGGTCGCGCGCGAGCAACCCGGGAAGCTCGGCCGCGACGTCGCCGCTCGCGAGCAGCGCCGCGCTGCGGGTCACCGCGTCGAGATCCTTCGACAAGCCTTTGCGCTCGTTGCCACGTGCGATACCGGCATCGTCGCCGGCGAGCGTGAGCGCCTTGATGCCGAATGCGAGCGCCCGATCGTCATCCTCGATCGCGAGCGCCGCGCGGAGCTCGCCGCGTAGCGCGGGCACCGGCGTGCGCACGAGTTGCGCGAACATCGCCGCGCGCACATCGGCTTCGTCGTGGCGCAGGTGATCCGCGAGGTCGCTCGGATCGACGCGCGCGCGCTGCAACGCCGCGCGGGCGAGCGCCGCGACCGCGGGTTGTTCGTCACCGGCCGCTTCGGTCCAGCGCGCGAGCGTCTCGAGATCGATCCGGCGCGAATCCTCGCGGCGCGCCTGCTGGATCCCGAGCGGCGCCGCGAGCGCGGTCTGGAACCGCGCCGCCGTGATCCGCGCGGCGATCGCCCAGACCACCGCGATCGCGATCGCCGCCGTCGCGACCCGGGTCGACTCGTGTAACAGCGCCGGCCCGATCAGGAACAGCACGTATGCGGTCGCGGCCGCCGCGGCTGGATAGATCAACCCGCGCAGGAGCACCTTCCAGCGCGTGCGCGGCGCCGCTGGCACCGCCGAAAGCTCGAGCTCTTGCGACGTGCGCGACGTCGCGAGCCGCAGCACCTGGTCGGCGGTGCGCGTCCCCGCGATCGCGACGAACCCCGGCGCCACCGCGAACCCGAGGTACGACAGGATCACGACGAGTGGATGGATCGCCGCGGTGAATCGCATGTTGCGCGTGACGAGCATGCGCGGCACCGCCGAGATCTGGAGCACGAACAGGATCGCGTTCGTGCCGCCGTAGAACAGCGCGAGCGCGACGCCGAGATGGTCCGCGTAGTGGCGCTTCACGCCGGACAGGAACTGCAGATCGATCACCGTCGTGATCACGGCTTCGATCGCCGCGACCGCGATCAACGCCGCGACGAGCCTGCGCTGGATCCGCGTCAACGCGACCGCCGGTGCAGTGACTTGCACGCCTCCCGGTGCACCGCCGGCAGCGAGCGCGCGCTCCTGCGCGATGCACAAACCGAGCACGAGCATCGTGATGCCGGCACTGGCATACGGCAGCGCCGCGAGGCCGAGCCGCGGAATCACGACGCCTGCGCTCAAGCCGGCGATCGCACCGCCGAGTGTCACCGCCGCACCGGCGCGCGGCAACATCCGCCTCGCGTCGCGCCCGGCGACCGAAGCGGCGACCCTATTCCACAGCGCGAGGTTCGCGACCTGGGAGGCCGCGGTCAGCGCGATCACGATCACCACGGGCGGCGTGCCCCGAGCGAGCAACTCCGGCGCCGCCGCCGCCACGACGCCGAGCACCACCAGCAAGCCCAGATCGATCACGCCCGTATACGCGACGCGCGTCAACGCGTCGTAGCCGAGCGTGGCGACGGCGAACCCGGCGGCGGTCGCGATCAACAACCACGGCGCTTGCGCTGCACCGTAGGCCTTGAGGAACGTCGCCTCGGCGTACGCGCGCAACGCGACCGCGACCAGGCTCGCGAGCAAGATCATCGCGGCGCCGAGAACGAACGCGCGCCGATTCACGGCGCCGGCTCGAGCAGGAGCGCGGCGAGCCGATCCGCGATCGCGGCGAGCGCGCTCGGATCTTCTTCGAGGACGTCGCGAACATCGTCGACCGCGAGACCGACGACCACGCTCGGCACCTCTGCGACTGCCTCGACGATCGGCGTCGCCGGCCGTACGACGCGAATCAGCCCGAGCGCGTGACCGGGGAGGGCACCGGATCCGTGCTTGCGCACGACGCTCGCGGTCGCCAGAGCCTCCGCGCTCGCCAGCTCCTGGATCCCGACCGCGAGCGAGCCGCTGGCGACGACCCACACGTCGTTCTCCGTCGTACGCCGCTCGCCGCGCTCGAGTTGGGTCGCGCGCGCGCGCTCCGCGAGCCGGATGATCACCGCGGGCGCGAGACCCTCGAACAGCGGGCACGCCGCGAGCGTGCGAGCGCGCTCGAGTAGATCCATGTCGTCGTCGCCCGGCGCGGTCGCTACTTCTTCGCGAGGATCTTCTTCTGGTTCGCGAGGACCTGATCCAGCTTCTTCTGTGCGGTCTGGATCTTGGCCTGGTTCGCGACGATCTGGCCGAGCATCTTCTGGTTGGCCTGGATCGCCTTCTGGCCGGCGAGGATCGCCTTCTGATTCGCCTGGATGGTCTTCTGTCCGGAGAGCAGCTTCTCGAGCGCCTTCTGGTTGCCGGCGATCTTCTTCTGGTTCGCGAGGATCTTCTCCTGGTTCGTGATGATCAGCGCGACGACGGCCTCGCCTTCATCATCGTCATGCTCGTGGTCATGATCGTGACCCTCGTGGTCGTGGTCGTGATCGTGCTCGTGCTCGTGTTCGTGCTCGTCGGGCGCCATGGCGGGAATGGTGCGGGATTCCGCCGGGTGACACAATGGTCGTCGAGTGTTCGTCGCGGGGGATGCATCTATGCGGATGCTCGGCGGCCGGTTTCAACTGGTTCGCCGCCTCGGCGCTGGCGCGTTCGGCACCGTCTACGAAGCCGTGGACGTCGCTAGGGCCTGTCCCTGATTGGCCGTGGCCGTGGCCGTGATCGGCCTCGTGATCGGGCCCGTGATCGTGATCTTTGATCGTGGCCGTGCACGAGAACGGGAACGCTACCGTGATCGTGATCGCGTCCCCCTTGACGATCAGGGGTCGATCCTCTTGGTCACCATGGCAACGACCCGCTCGAGCAAGCCGATACCAAGTGCGTAGTGCTCGTCGTCGATCAACTCGTCGATCTTCATCACGTCGAGATGCGCTGCAGATTCCATCGCCGAGCCCCTGGCAATCCCGTAGTACCTCGCCTTGTCGGCACGGCCGGTCTTGCCGGCTCCTTCTGCGATGTTCAGTGGGATCGACTGTGCGGACCGGCGAAGCTGATCCACTAAGCGAGTCGCGGAATCTTCTCGGTCGGCTGATCGCGCATCGGGATCATGCGCGGGATGCTCGCCGCGAACAGCACGAACGTGCGCGGGACCGAGGGGCGCGAGCGCTGGCGAACCCCTTTCGCGATCGACATCAAATCCCCTTGATCGATCAGCTCCACGGCAGCAGCTCCACGACCGAAGGGTCGTCCATCCCGATCCCGGTCTGAGGTATGCGGCGGGTACGGGTCGGATTGTCGGGAGATCGCGCGCCGTTACCCGTGCGAACGCGCTCGGTCGGGCGGCCAAGATACGAGGTGAGGTGGTTCTCGGGTGATGTAGGCGGGCCTGGCGTTTGCTCGGGCAAGCAGCTTCATGGCGAAACCAAAGTCGGGTTCTGGATCTCCTTCGAAAGTCTCCGAGCGCAATGCGGGCGGTGACATCGGCCCTGCGGGCGAGCCGCACCAGCACTCGGGCGTCGCACTGACGACCAATCAGGGCACCCCGATCGCCGATGACCAAAACATGCTGCGCGCGGGAGTGCGGGGCCCTTCGCTAATCGAGGACTTCCACTTCCTCGAGAAGATGACCCACTTCGACCACGAGAGGATCCCCGAGCGCGTCGTCCATGCCCGCGGCTCCGCCGCACACGGCACGTTCGTGGCCTACAAGGCGGCCGCGAAGTACACCCGCGCGGCTTTCTTACAGAACGGGGCCGAGACGCCCGTGTTCGCCCGATTCTCCACGGTTGCCGGCGGCGCGGGCTCGGTCGATACGCCGCGCGACGTCCGCGGCTTCGCGGTGAAGTTCTACACGCAGGAGGGCGTGTTCGATCTGGTCGGCAACAACATCCCGGTGTTCTTCATCCAGGATGCGATCAAGTTCCCCGATTTCGTCCACTCGGTGAAGATGGAGCCCGATGTCGGGTTCCCGCAGAACGCTTCGGCACACGACACGTTCTGGGACTTCGTCTCGCTGACGCCCGAGTCCCAGCACATGGTGATGTGGGCGATGTCGGATCGCGCGATTCCGCGCTCGCTCCGCATGATCGAAGGCTTCGGTATCCACACGTTCCGCCTGCTCGACGCGAAGGGCGCTTCGACGCTCATCAAGTGGCACTGGCGGCCGGTGCTCGGCGCGCAGTCGACGACGTGGGACGAGGCGGTCAAGATCGCCGGCGCCGATCAGGATTTCCATCGCCGCGATCTTCACGACGCGATCGCGGGCGGCTCGTTCCCGGCGTGGGAGCTGTTGATCCAGCCGATACCCGCGGCCGACGTCGACGGCCTGTCGTACGACATCCTCGACGCGACCAAGCTCGTGCCCGAGGAAGAGTATCCGCTGATTCCGGTCGGCAAGATGACGCTCAATCGCTGGCCCGATAACTTTTTTGCCGAGACCGAACAGGTCGCGTTCCATCCAGGCCATCTCGTGCCCGGCATCGACGTCACGAATGACCCTCTGCTCCAGGGCCGGTTGTTCTCGTACACCGACACCCAGCTGAAGCGCCTGGGTGGCCCGAACTTCCACGAGCTCGAGATCAATCGGCCGAAGTGTCCGATGCACAATTTCCAGCGCGACGGCATGGCGCGCATGCAGGTCGACAAGGGCCGCACGAACTACGAAGCGAACAGCCTCGAGCCGAACGGTCCGCGCGAGACACCAGCCGGCTACGTTTCGTTCCCCGAGCCGATGGTCGGCACGAAGGTACGCCAGCGCTCCGAGACGTTCTCCGACCATCACAGTCAGGCGCGGCTGTTTTATCGCTCGCAGACGCCGGTCGAGCAGCGCCACATCGCGAACGCGTACACGTTCGAGCTGTCGAAGGTCGGGACGAAGGCGGTGCGCACCCGCCAGCTCGGCCATCTCGAGCTGATCGACAAGGAGCTCGCCGCAACCGTCGCCGATAACCTCGGGATGGCGGGGCAAGCCGATGCGATCACGCCGGCACGCGAGCCCATCGACATGGAGCCGTCGGACGCGTTGTCGATCCTGAAGAAGGCGATTCCGACGCTCGAGGGCCGCAAGGTCGGCATCTTGATCGCGGGCGGTTGTGATGCGGCGCTGATCGAGAAGCTACGCGCCGCGATCACGAAGGCCGGTGCGGTCGTCCAGCTCGTCGCCCCGAAGGTCGGCACGACGCTGGCGGCGGACGGATCCCAGCTCGAGGCGGACCACATGGTGTCTGGTGGTCCGTCGGTGCTGTTCGATGCCTGCGCGATCGTCACCGGCGATCCAGGTTGCGACGCGTTGGTCGCGAATCCGGCCGCGGTGCAGTGGGCCGCCGATGCATTCAATCACTGCAAGGTGCTCGGCGTGGTCAAGGCGGCGCAACCGCTGCTCGACAAGGCCGCGGTCCGGCTCGACGCCGGCGTGATCGAGCTCTCCGCCAAGGGCGTCGAGATGTTCGTCGCGACCGCAAAGAAGGGCCGGATCTGGGGCCGTGAAGAAGCGCAGAACCCGCCGCCGGCGAAGAAGCCCGCGAAGAAACCCGCGAAGCCGTCCAAGTAGCGCGCGGCTCGCGTACGCTCGCGCCATGATGCGAGTCCTGATCCTCGATCGCACGCACCGAGTGCTGTGCGATGGCGACCGCATCCCCGAGCTCTCGGTCGAGGACACGCGGCCGCTGCGCATGGTCCAGGCCTCGTTCGCGTCGCGCGGCTTGCCGCTTCAGGCACCCGCGGGGTCGCGCGCCGGCCAGAACGGCGGCCGTGACTTCGCGTTCGTGATCGATCACGTGCCGGCACCTGCCGGCTTCGAGTGGCGCATGCTCCGCGATGTCAGCGGCGACGGCGCCGCGTGGCAGCTGTACGTCGAGCTCATGCTCGCGGGATGGCCGCCCCCGACCCGCGCGGTCGATGTGTGGTCGTTCGGAGATTCGCCGGAGATGGCGGCCCAGCTCGTTCACCTCGTCGCGTGCGGCGCGAAGCGCGTGACGATGGGCTGGATCCCCGCGAGCGAACGCAGCGAAACGCCGCTCGCGTACGAGGGCGGCATCAGCATTGTCACCGACGGCTTCGGTTACCCGCGCGTCGCACTACGTTCCGTCCGGGTCCGCACCGTGCCGTTCGGCGAAGTCGATGCCGCGTCGGCGGCGGGCGAGGGCGAAGGTGACCTGACGTACGGCGACTGGCGCGAAGGCCACGTCCGCTACTTCACGGCGGAGGCCGCGAGGCATGCGCTCGCGTTCGACGATCGTGCGCTGATCTCGGTCGAACGGTTCGAGGTGCTCCACGTGATCGGCCGCGCCGACGTGGCTTGAGCTCTCGCTCGTTCGGCGACTACTTCCCGCTGCCGCCGCCTGTGCCTTTGCCCTTGCCGCCGCCGGTCCCCTTACCGCCGCCACTACCGTCGCGCTGCTTGCCCTTGCTGTCGCCCATACCCGAGTGATTCGAGCCGTGGTCGCCGCTGCCGCCGCCGACGCCGCCCTGATCGCCCTTGTCGGCCGGCTTGATATTTTCCTTCACCCACTGCGCGGCGCGCTCGATCCGGCCGTCGATGTCCTTTTTGAGATCCTCGACCTTGCCGGTCGACGTGATCGTGACGGTGACGCCCTTCTTGTCGGTCTTCGCCGATGCGGTCGCGCCTTCCGGCACGTACACCGGGCACATCCCGATGCCGCCACCGTGGCCGCCCTTCTGATCGTGCAGCGCGCCCGCGGTCGGATGCGGCGCGACCTTCTCCTTCAACAGCTCGTCGCTGCGCTTCTGGATCGCGGCGATCGCATCCTTGTTGTCCGCGGTGATCGTGACGACGACCGCCTTACCGACCTGCTTCGCCGTCGTCTTCGCGCCGAGCACGGTGCTCGGGCAATTACCGGTGCGATGGCTCATCGGCTGCGCGGTGGCGCCCGAGCCCGAGCCCATGCCGGAGCCGGCCATATCGCCCGAGCCCGAGCCCATCATTGCCGAGCCCGAGCCCATCATTGCCGAGCCCGAGCCCAGGTCCGAACCGGCCATCGCCGAGCCCGAGCCCATCATCGCTGAGCCCGAGCCGGTCTGAACCGGCGGCGGCTCTGCCTTCTTGCTGCAAGCGGCGACAAACGAAAGGCAAATGACAAGGCGTAGGAGGCGAGCCATGCGCTAAGCTTTATCACGAGATGTGGCGGTGTTTCCTGCATGTAGCCCTCGTCCTCAGCTTGTTTGCAGGCCTCGCCGCGGCCGCCCCGCCCCCCGACGTCAAGCTCCCTCCCGGGACCCGGATGATCGACGGCGAGCTGGTCTCGACCCGCGGGCTGCGCGACACGACCGACTTTCTCGCGAAGGAGCTCGATCGCCGCGGCATCGCGGTCACCCAGATCGGCCCGACGCGGATGCGTGGGGTCGAGCTGGTGCGCTTCGTCAGCCAGCTGCCGGCGACCCCATGGCTCGCCATCCATGTCATGCGCACGAACGGGAAGACCGTGATCTTCTTCGTCCCCCACGCCGGCCCTTGACGAAACCGACCGAGGCCGTTAGAAACACGCTCCCACATTCGGGGATCGTCTAATGGCAGGACGCAAGACTCTGACTCTTGCTATCTAGGTTCGAATCCTAGTCCCCGAACGAAGAAGTGCGGTAGAAGAAGCCGGCTTCGTCTCTGACAATCAGGCCCCATAGTCTAGCGGTTAGGACGTCGGCCTCTCACGCCGAAAACAAGGGTTCAATTCCCTTTGGGGTCACCAAGCT
>JBDUAS010000495.1:0-3440 GCA_040004535.1 Deltaproteobacteria bacterium
CGTTCGCGAGCGCGTAGGCGCCGTAGCCCACGGCACCACCGATCACCGCGCCCTTGAGAAGTCCGACGACGAGCTTGACCACGGCTCAAGCATGACGAGGAAAAACCCTCGCGGCAAGGCCGATCGGCCGCGGGATTATTCCGCTTTGGCGGTCAATTCGCCGGTGGCTTGCCGGTCGGTGTGCACTTTATGGCCCTTCGCCAGCGCGAGCTCGAAATGCTGTACGCGGCCATCCTTCCCGCGCTCGATCCGGAACGGCTCGCCGCTCTTCAGCGTGCGGAAATCGAGGACGCCAGACAGCGATCGGATCACTTCATCGGTCTCGGCGGCGGTCAGCCCGTGATGCTTGAGCAACCGGCCGATCGTGTCGTGCTCGGCGACCTTGCCTTCGATCACGTTTGCATGGTCCGCGGCCGGTACGGTCGCAGGTGCCGGTGCGATCAGCGGAGCGGACGGAACCGAGAGCGCGGGTTGTGCGTTGTGAGCTTGCTCCGCGATCGCGCGGACGCTCGTCTTCTTGTCCCACACGAACACGTACAGGTTGATCACGACCAGCACGCCGAGCACCAGCAGTACCCACAGGCCGCTCTTGCGAGCAGGGCCGGAGCCCGCGGTCTTCATCCCGGTGTACGCCGTTGACCTTTTCTTGCGCGCTGATGTCCGTCTGCGGACCATGGCCTCGGAACAGCGTTAACACGCCGAACTAAGTGGACCAACATTCCACACTTTTCGGCTCGACAGGATGACGAATGGCCGCGAATTCCCCAAGCGATCTAACTTCAAACCTCCCGGCTCGCGAGCAGCTGGCACTTTTTTCCGAGACGGGGCAAGGTGCGCCGCAAGACATGGCGAAGAAGTCCGATAAGCCGAAGGCCCCAGCTGCGCCGTCGAAGAAGTCGGGCAGCAAAGCCAGTGCTGGTGGTGGCGGCAAGGGTGGTGGTGGTGGTGGCGGCGGTAGTGGTGCGAGCGGTGGTGGTGAAGGGGGGCCCGGCACGTTCGATGCGTCGCTCGAGACCGAAGCGCGCCGGCGCTATCTGAACTACGCGCTGTCGGTGATCACGTCTCGCGCGTTGCCCGACGTGCGCGATGGTTTGAAGCCGGTGCAGCGCCGGATCCTGTACGCGATGTTGAACGACGAGCACCTGCGCCCCGACGCGAAGCACAAGAAGTCCGCGAAGGTCGTCGGTACCGTGCTCGGTCGTTACCACCCGCACGGCGATAGCTCGGTCTACATGGCGATGGTGCGCATGGCCCAAGACTGGGTGTTGCGCGTGCCGCTCGTCGACGGCTCCGGTAACTTCGGCTCGCTCGATGGCGACGAGCCTGCGGCGTATCGCTATACGGAGTGTCGCCTCGCGCCTCCGGCGATGGAGCTCTTGCGCGAGCTCGGCGAGAACACCGTCGACATGCGCGCGAACTACGACGGCACGACCGAAGAGCCGGTCGTCTTGCCGGCGCGTTATCCGAACCTCCTCGTCAACGGCTCGACCGGCATCGCCGTCGGCATGGCGACGAACATCCCGCCGCACAACCTGCGCGAGATCATCGAGGCCCTGATCGCGCTGTCGAACGACCGCAAGATCGAGCACGTCTCGCTGATGAAATACATCCTCGGTCCGGACTTCCCGACCGGCGGTCAGATGCTCAACAGCAAGGTCGAGATCCGCCAGATCTACAAAGAAGGCGGCGGTGCGATTCGCGTCCGCGGCGAGTACAAGCTGGAGACCCCGAAGAAGGGCAATCCCCAGATCGTCATCACGTCGATGCCGTGGGCGATGGATCGCGCTGATCTCGTGACGAAGATCGCCGACGTCGTGATCCAGCGCAAGCTGCCGTTCCTGATCAACGTGAGCGACGAGTCGACCACCGACGTGCGGATCGTGCTCGAGATCAAGAAGGACGCCGACCCCGAGCTCGTGATGGCGTACCTCTACAAGAACACGCCGCTGCAATCGAGCTTCCACGTCAACATGACGTGCCTCGTCCCGCCCGAGCTCCTCGAAGATGGCGCGCCGGAAGGCTCGCCGCCGCAGCCGAAGAAGTGCGGCATCAAAGAGATGCTCGAATACTTCCTCGACTTCCGGATCATCGTCACCGAGCGCCGGTTCCAGCACCAGCTCGATGCACTCCAGTCGCGCATCCACATCCTCGAGGGCTACGCGACAGTCTTCGACGCGCTCGACGAGATCATCAAGATCATCCGCGCGAGTGAAGGCAAGGAAGACGCGGCCGGCAAGATCATCAAACGGTTCAAGCTCGACGAGATCCAGACCGACGCGATCCTCGAGCTCAAGCTGTATCGCCTCGCGAAGCTCGAGATCAACGTGATCCGCGAAGAGCTCGCGACGAAGTCTGGCGAAGCGAAGCGGATCCAGAAGATCTTGAAGAGCGAAGACAAGATCGAAGAGATCGTGCGTGGCGAGCTCGAGGAGATTTCGAAGCAGTACGGCACGCCACGCAAGACCAAGGTCGGGGGTGTTGGCGAAGAGCAAGAGTTCGACGCCGACGCGTTCATCGTCGACGAGGATGCGAACGTGATCGTGACGCGCGACGGCTGGCTGAAGCGCGTGCGCGAGATCAAGGATCCAGCGGCGACCCGCACGCGTGAAGGCGACGCGGTGATCTACGTGGTGCCGGGCTCGACGAAAGAGAAGGTCATCTTCTTCACGAATCGCGGCTCCGCATACGTGATCAAGATCAACGATATCGCCGCGACCACGGGCTACGGCGATCCGGCGCAGAAGTACTTCAAGTTCGGCGACGGCGAGCGAATCATCGCGGCGATGACGCTCGATGCACGGGCGCTCGTTCCGGAGACGATGCTCGCGGTGACGAAGCAGGGCTTCGGCCTGCGGTTTGCGACCGCTGCGGTCTCCGAGATCACGACGAAGGCCGGCCGGCGCTATGCGCGTCCGAAAGATGGCGACGAAGTGCTCGGTGTCATTCCGTGCAACGACGGCGACGTGGTCGTCACGGCGACCCGCGATGGTCACGTGTTGCATTGCAAGGCCGACGAGATCGCGAAGCTCGAAGGTCCGGGCCGCGGCGTCACGGTGATCAAGGTCACCGCCGACGATGTGGTGATCGGCTTCATCGCCGGCGGCAAGGGTGACGTGCTCGCGCTGGAGACCGAGAAGAGCGGCAAGGACTACTCGCAGAAGGCCGATCCGAAGCAAGTCTCGGCGCGTGGCGGCAAGGGCCATCAGGTCGTCAAGAAGTCGACGCTCGTCGCGCCGCCGAAGCCGGTCACGATTCAGCCCCTCGCGAACGCCGAGGGCGGCCAGGGAGTTAACTAATGGCGTCAGCTAGCAAGTACACCGGCGATGACATCCAGGTCCTCGAGGGCCTCGACCCGGTTCGCAAGCGGCCCGGCATGTACATCGGTGGCACCGGCAAGGATGGCTATCACCACCTGCTGTGGGAGGTCGTCGACAACTCGA
>JBDUAS010000051.1:0-35621 GCA_040004535.1 Deltaproteobacteria bacterium
ATCCGGACGACAAGCGCCTCGCGGTCAAGGTCGAGAATCATCCGCTCGAGTACGTCCACTTCGAGGCCGTGATCCCGCCGGGCAACTACGGCGCCGGCCCGATGATCGCGTGGGACCGCGGCTTGTTCCGACCGCTGATCGATCCGGCGCAGGGCATGCTCGACGGCGAGATCAAGTTCGAGCTGTACGGCTACAAGCTGCGCGGCGCGTTCACGCTCGTCCACACCGGCAAAGGCACCCGCGGCCGCAATTCCGGACGCGGCTCGAACGACTGGTTGCTGATCAAGAAGCGCGACGATCACGCGATCGCGCACCTCGCGGGCAAAGCGGCCCTCTCGGAAGCCTCGGTGCTATCGGGGCTGACGATCACCGAGCTCGACGCGGGTGCACCGAATCACGCGGCGCTCGTCGCCGAGCTCGCCGGGCTCGGCGCACCCAAGCGCGCGATCGCGCCGGGCTCGTTCGAGCCGATGCTGTGTCACACGGCGGAGGCGCCATTCTCGTCGTCGGACTGGATCTTCGAGCTCAAGTACGACGGCTTTCGCATGCTCGGGTTCGGCGGCAAGGGGCAGGCGGCGCTGCGCTATCGCAGCTCGCAGGACTCGACCGATCGCTATCCCGAGCTCACGAGCGCGCTGCGCGCACTGCCGATTCCGGGGCTCGTGCTCGACGGCGAGATCGTGATGTTCGACGCCGAGGGCAAGCCGGACTTTCACAAGCTGTCGTTCCGCGGCCAGATGCATCGGACCTCCGAGATCCAGCGCGCGGCGATGGCCGATCCGGTGACGTACGTCGTGTTCGACCTGATCGGCGCAGCCGGCTATGACCTGCGCGGCTTGCCGCTGCTCGTTCGCAAGGCGTTGCTCGAGCGGTTGGTGCCCGCGGTCGGCCCGCTACGGTTCGGCCAGCACATTCCGACCCAAGGCGAAGCGCTGCTCGCGCAGATCGTCGCGCGCGGCCTCGAGGGCGTCGTCGCGAAGCGCGCGGATTCGCCGTATCGCTCGACGCGCTCGAGGGACTGGCTGAAGATGAAGTCGGATCCCGAGGCCGACTTCGCGGTGTGCGGCTACACGCCGCCGAAGGGCTCGCGCAACGGCATCGGCGCGCTGCACCTGTGCGTGTGGGTCGACGATCGCTGGCTGTGGGCCGGCAAGGTCGGCTCCGGGTTCGACGACAAGCAGCTCGTCGCGATCAAGGCCGAGCTCGATGCGAAGCCGACGTGGAAGCCGACGTTCCCGCGGCCCGAGGCCTCCAGCGACGCGCGGTGGATCGAGCCCGAGCTCGTCGTCCAGGTGCGATATCGCGAGTGGCCGAGCGATTCGTCGCTGCGGTTCCCGGTGTTCGAGCGGCTGCGCCGCGACAAGCAGCCGAAGCAGTGCGGGATGCCGCTGCGCCACACCGGCGACGCGCCCGACGAAGTGGCGTTGTTCGGGACGAGTGCAGTCGTCGAGCCGACGCGAGATACGAGCGACGACAGCGGGCCGGTGCCGCGCGAGCCTGCCCTGCCCGCGCTCGAGGTCGACTCGCAGGTCCGCGAGCTCCGGCTCACCCGGTTACACAAGGTGTTCTGGCCGACCGAGCACGCGCCCGGCGGCGAGCGCGAGGTGACGAAGGGCGAGCTCGTCGAGTACTACCGTGCAGTCGCGCCGTACGCGACCGCGTACCTGAAGGATCGCCCGACGGTGCTGACGCGCTATCCCGACGGCATCACCGGCGAGATGTTCTATCAAAAGGACATGCCCGACTGGACGCCACCATGGTTGCGCACGACGCTGCGGTGGAGCGAGCACAGCCAGCGCGAGATCCACTACATCCTGATCGACGACGCGGACGGGCTCGCGTTCGTCGCGAACCTCGGCTCGATTCCGATCCACGCGTGGGCATCTCGGATCGTCGATCTCGAAAAGCCGGACTGGGCGATCGTGGATCTCGACCCCAAAGGCGCGCCACGCGAGCACGTCGTCCCACTCGCGCTCGCGATCCACGAGCTGTGCGAGGCGGCGAACCTGCCGAACTACGTGAAGACGTCGGGCCAGACCGGCTTGCACGTGTTGATCCCGCTCGGCGGCCAGTGCACGTTCGAGCAAGCGCGCACGCTCGCGTACCTGATCGGTCTCCTGATCGAGCGCCGGTTCCCGAAGATGGCGACCACGGCGCGCAACCCAGCGGCGCGCGGCGGGCGCGTGTACCTCGACTGGGGCCAGAACGCGCACGGCCAGTTGTTGGTCGCGCCGTATAGCGTGCGGCCAGTGCCGGGCGCGCCGGTGTCGATGCCGCTCGTGTGGGACGAGGTCGTCGCCGACCTCGATCCGAAGCGGTTCCACATTCGCAACGCGCTCGATCGGATCGCGGCCTGGGCGAGCGACCCTGTGTTGCCGGTGCTGACCGAGCGTCCGGATCTGCAGGCCGCGCTCACCGCGCTCGAAGATCACGCGAAGGAGGGCTGATGGACATCGAGATCAACGCAGACGACTTCGCGATCGAGCCGGAGCTGCGTGCGTGGATGACGCAGCGGTTGGAGAAGATCGCGTCGCGGTTCGGGCCGGTCGATGAAGTGGGGATCGACATCCGACGCGCGACGGCGTGGAGCAGCGTGCAGTGGGCGCTGGCGATGAGAGTGATGGCGTATGGCACCGAGATCCACGCCGAGGTCGTCGAGATGCCGGATCTCGAGCTCGCGTTCGATGACGTGATGATCGCGGTGGCGGCGCAACTGCGCTCGCAGCGCTGGGCTCGCGATGGCGTCGCGTCTCGCTGCAAGTGGTGCGATGGCGACGAGTACTTGCACGTGCACCGCGCTCGGCAGGATGGCCGGCCGTGGCACCTAGCGGCGGACCGGCGCACGCATCGCGCGGTGGGGTTGTTGGAAGCGTTGATGTGCCGCGGTTGCGGCCACGTCGAATGGTTCGTTAGCGATCCGGGCCGGATCTCGCCGAAGCAAGATCACGTGACGATCGTGAAGGCGAAGCCGCCCGAGCCCGACCCGTATCGGTGATGGTGATCGTTTTCGTGATCGCCCCCGTGATCGGCTCAGGGTGATCGATAGGTCGTGAACGTCTTCGGTTTCAGATCCAGATTCCGGATCGGCTGATCGATCACCCCGACGTTTGCGTTCACGGTGCACGTGCACGGCAACGATCAGTCCGCGACCACGATCACGGATTGCCGATCACGCGACTACCGTTGGTAGACGGGAATGTGCGCGGCTTCGAGCGCGCGTTCGAGCTCGGTCCACGATCCTTCGCGCGCATCACCGGTGACCGTTACTTCCGCACCTGCAGTCTTCCTGCACGCGTCGACGATTTCCTTCGTCGTCGTGCTCGCTTTGCCGTCCACGCTGTAGCCGCTCTTGTCCACGCGCACGGTACAGCGCGTGGGCCCTGCATCGCTCGCCGCGACGACACCGGGGCCGATACCAGAGCCTTTGCCCTGCCCGCCGAGGCCGAAGCCGTGGCCGCACGTGACGAAGTAGACCAGCGCGGCGATCAGCGCGGCCCCGATCGCGAAGAACGCGAGCTTGCGCCGCCGGATCCGCTTGTGCAGCGCCTTCGCGACGTCATCGGCAAATTGGCTCATCTCAGGGCTCCACGATTACCGCGAGACCGTGCTGTTCGGTCAAACATCGCTCGACATCTTGCCGCAAGCCATCGACCAGCGCGTGCGGCAGCTCCGCGAGCTTTTGCGCCGGCGCGACGATCACCAAGCGATTCGCGAGCTCCTGCACCGCGAGATGGACCGCGGCGATCCGACACACGCGCAGCTCCGCCGACCGATCGCCGAGATACGCGACCGCGATATCGGGGTTCGTGCTCGGTTCGAGCAACGGCACGTCGAGCGGCGTGACCTTTCCGTCCACCTCGAGCGCGGTCACGATGCCGGCGGCCGAGACCCGCACGATCACGTTGTCGCGCGCCGCGAGCTCTCCCGCTGCACGTGCCCGCAGCGACGACGGATCGAGCGGCGGCGGCGCGGGTTGTGGTGGTTTCGGGGCCATGGCGGCAGCCGCGGCGTTCTGCGCAGCAGCGGCACGGATCAACGCGGCAAAGATCACGATGAATAGGACGTCGAACAACGACGTCAGGTCGGGCGGCACATGGCGGCGCGCGCGTCTCACGAGCCACCGCCCGCCCGGCGGCGTGCATCCCACGCCTCGAGGTTCTTTTCGGCGGCGTCGACCCACGCGGTGAGCTTCATCGAGAAGCTCGCCGACAACAGGATGCTGCACGCGAGCCCCGCGACGGTCGTCCACACCTTGAGCGCGAGCGGGCCGAGTAGCTTCGTCAGATCCGAGCCGGTGTACGCGAGCGATAGGCCGATGCCGAGCACCGTGCCGAGCAGGCCGAGCTGGCGCAGGAGGTCGACCCAGAACGCGAGCGTCGGCTCGAGTCGCTGCGCGCGCATCTGCCAGCTCCGCACCTGCTTCTGCGCCCAGGCCGGATCGTTCGCGGTCAGGATCGCGTGTGCTTCGTCGCGGATCTGCTGCTGCTCGAGCGAGCCGGGCTTGGCTTTCGAATCCACCAGCTCGAGGCCGAGGTGATCGGTGAGCGCTTTGACCCACGCGAGCTCGCGGTGGACGTGCAGCCAGCCGCCGAGGAACACCAGGACGATGAAGCCGCAAAACAGGATGGTGAGCGACCAACCTTGGACAAAGCCCTCCATCGCTTCCCGATGGTAACCCGGGGCGATTTTGCAACCAGCCCTCCGCGCGGGTGTTCTAATGTGGTTGTCGGTCGGAACTTTTAGATGCGTCGGACGTTAGGTGACACCGTGCTGCGCGCGGCCTTTGCAATCGTGATCGCGGTCGGGATCGCGCTCGCTCCGCGAATCGCATTCGCCGACCAGCGCTACGCTCTCATCATCGGCTCGAACCCGGGCTGGTCGCAGGATCGGCCGCTGCGCTACGCCGAGAACGACGCCGAGCGCATGCGCGACGTGCTGGTCTCGCTCGGCGGGTTCGCCCCCGATCGCGTCGAGCTGCTCCGCGATCCGAGCACCGCCGAAGTCCGCGCGTCGCTGCGCCGGCTCGCGCAGGTCGCGCACGATTCATCGGGCGAGGACACGCTCGTGTTCGTCTACTACTCCGGCCACGCCGACGACACGAACCTCCACCTCAAGGGCGATCCGCTTACCCATCGCGAGCTCCAGGACACGTTGCGCTCGATGCCGGCGACGATCAAGCTCGCCGTCGTCGACGCGTGCAAGTCGGGCGCGGTTACCCGCAAAGGCGGCGCACCGGTCGACGAGTTCGTGGTCGATGTAGTGTCACCGAAGCTGTCGGGCCTCGTGATGCTCACGTCGAGCGGCGCCGACGAGCTGTCGCAAGAATCGCGCGCCCTCGCCGGCTCGGTGTTCACGCATCACCTCGTGTCCGGGTTGCGCGGCGCTGCTGACGAGGACGGCGATCATCAGGTGACCGTGTCCGAGGCCTATCACTACGCGTACGGCCGCACGCGCGCGGATACCGCGATCAGCGGCGCACCGCAGCGCCCTGCGTTTCGCTACGAGCTCTCGGGTCAAGGCGAGCTCGTGTTGACGAAGCTCGCAGCGCCGCACCTCGCGCAGATGACGGTGCCGAAAGGCAACGACGAGAAGTACGTCGTGCTCGATCAGCGCGAGTGGCGGCTGATCGCCGAGGCCCACGCGCAAAGGGACCGCGACACCGTCGTCGCGCTCGCGCCAGGCAGCTATCGCGTGAAGCGCGTGCTGCCCGATCACCTCGAGGTCGGCTCGATGACGCTCGCCGCCGGCGACCGCGCGAACGTCGACAAGCTCAACTACGAATCGGCGCCGCTGTCGACCGGCGTGCTCAAGGGCGATCCTGAAAACCTGTCACCGCAGGAGCGCTCCGAGTGGTCGCGCGGCCAAGCGTTCGGCCTGCTCGCCGATGGCCAGGCCGCCGCGGCTCTCGCGATCTTCGATCGCCTGCTGAACGCGCAGCCCGGTGATCTCGAAGCGTGGCGCGGCCGCGCGCGCTCTCTGGTCCGGATGGCCGAGGCGTACGAGCGCGTTGGCGACGAGCGCAACGAGATGCGCACGCTCGGCGATGCGATGAAAGCCGACCCGTCGCTGTCCGATGATCCTCTGTTCGCGATCTGGTATCGCCGGCTCGGCGAGATGCAGGGTCGCGCCGTCCAGATCGATCGCGACGCGAAGGCCTACGAGCGCGACATCGAGCACAACCCGCGCAAGACCAAGACGTTCGCCGTCGGCTTCGATCTGTTCAGCGGCAGCGGCATCTTCAGCGTCAACGTCGGGCTCGTGGTGAAGCGGATCGTGTTCCCGCGCATCGCCTATGACTTCGAGACGCCGGGCTTCGACGTCAGCATCGGGATCGCACCGATGCAGTCGCGGTGGAGCCCATACATCGGCGTGGCTGCCCACATGTCGCTCGCGAAGCTCGGCATCACGCAGGACGGCATGAGCTCGAACGCGGTCACCGACAACACGACCGGCCAGTCCTATAGCGACAACGAGATCTGGGGCCAGCAGTTCCGCGTCGAGGGCGGCGCCCAATACGTCGGCAGCGCCGGGTTCACCACGGAGCTCGGGCTCGCGATGATGGTGTTCAAGGCCGATGACGGCTCCACTCACCAGCAGGTGTGGCCGGTCTTCCACTTCGGATGGCTCTGGTAGAAACTATTCCCTGTTTGCGGGACATCGGCGTCTAGCCATGCATGGAGCCGGCTCGGTCGCGGAGCTGTACCGCAAACATGCGCCCGCGTTACACCGGCGCTGCCTCGGGATCGTCGGCAACTCCGACGACGCGCGTGATCTCGTGCAAGAAACCTTCGCACGCTATCTCGCCGCCGGAGCTCGCTTCGCCGATGTCACTCCGTTCGCCGTGCTCTACCGGATCGCTACCAACGCCTCGATCGATCGGCTGCGCCGCCGCAAGACCGCATCCGAGGACGAGCTCGACGACAACGCGCTTCCCGGCGCCCACGCCGATGCCGGCGCGACCGCCGATCCGAACCTCACGGCGCGCCGCGTCGATGCGCTGCACGATCTGGTGTTCCTCACCCGCGGCCTGTCCGAGGAAGAGGTGACCGTGGCGGTACTCCATCACCTCGATGGCTACACGCAGGACGGGATCGCCGAGTCGCTCGACCTGTCGCGGCGCACGGTCGGTAAGATGCTCGCGAAGTTCGAGGACCATTTGAAGAAGCGCGCGGCACGCACGGGATTCACCGCGAAGGCGGCAAACGATGGCTGACCGCCGCTTCACCGACGTAGAGCTCGAGCGTTCGCTCGCCGGCGATCTACCGCCCGCGCGCGCCGCCGCTCTCGCTGCCGAAGCGACGGCCGCCGACAAGGCGCGGCTCGCCGAGCTCGAGCGCGACCAGGCCGCGTACCTGCGCGGCATCGACATCGACGCCGAGGTCCGTCGGATCGAGCAGCGCGCGGAACGCTACAAGCCGGAGCCGCGCAAGCCGTGGTGGCTGCGCTGGATCATCCCGGTCGGGACGCTCGCAGCCGCCGCCGCCGCGCTCGTGCTGTTCCTCCAGAGCAAGAAGCCCGCGCCGCGCCCCGATGACGGCGACGACTTCAGGACCAAGGGCGACGACATCTCGCTCGTGATCCACAGCGAAGCGCACCAGCTCGCGAACGGCGACACCGTGACGCCCGGCACGAAGATCCGGTTCGAAGCGCAGGGCGGCAAGCCCGGCTTCATCGCGATCGTCGGCATCGACGGCGCGGCCGCGACGACGATCTACTATCCGTACGGCGCGAGCGAGGCGACCGCGATCGGCAAGGAGCGCCTGCTACCCGGCGCGATCCAGCTCGACGCCACGCCCGGCGACGAGACGTTCTACGCGCTGTTCTCGACCAAGCCGTTCTCGATCGACGCGACGCTCCCCGCCGTGAAGGGCGCCGGGACGCTACCGGCCGGCATCGCGATGGCGCGGGTGGTTCTGCACAAGAAATAGTGCGCACCTTTCTTACCCGCCGCGTCTACCGGCCATGACCAAGCTCCTCGCCCTTACCCTCTCTTGTCTCTTCACCGTGGCCGCCGGGTGCGGCACCAGCGACAGCGGCTCGACGACCATCGATGCCGGCACGCTCGCCGGGATGGTGTACGGCCAGCCGTGGACGTTCCAGGCCGGTGGCACGGACGCGTTCCTGTCGGCGAACGATGACAACTTCTTCGCGACGTTCTATCAGGGCGCGTTCACCTGCGGCTCGGAGCCGAGCGGCCCGTCGCTGATCGTCGCGGTGCCGAAGGTGCCCGGCGACTATCCGATGAGCCTCATGCGCAACATGACGTTCGTGATGGGCAGCGATAACAAGGTCGCGATCGATGGGCGTGTCGTCGTCGACTCGGTGACCGCGACGACCGTGACCGGCGGCCTCGTCGGAACGTTCGACGACCAGAACACGGTCAGCGGTCACTTCACGCTGACCGTCTGTCCGGCGACGAACTAGTGCGCGTGGCGAACTAGTGCGCGTGGCGAACTAGTGCGCGTGGACGTGGTGGTGGAACGCCCGCGCCGGCGGCGGCGGCGGCGACGCCAGGAACATGTCGCGGTCGTCGAGCTCGATGATCTCGTCGTCGACCTCGTTGATCGGCTCGAACGTCCATGCGGCCATGCGCGCCGTGCGCTTGCGTTCGAGCGCCTTCGTCACGACGACACCGGCGACGATCACGGCAATCGCGAGCAGAAAGAGGATGGTGCCCATGCCTCTCTCTCCGAGCAACTCGCGTGCCTTGGCGCGAGGCGTCAGTGAGGCGCGGGACGTTTCTCGTAGGTTGCGATCAACCAGCCCATCGCGAGCACGTGACCCTGCATCGCTACGAGTAAGTCGGACTTCTTGATCCCCGGCGGACCGAGCGCGACGTCGACCGCGTAGACCTTGAAGAAATAGCGATGGCGGCCCGTCGGTGGACACGGGCCGCCCCAGGCTTGCTTGCCAAGATCGTTCGTGCCCGCGGACGCGCCCCCAGGAAGTTGAAGTTGCGCGCCAGATCCGCCCTGCGCGGGTAACGATGTGACCTTGGCTGGGATGCCGACAAGCACCCAATGAACCCAGGTCTGCTGGGGTTTGGCCGGATCCGGCGCGTCGGGATCGTCGACGATGATCGCGAACTGTCTCGTCGCCGCCGGCGCGTTCGCCCACGCCAGTGCCGGTGCCACGTCGGCACCTTCGCACGTGTATTCGCGAGGGATCTCCGCGCCGGCGGCGAACGCCGGGGACGTCACGTCGAGCTTCGGCACGTTGGGAAATTCGATCTCGGGGGTGGTCGCGCCGTGTCCACAGCCGATGCCGAAGACAGCGCACGCGAGCGCGACGATCGAAGCTCTCATCCCGCGAAGCTACCAGACACCGGCCTAGCGGCGGGTCAGGCGCATCGCGAGGTAACCGATGCCGAACGCGACGCCGATCGCGATGAGCGGGCGGCCCTTGATCGACTTGATCACGGCGCTCAACGCATCGCTGCCGCGATCCGCCACGACATCCTTCGCATCGACGGCCTTACCGGCGATCAGCTTGCTCGCCGCGGTCACGAGGTTCGTGAAGTCGTCGCGGAGGTTGTCGAGCTGCTTCTCGAGTTGAGCGGTTCCGTTCTTCATATCTCACCAATAAAGCAACCCGCATGCCGCGCCGTGCGAGCGCGCGCGCGGAGAAATCTGACGGACAAGCGCGACAACCGTGACGTGTGCGCCCGGGTGTGACGCGAGCGCGCCCGCGCTGCGTGGTAGCGTGGCGCCGTGAAGATCGCCTGTATCGGCGGAGGCCCGGCGGGCCTGTACCTCGGCATCTTGGTGAAGCGCGTCGCTCCCGAGCACGAGGTCGTCGTCTACGAGCGCAATCGCCCCGCGGAGACGTTCGGGTTCGGAGTCGTGTTCAGCGACGCGACCCTAGGCCATCTCGCCGCAGCTGATCCCGAGACGCACGCGCAGATCACGGCGCGGTTCGCACGCTGGGACGACATCGAGATCCACGTCAAAGGCGAGGTCCTGCGCTCGACGGGCCATGGCTTCTGCGGGCTCGAGCGCAAGACGCTGCTCCAGATCCTCCAGGCCCGCGCCGCCGAGCTCGGTGTCCGGGTCGAGTACGAGCACGAGATCAAGCGGCTCGCCGACGTCCGTGCCGACGTGATCGTCGCGAGCGACGGCGTCGCGAGCTGGGTCCGCGAGGCGCTCGCCCCCGATCTCAAACCATCGGTCGACGTCCGGCCGAACAAGTTCGTGTGGCTCGGCTGCACCGTGCCTTATCGCGCGTTCACGTTCTTGTTCGAGGACACGCCGCACGGCATGTTCCGCGTCCACGCGTATCGCTATCACGAGCACGGCTCGACGTTCATCGTCGAGTGTCGCGAGCCGACGTGGCGCGCGGCTGGGCTCGCGACCGCCGACGAAGACACGACGCTGGCGATCCTCGGCCAGATCTTCAAGGAGCACCTGGGCGACCACGAGCTGATCAAGAACCGCTCGATCTGGCGCAACTTTCCCACCGTGCGGTGCGCTGCGTGGAGCAGCGGCAACGTCGTGCTCGTCGGCGATGCCGCTCATACCGCGCACTTCTCGATCGGCTCGGGCACGAAGCTCGCGATGGAGGACGTGATCGTGCTGCGCGACGAATTGCTCGCGACGCGCGACGTTCCGGCCGCGCTCGCGGCGTACGAGGCGCGACGCCGGCCCGAGGTCGAAGCGCTGCAGGCGGCCGCGCAGGCGAGCCTCGAGTGGTTCGAGGGCACCGAACGCTACGAGCACATGGCACCAGCGCAGTTCACGTACTCGTTGATGACGCGTAGCCTGCGCGTGTCGCACGCGTCGGTCGCGAAGCGCGATCCGCACCTCGCCCGCGGCGTCGAGCAGCTGCTCGCCGCGAAGGTCGGTCGCGCGCGGCCGCAGACCCGCGATCTCAAGTTCGTCGATCCGCAGGCGCACGCGCACGGGATCGGCGCGGCCGCCGCGGCGTTGCCACTGCCGATCGCGCCGACGGCGCTATCGTTCCCACTCGGTGACAAGCGCACGCCGAACCGGATCGTGATCGCGGCCGTCTCGACCCACGCGGGCGAGCTGGCCGGCGACGACGATCTGGTCGCGCTCGGTGGTGCTGCCGCGGCAGGCGCCGGTGCGGTGATCACGCCGGCGATCGCGATCGCCGCGTCCCCGCTCGCGGGACCGCGGATCAACACCGACGAGCAAGCCGTCGCGTGGCGCCGCATCGTCGATTTCGTCCACGCCAAGGATGCGCTCGTCGTCGCGCGGATCGCGACCGCCGGCGCGGTGCCGGGCGCGCTCGAGGCCGCGGTCCAGCGCGCCGCGTTCGCGGGCTTCGACATGGTCGCGCTCGATCCAGGGCCGGACCCGGGCGACGGCGTCGCGCTGGAGCACCTGCCCGCGCTGGTCCAGGCCGCGCGTGGCGTGTGGCCGAAGGCTCGCATGATCGCGGCCTGGATCCACGATCGGCCGCACGCGCGCGCCGCCCAGGCGGGGCACGCCGCGCAGCTCGTCCGCGCCGGCGCGAGCCTGCTCGTCGTGACGTCGCGCGGCGATGCGCTGATGGCCGGTGCACGGTTGCCGGCGGCGCCGCTAGCCGATCAGCTGCGCAACGAGCTATCCGTAGCGACCGCGATCGTCGCAGATGCGACCGCGTCGCTGCCGGATCTGGACGCCGCGATCGCGGCGGGGCGCGCGGATCTGGTAGTCGTGCAGCAGATGCCAGGTGGATTCACGCAACGATGATCACGCGCCGCTATCAGCTCAAGAAGGACGCGGTCGCGATCATCGAGGGTGGCCACCCGTGGTTGTTCCGCGAGCAGATGTCGACCGCGGCCCAGGTGTTCGCGGACGGTGACTGGCTGCGGCTCGTCGACGGCACCAATCGCGTGATCGGCTACGGCATCTTCGAGGAAGAAGGTGCGATCGCGATTCGCATGTTGCGGCGCGGCCCGGCCAAGCCGGATGCGGCCTGGGTCCGCCACCAGCTCGCAGTCGCGCTCGGCCGCCGTAATGCCCTCGCAGCGCGCACCGACGCCGTGCGGCTCGTCAATGGCGAGAGCGATGGCTTGGCCGCGGTCGTCGTCGATCGGTTCGCCGACACGATCGTCGTGGCGAGTTATTCTGCGGGAGCCGACTCGCTCGCGCGCTATGTCGCCTCGTTGCTCGCTGCGGTCGCACGCGGAACGACGACACTCGATGCGCCGGTGCCTGCCGCCGGCAGTGGCGATGCCGCGATCACGCAGCCGATCGAGATCTTCCGCGACCTCGATCCGCATCACGAGCTGGATGCCGGCGTGACCGCACCGATCGCCGCTGCGCGCGTGGCGGCGGCCGTGCGTCCGCCGACGCCGCTGCCGGTGCCGCACGGCGAGCTCGGACCGGTGGTCGGTGCGGCGACGAACGTGATCCTGCGTCCCGCACGCCGCCGGCAGGCGCCACCTCAGCCGCAGCGCGTGCTGTGTGGGAGCGCGCCCGCGACCGTTGCAGTTCACGAGGACGGCCGCGCACTCGTCGTCGATCTCGAAGGCGGCCACAAGACCGGCACGTATCTCGATCTGCGCGCGCTGCGCCGCTCGATCTCCGACAGCACACTCGCGAACGCGCGCGTGCTCAACGTGTTCGCATACACCGGGATGCTCGGGCGCGCCGCGGAGGTCGCCGGGGCGACCTCGATCACGCAGGTCGATCAATCCGCGCGCGCGCTCCAGTTCGCGGCCGCGCATCATGTCGGCGATCCAGCGAAGCATCACTTCGTCGTCGCGGACGTGTTCGAATGGTTGCCGGCGCTGCCCGATACCGAGCAATTCGAGCTCGTGATCGTCGATCCGCCGTCGATGACGAGCAAGGCGGCGCAAATTCCGACCACGCTCGCCGCTTATCGCAAGCTGTATCGAGCGGCCGCGAGGCACGTGGCACCGCACGGCGCGGTGGTGGCTGCGTGTTGCACGTCGCGGATCGATCGCGATCTGTTCAAGCGCACGGTGCGCGAAGCGCTCGGTCAGGGCTTCACGCTGGAGCGCGATCTGCCGCCGGAGCCGGATCACCCGGTCGGGTTCGCGCAGGCCGATTACTTGAAGATCACGATTTGGCGCCGGCCCTGACGAGGCTGGTCGCGCTGATCCGGCTGGGGCGGCCGCTGTTCCTCGGCGGAGGGTTCATCTTGTTCGGGCTCGGCGCCGCGATCGCTCGGTTGAACGGTCATGCGATCGACGGGGGGCGCTACGCGCTCGGCCAGGCCGCGGTGACGGCGTTCCAGCTGATGACGCACTACGCGAACGACTACTTCGACTTCGCGGCGGATCGCGCGAACGCGACGCCGACGCAGTGGTCGGGCGGCTCGCGGGTGCTCGCGAACGACGAGTTGCCGCGCGGGGTCGCGCTCGTCGCGGCGCTGGTGCTGGCGGCGATCGGCTGCGTGCTCGGCGCGCTTCTATATCTACGTACCGAAGACGTGCGTGTCGGCTTGACCCTCGTCGCGATGGCGGTGCTCGCATGGGAGTACAGCGCGCCACCGTTTCGCCTGTGCGCCGCCGGCCTCGGCGAGCTCGACACCGCGGTCGTCGTGACCGCGCTGGTCCCCTTGCTCGGCTTCTTGCTCCAGGCACCCGACCTCGCCGGTGCACGGGTCCTCGGCCTCGCGCTCGTGCCGCTCGTGCTGCTCCAGTTCGCGATGCTGGTCGCGATCGAGTTCCCGGATGCAGCCGGCGATGCAGCGACCGCGAAACGCACGTTGGTGGTGAGAATGGGCGCGCCAGCCGCCGCGAAGTTATGGATCGCCGTCACCGTCGCGGCGTTCGCGTGGCTGCCCGTCGGATATCTCCTCGGCCTCCCCGGCCGGATCGCCCTGATCACCGCACTGCCCGCCCCCTTCGCTGCATGGCGGATCGCACGCGTCGCCGATCACCGAGATCCGACCACGTTCGAGCGGCTGACGTTCGGCGCAGTCGCCTTGCTCGTCGCGACCTCGGCGTGCGAGCTCGCCGCGACACTCTGGGCGACCGTTTGACGGAACGTACGACCACGAAGTCGAAACACGATGGGTCTAGACCAGGCTTCGTGTTTCGCCTTCGGGCACGCCGGGCACGCCGGGCACGCCGGGCACGCCGGGCATCACGGCCTACCCGAGCGTGCGGACGAGGTCACGGTAGCGCTTGAGGTGGCGGACCGCGCGACGCATGACCAGATCGTCGGAGCCCCGGCGACCGACTTGCTCGTACTGGCGAGCGAGGTTGAAGTGCGCATCGGCGAGCGTCGGCTCGAGCTGCAGCGCGTGCTCGTAGGCCTCGATCGCTTCGGCGCAGCGGCCGAGATCTTCGAGCACCACGCCGAGATTGAACCAGTAGAGGCCGACGTGGCCGTCAGCGCAGATCGCGAGCCGGTAGAGCGACTCTGCATCGCCGAGCTGGTCCTGGTCGTGGTGGAGCCGGCCGAGGTTGTTGCACGCGTCCGCCAGGTCTGGCCGACCCGCCAGCGCCCGCTGGTAGGCCACCATGGCCGCGGCCGGCTGGTCCTCGGCCTCGAGAGCCAGGCCACGCTCGTAGTGCTCGACCGAGCTGACCGCTCGGACACAGCCACGCCGCGCTTCGAGCTTCGCGGTCAGAGAGACGAGATCGCCCACGTACGAACGGTACCCGTAGGGTCTGACATGTAGCTGTTCTGGTAGGATTCTGCCCGTGGGGGAGTCTCACGGCACGACACTGAGCATCCATGCGGATGGCAAGGCGGGACGTAATGGTCCGCGCCCGGAGCCCGTCCTCGTGCTGGTGCTCGAGTGCGGTCGGCCACGCGCCGGCTCGGTGCGTTATCGGCTTTCCGACCTCACCGTCGTGTCGCTCGGTCGCGGCTCGGAGCGTCGCGCCGAGAAGGCCGGCACCGAGCTCACGATCCGCGTGCCCGACAAATGGATGTCGTCGAAGCACGCGCGGATCGAGCCGAGCTTCGGCCGGTGGATGCTCGTCGATACCGAGTCCAAGAACGGCTCGATCGTCGACGGCCACACCACCAAGCGCGCGGTCCTCACCGATGGCTCGCTGATCGAGCTCGGCCACACGCTGTTCATCTTCTTCGAGCGGATGCCGATCAACGAGGACGCCGTTGCCCTGCTCGAGCTCACGCCCGACGAAGGCATCCCCGGCCTCGCGTCGCTCGATCCGAGCTGGCAACACGAGCTCGATCGGATCAAGCAGATCGCATCGTCCGAGATCCCGATGCTGATCGAAGGCGAGAGCGGCACCGGTAAAGAAGTGATCGCGCGCGCGATCCACACGCTGTCGCAGCGCGCCGGCGGGTTCGTGCCGGTCAATTGCGGCGCGCTCCCCGAGAACCTCGTCGAGAGCGAGCTGTTCGGTTACAAGAAGGGCGCGTTCTCCGGCGCGCAGACCGACCATCCAGGTCTCGTGCGCTCGGCCGACGGCGGCACACTGTTTCTCGACGAGATCGGTGATCTGCCGGGCTCTTCCCAGGCCGCGATGCTTCGCGTGCTCCAGGAGCGCGAGGTCATGCCCGTCGGCGGCACGCGCGCGGTCGCGATCGATCTCCGCGTCGTCGCCGCGACCCACCGCGATCTCGACGACATGGTCGCCGAGCAATCGTTCCGCCACGACCTGTTCGCGCGCCTCGCCGGGTTCCGGATCTCGGTTCCGCCGCTCGTAGAGCGTCGCTCGGATCTCGGCGTCCTGATCGGCTCGCTGCACAAGAGCATCTTCCCCGCCGACCATCCCGGCTTCGAGATCGATGCCGCGCGCCTGTTGCTGCGTTATCCGTGGCCGCTCAACGTCCGCGAGCTCGAGCAAGCACTGGCGACGGCGCAGGTCCTCGCCGGCACCGAGCTGGTACGGGCGGAACACCTGCCGGACACCGTTCGCTCGGGCCGCCCGCCGGGTGCTCCGCGTCCCGTCGTACTGTCCGAGATGGACCAGAAGGTCCGCGATCAGGTCGTCGCCGCGTTGCGCGAGCACCAGGGCAACGTCTCGGCCGTGGCCCGCGCGCTCGACAAGGACCGCAAGCAGATCCAGCGCTGGATCAAGCGGTTCGGGCTCGACCCGTCGACGTATCGCTAGCCGGCGCCGCCGTCGGTACGAAGATACGGTTTAGCGCGCGCCGTCGTCACGATTTCGGCAGGTTACCGAGGCAACCGTTCGGCGCGTTCCGTGCTCTATGCATACACGCTGCGCGCACCGTCGATGAAGTCTCCCGCTTTCGGCAAAAGCAGCTTTTCCATGGTGCGCGCAGCTTTTTTTATTTACCCGGTCCGGTGACCCGGCCCGAGAGCCCGAACAGCTGGCGCTCGGTCCACGCTGCGAGTCGGCTCGGAGGGCGACCCGCGAGTCGGCGCGCTGCATCGATCTGCGCCGGGATCGCGACCAACCGCGCCGGCAGTCGCTTGTAGATCGGCGCGAGTGTCGCGAAGGCGGCGCGCACTGCACGCGGTGATGCGGTCAAATTAAATTGCTCGGAGATGCGCGGCGGCAACATCTGCTCCGCGAGCATCTCCGTGAGAGCACCGAGAGGTGGCTGTGCGCCGGATCCGCCGCGGCCGATGAGAAACGCCGCCATCTCGCGCGCGACCGGCGCGACGGCGAGCTCGTCACTCGCGAGCATGCGCGCCATGTACGCCTCGTGATCGGCCCACGTCGTGGGCAACAACGAGTGTGGGATTCCGAACAGCGCCGCGAACCGATTCATTTCGATCGTGTAGCGATCCAGCTCGGCGCGCGCGAACGACGTGCCCAATCGCGCGCGCACGTGGACGGTCGTATCGACCAGCGTGGCGTGGACCCAGCGCAACGCGTGCGCGTCATTCGCATGATAGTGCGTCCCCGCACGCCACGCGCCGATCGTCGTCGGGATCACGCCGTGGATGCGTGTGTGCACGCGATGTACTCGGCGCGCGGCTGTCAGCGCATCGTCGAGCTCGCCGAATACCATCGCGAAGATGTGACGAAACGTGCGTTGAAACCGGCCGAGCACGTCTGCGCGGGTCCTCGAATGATGATCGATCGCATACGCGACCATCGGATGTGCGAGTTGCAGCATCGCGGCGCGTCCGCCGCCCAGAAAGATGGCGAGATCGCCTCCGATGCGCCACGAGATCGAGTCCGGACCGAGGATCCCGGCACGTGGATCGCGCACGCTTTGTACAAGCGTGGCGAGCGACGCTTCGTGCTCCTCCGCGGTGACGATCATGAGGGTGGGATACCACCGGATCTAGGCGCCGTGCGATGGCGTCACAGTCGGGCCTGAACGCTACGTCTAGCCACCCGAAGTCCGTAACGTGCCCTGCTTTCTCTAGGCACATGGGGTGCACTGGGAGGAGGCCATGCGGACGATGGTCTCCACGGAAAGCTCCGTGATCCAGCCTGGGCCGACCGGAGTGCCTGATGTACTCCCGGTTGGTGTAAAGGCTGGACCTTGGATCGTGGGTGAGCGCCTCGGTCGCGGCGGCATGGGCACGGTGTATGCCGTGGTGCACGAGGAGATCGGCAAGAAGGCCGCGCTGAAGGTCATGCACGACTTCCTGACGACCGGGATCACGGTCGAGCGCATCAAGCTCGAAGCCCGCGTCGTCAACCGCGTCGGCCATCCCAACATTGTCGACATCTTCGAGACCGGCACGCTCGACGATGGCCGGCCCTACATCGTCATGGAGCGCCTCGATGGCGTGTGCCTCGGCAACCTCGCGTTCGAGTCGAAGGTGTTGCCGGACCGCGTGGTCGAGATTCTCATCCAGATCTGCGACGCGCTGATCGCCGCGCACACCGCCGGCGTGATTCACCGTGACCTCAAGCTCGACAACGTGTTCCTGCTGCCGCCGGGAGACGAAGGCGGTCACGACCGCGTCAAGCTGCTCGACTGGGGCATCGCGAAAGAGATCTCGAACGACGTGCGCTGCACGATCGATGGCCAGCTGGTCGGCACCCCGCAGTATCTCTCGCCGGAGCAGGCACGCGGAGCGGAGCTCACCCCTGCGACCGACACCTACTCGCTCGGCGTGATGGCATTCGAGCTGTTCCTCGAGCAGCTGCCGTTCGAAGCGGAGACCGCTGCCGAGATCATGACGATGCACCTCCGTGCGGAGCCGCCGCGCCCGAGCGATCTGTGGCCGGATATCCCGCGCGAGCTCGAGGCGCTGTTGCTCGCGATGCTCGCGAAGCGCGCCGAAGATCGGCCGAGCCTCGAGACCGTCGCCGGCACGCTGCTGCACGTCCGTGACGAGCTCGATCGCCGCCGCTCGGTGCCGCGCCCCGCCCCCGCGCCACGTCACACGCGGTTCGCGTCGGCACCTCCGCTGACGATTCCACCCGTGCGCGGCGCGAAGACGCGCTGGCAGCTCGCGCTCGGCGCGTGCGCCATCGTCGCGAGCGCCGTGCTGTTCCTGGTCGCGCAGGACTCGCGCAGCATGGCGGCGCCCGCGCCTACCGTTCCGGCCGCTGCCGCGCTGGGCGCTGCTCGCGTGACCGCGCCGGTTGTCCACACGGCCGAAGCCACCTGGCCGAGGGCCGTCGCGCTCACCGGATCTGCCGCCGGCACCGAGCCGGTGCAGGCCGCACCCGCCCCGCTCGCTCATCACGCGACGCCGCCGCGCCCCGTGGCCACCGTCGCGAAGACCGACGCTCCCCGCGTCCCGGCGGTCACCGCAGGCGAGAGCCATCGCCCGCACCACGCGGCGAGCCCGACCCCGGCTCGCTCGCGGACCGCTGCGAACTTCGATCCCGACGGCTCGGTCGACCCGTACTGAGCGATGGCGAAGCGCCTGCTCTTTGCTGCGATCGCGTTGGCGCTGTCGGCCACGGCGGCGTTTGCCGACACGTTCGTCGACGAGGGCGCCGGGATGCCGGTGCCGGAGAAGGCCCGGCTGATCGCGGATCGCGGGCGCCAGCTCCAGCGCGACGGCAAGTTCTCCGAGGCGCTCGAGGCGTACAAGGCCGCCTACGTGCTCGCCCCGAGCCCGGGCCTGTTGTTCAACCTCGCGCAGGCATATCGCCTGAACGGCGACTGCGACGACGCCGCGTGGATGTACAAGCGGTTCCTCGAGACCGGGCCGCGCGATGACTTGAAGGCGCTCGTCAACGAGCACCTCGACAAGCTCGCGACCTGCACGCACATGGGCTTCCGCTCGAACCTCGACGTCCCGAACGAGCACGAGGTCATGGCGATGCCCTCCCAACCACCGCGGACGACCGTCGTCGCGACCGCCGGACCGACCGGGGTCGACGTCTCGCGGGCGCGCTCGGAACAGCACGCCGGCACGTATCTGATGATCGGCGGCGGCGTGGGCCTCGCGGTGGCCGCCGTGTTCGCGGTCGATGCGCACCTCGCTGCGAACGAGGTCGCCGACGCGTATGCGGGCGGCGCGCGCAACCCCGACGTCCGCTCGCTCGATGACCGCGGCCACCGCGACGATGCGATCACCGCGATCGCCGGTGTCTCCGGTGGTGCCGCGCTGATCACCGGCGCGGTACTCTACGGCCTGGGCGTGCGCAGCGAACGCGCGCAACATCTCGCCTTCACGCCGCATCGCGACGGCGCCGAGGTCAACGTCGCATGGCAGTTCTGAGGTTGCCCGCGCTCGCATTCGTGCTCGCGGCCGCGTGCTACGGCCCGGACGCCCCCGACTGCACGCTCGCGTGCACCGCGGACTCGGATTGCGTGTCGGGCCAGGCGTGCACGAGCGATCATCGGTGCGCGACGACCGGCATCACCACCTGCGGCGCGCACGGGGTGATCGATGGCAACAAGGCGACGGGGAGTGATGCAGGCTCCGGCTCCGGATCGGCCGAATACGTCACCCTGAACCTCCAGGTCGACGGCAATGGCTCGGCGAGCACGAGCTACGATCAGACCTGCGACAACATCGCGATGCCGAAGACCTGTCCGTTCCAGGTCGCGAAGGGGGTGGCGGTGACGCTGACCGCGACGCCGCACCTGACGAAGATGTTCGACAAGTGGGCCGGCGGCCCGTGCGACGGTCAGCTCGCGACGTGTCACATCACGCCGAGCGCGATGCTGATGGTCCAGGCGAAGTTCAAGAACTGAGCTTCGCGAGCGCGGCCGCCAGCTGCGGATCGCGCTTCGCCGCGTAGTCGTCGGCGGTCGGGTTCGGCGCGATCACGTCGGGCGTGATCCGATTGCCGTCCTGGACGAGCTTGTCCTTCGCGGTACCGACCTTCGAGGTCGGATACGACAGCGTGACGTTGCCGGGTAGCTTCTCGGTCGTCGGGAACGTCAGGCCGCCGGCGGTCGGCTGGCCGATGACGATCGCGGCGGAGTGCTCGCGCAGCGACAGCGCGACCATCTCGGCGCCCGATGCGGTGCCCTCGTCGACGAGCACCGCGATCGGATGCGTGCCCTTCCACGGTGCGATCTTGGTGTGTGCGATCGCCTGGTCGTCGCCGAACGGGACGAGCGCGTACATCAACGGATCGGCATCGGTGAACAGCGACGCGAGATCGAACGGGAAACCACCGGCATTGCCGCGCAGATCGACGACGAGCTTCTTCACGCCCTTGCGATCGAGCTCGCCGAGCGCGCGCTGCGCGAGCAACGCGGCGTCGAGCTTCGTCTTATCCGAGTGCGTACACGTCCAGATCCGCAAGTAGCCGACGCCGCCCGCGAGCATGCGCGACTCGACGATCGGCGTCGCGATCGGCGACAGCGTCAGCGTCAGCGTGCGCGGCGCGCCGGCGCGGTTAACGACGAGCGTCGCGGGAATTCCGGACCGCACGCCGAGCAGGTATTGAAAGTCTTTCCAGCCGTGCACGATCGGCGCGCCGTCGATCGTCACGAGCACGTCGCCCCGCACGACGCCGGCGCGTTGCGCGGGCCCGCCGGGGATGACGTCGGCGACCGCCCACTCGGTCGCGCTGACCTTGTGATAGGTCATCCCGGGCTGGACGATCGGTTGACCGGCGATCAAGCCGAACAGCGCGGCGAAGCCGGCCGGATCGACGCCGTAGGTCTGGAGGTCACCGGACCACACGCCCATCGAGCGCGCCGCGCGCAGCACCGCATCGGCCGGGAGCTTGCCGGTCTGGGCGAGTGCGCGAACGGCGCCGCGCAGGAGGCCGCGGTCCTTTTCGGGATCGGTGGTCCAAGGAATCGGTGCGGTCCAGCCGAGCGAGAGCACGGCGGCCTGGCGGATCGGCGCCGGATCGCCGGGCGCGACGGTCTTCACGGTGAGTGCTTCGTAGACGTGGACGATCGCATCGGCGATCGGCTTGGTCGCGGTGTCGTCGGTGGGAGCCGGCGATGCGTGCTCGGGCTCGGGCGGCGGAGAGCCACCGCAACCAGCGGAACTTCCGAGCACGAGCACGAGTACGAGGACGAGTTTCACTTCACGATTCCGAGGACGAGACCATCGGGCGTCGGGACACAGACCGAATCGCAAGAGGCCGCGATCAGCTCGTGAAAGCTTCGCATCGCACGCGCGCCGTCACACTCTTCGAGGAGGCGGCCGAAGAAGTACGCGTTGTCGCCGATGATCAGGCCGCCCTTCCTGACGTGCGCGAGCCCCCACTTGCCGTAACGGTCGTAGCTCTGCTTGTCGGCATCGATGAACATCAGATCGAACGGGCCGTGCGCTTCGAGCCGGGGCAACACGTCGACGCCGGCACCGACCTCGACGCTGACGCGCTCTGCGAGCCCCGCCGCGGTGAGGTTCGCGGTCGCGACCGCAGCGTGCTTGGGCTCGAACTCGATCGTCCACAAGTGGCCGCCTGTGGGCAGTGCACTCGCGAGCTGGATCGCGGAATAGCCGGCGAGCGTGCCGACCTCGACGAGCTTGTTCGCGCCGACCAGCTTGACCAGCAAGTTCAACAGCCGGCCTTCACTCTGGCCGAGCTGGATCGCCGGCATGTCACTCGGCGTCGCGAACGCGCGCGCGAGGCCCGCATCGTGTGCCGCGTGGACGCGATGGAGGTAGTCGGAGATCTCCGGCGAGACGTAGCGAGCGCCGTCGCGCGAGTTGGAATCAGCCATGCCGCATTGTAATCCCTCGCTCAGAGATCGAGGCGCCATGCGCGCGCTTCGGGCGATCCGGGACTCGCGACCGCGAGCTCGTGCGGCACCGCCTGCGCGGTCGCAGCGACGGCTTGCAGCTGGCTCGGCGAGACCACCGCATGTGGTGCGGACACGACATATTTCACGCGCGCGGCGGGCGGCCAGGGAGCGGGCAGCTTCGCTGCGGTCTTCGCGATGATGACGGCGCAGTGCGTGGCCCAGATCAACTGCGGCGCGACGTTCGCGGCGATCGCGCACGGCCGGCCCTTGGCATCGTCGCGCACCGCAGCGGCCATGGTATAGAGCGGGCGACGTAGGTCGGTGAGGTAGCGCTGGAACGGCACGATCCCGATCGCGAGCCCGAGCCACGCGAGCCCGCAAGCGACCGCCGCGATCCGTGCACCGGCGAGCTTCGGGCGGTCGAGCCGGCGCAGCACGTCGACACCCGCGACGACGAGCAGCGCGGTCGCGAAGAACACGTATCGCGGCTGGGCGTGGCTCTCGATCCCGAGCGAGACAACCTGGCCGAGCGCGAGCAGCACGACGAACCACGGCGCGCGCCGCCGCGACCGCGCGAGCGTGACGAGCCCAGCGATCATCACGGGTGCGACGAGCGCGCCGTAGAAGCGTACCGGGTTCGACGTCACGTAGGTGACGAGGCCTTCGCCGACGTACGCGCGGCGGGGCATGCTCGCGCTCGCGGTGAGGATGCCGAGCGGCGAGCCGGTCGTCTCGACCGAATGGACGACGTGCGGGACGACGAGCAGCGCCGCGAGGACGACGGTCGCGAGGACCGGCAGGCACGCGAGCTTGCGCGCGTAGAACACGACCGCGAGGACGGCGATCATCCCGATCACCGGCGCGGAGCCGTAGCGGATGTAGAACGCCGCGGCGAACAGCGGCGCGGCCCCGACGAGGCGCCAGCGCGGGCGAGACAGCTCGAGCTCCCCGATCAGCACGGCGACGCCGCCGAGCAAGCAGGCGGTCGCCGGCAGATCGCCGATGAGCTCGGCGCTGCGTGTCGCCATCGGATGCGCGGTCGCGAGCACCAGGGCGGCCCAGGCGCCGGTTCGCGGATCGAACGCTGCCTTGCCGAGCGCGAACCCACCGACCAGCACGCCGGCGCCGAGCACGAGCGCGACGGCGCGCAACGCGAGCTCGCTGCCACCGAGCGCGACGCCGACGCGCGCGATCGCGACCATGCCGGTCGAGCGATAGTTCCAGGCGGGCGCATCGCCTCGTGCGGCGACCGCGTAGGCGGCTTCGTCGTGGCCGAGCGGCGGTCCGCTCGCGAGCGCGAGGACGCCGACCGCGAACCACGCGACCAACGCCGCGGCGAGGATCCGCCGGTCCGAGACAACCACGGCCGGAACGTATCAGTCGTCGCCGTTGGCGTCGCTGCTCGCGTCGCGGTACGGACCGGCCTCGGCGAGCTCCGCGAGATGAGCCTGCATCGCGACATGCTCGCGCGCGCAGTGATCTTCGATCGCGTGCGACAGGCCCGGGTGGCGGATCCAGTGGGCAGAGTGGGTCGCGCTCGGCTCGAACCCGCGCACGAGCTTGTGCTCGCCTTGTGCGCCGGCCTCGAAGAGCGGGAGCTGATTCGCGATCGCGTGCTCGATCCCCGTGTAGTACGCGGTCTCGAAGTGGAGGAGGTCGACGTGCGCCTCTGCGCCCCAGTAGCGGCCGTACAGCGCTTGCTCGGTCTCGAAGAACAGCGCGCCGGCGATGCGCTTGCCACCCGCGCTGACCTGGACCATCCGCATCGCGTCGCAGTACTGCGCGCACTTGTGAAAGAAGCCCGGGCGCAAATAGTCGCGCCCACCGTGGTTGTCGGTCGTGTTGCGATAGAACCGGTCGAGCTCGTCGAGCTCGTCCTGGGTGAGCTCGCTGCCGCGCTTCCACTCGACCGTGTCGACCGCGGCGCGCGCGCGCTCGTGCTCTTTGCGGAGCTGCTTGCGCTTGCGGCTCTTCAGCGCTGCGAGGAAGTCATCGAACGACGTGTAGCCGCGGTTCTTCCAGTGGAACTGCATCGTCGTCCGGCCGAAGAACCCGTGATCGGCGAGCATCGCGCGCTCGGTCTCGGTGCAGAACAACCAATGGATCGAGCTGCACTCGGCGTCGTCCGCGACCGTGCGAACGCCGGCGACCAACGCCGCGACGATCTCCGGCCCGGCGCCCGGCGCGAGGAGCAAGCGCTTGCCGGTCGCGGGCGTTGCGGGCGCCGCGATCACGAGCTTCGGGTAGTACGCGATACCCGCGCGCTCGGCGGCGTTCGCCCAGCCCCAGTCGAAGATGTACTCGCCGTAGCTGTGCGCCTTGACGAACGCGGCGACGCCGCCGACCAGCCGGCCAGCGTCCTCGACGAGCACGTAGATGCTGGTCCAACCGCTCCGCTGGCGGTGTTTGGTCGCAGGGTCGGTCGAACCCGATTCTTCGAGGGCTCGGAGGAAGCCGTGGCGCAGGAACGGCGACGGGCCGTGGTCGAGCGCGTCCCAGGCGGCCGCATCGACGTCCGCGATCGAGCCAACCACCCGAATTGCGAGTTTTTCGCCGGGCGACTTCATGCTAGAAGGCCAGCCATGACGATGGAGCCGCAGACTCGCCAGAAGATCGAACAGCTGGTCCGCCAGGACGAGGTTGTCTTGTTCATGAAGGGCACGCGCAGCTTTCCGCAGTGCGGCTTCTCCGCGTCCGTCGTGAACATCCTCAACACCTTGATCCCGAAGTACAGCACCGTCAACGTGCTCGCGGAGCCCGAGGTTCGCGCGCACATGAAAGAGTACTCGGATTGGCCGACGTTTCCCCAGCTGTTCATCAAGGGCGAGTTCGTCGGCGGCGCCGACATCGTCAAGCAGATGTTCGAGAGCGGCGATCTCGAGAAGCAGCTCGGCACGCTGGTCGCGCCCGCGAAGGCGGTCAAGGTGACCGTGTCGCCGCGCGCGAAGCAGGAGCTCGACGCGGCGCTCAAGGATGGCACCCCGGGTGACGTCATCCACCTCACGATCACGGGCGGCTGGGAGCACCAGCTCGACCTCGGCCCGAAAGAGCCGACGCACGTCACCGTCGATGCAGGTGGCATCACGGTCCAGCTCGATCGCCCGAGCGCGGCGAAGGCCGACGGCGTCACGATCGACTTCATCGAGGACGCGACCGGCGCGGGCTTCAAGATCGACAACCCGAATCGGCCGGCGAGCGTGCGAGAGATCGGGCCGGTCGAGTTCAAGCGCCTGATCGACGCCGGCACGATCAAGCACATCTACGACGTCCGCACGCCGAAGGAGCGCGACGTCGCGCAGATCGCCGGCGCGACGATCCTCGACGACGCCGCGATGGCGCAGATCGAAACGCTGCCGAAGGACACCGTGCTCGCGTTCCACTGCCACCACGGCGGGCGCAGCCGGGGTGCCGCGGATCACTTCCTGAAGGCCGGGTTCAAGACCGTCTACAACATGACGGGCGGCATCGACGCGTGGTCGCAGCAGGTCGACCCCAGCGTGAAGCGCTACTAGATTCCCCGGCAATTGCTGCCAGATCCTGCCGTGTAAACCGTTCGGCCCGTTCCGGCGTCTAACGGTGGTGATCAAGCCGCTCGTGGTCGTCGCATTGCTCGCGGCACTCGGACCACCTGCGCGCGCGGGCATCGAGCTGGTCAAGAAGGTTGGCTACGCGGACCCGCTCGGCACGCTGCGCCTGCGCGATGTAGGTGACCCGCGCTACGTCGCGATCACCGCGATGTCGCGCGCCGACAAGGACCTGACCGGCGACGTGCTGGATCTAGCGACCGGCACCACGCATCGCGTCGAGGCTCCACGCCGAGCGCTCGAGCGTGCGCTCGGTGCGACGAACCTCGAGGGCGAGCTGGTCAGCTACACGCCGGCGAAGGCCGGGCTTCACATCACGGACGGGATCCTCGAGCGCGCGCGTCATCACTGGTACGTCGAGCTCGACATCAAGACCGGCAAGATCGCACGCACGGTCAGCCTCGGCACGTTTGGCGACGACGCCGAGCTCGGGTTCGTCGCGACGGACGGCGCGCGCGACATCGCGTGGTTCACGCTCGCGACCTACGGTGAAGGGCTGCGCGACCATTCACACGTGCACGGCCCGACGGGGCTCGCGCTGCGCAAGCTCGACCTCGACACGCTGCAGACCACCGACGCGATGACGATCACGCTGCCCGGCCGGCGGATGGCGTCGGGCTACGAGGATCAGTTGAGCGTCCACCACGCAGCCGACTACTCGTGGTTCGCGGTCGCCGAGTACGACGAGAAGGCGTTCCACTCGAAGCCCGCCGCGCAGGTCTACTTCCTCGATCCGGACCACGGCGCTAGCTTCGCGGTGCCCGCGCTCGACACGACGTACGGCGTCGCTTTCTCGCGCGATGGCGCCTACGCGTACCTCGGCAGCTCGCAGCAGGGCACGATCGCGCGGGTCGACATGGCGGCGCACAAGATCGACAAGACGACGACCGGACCGACCCTGACCCATGACTTCGCGATCTCACCGGATGGCTCCAAACTGTTCGTGATCGGATCCTCACGCCAGTACGGCGAGCTCGCCCTGCCCAAGCTCGCCGGGCGCACCGCGCGCAAGCACGATCCGGCGGTCGCACCGGGTGCCGAGCAGCTGTCGAGCGGTGGGCATTTGTCCTCGGACGGCAGGTACTACGTGCTGCGCGAGGCGGTGACGATGCGCAAGGATCGGTCGATCACCGACCCGCACCAGCTCGTGATCGCGAAGATCACCGACTGATCGCGGTATGCTCGGCGGATGCGCCGCCGGTTGTCGTGTCTGCTGTGGTCGCTCGGGGCGTGCAGCAGCTCGCCGAGCCCGACGCCAGACGCGGCGCAGACTCCGCCGACCGCGAATCCCGATCGCGAGGTCATCGATACCGGTCTGAAGATCGATTACGCGGGCATGACCGGCGTCGCGACGGTGACGCTCGGACCGTCGACGAGCCCCGGTGGATCGCTCGAGGCCGAGGGCCTGACGATCGACAGCGTGACGGTCAACGGCGCGCCGATCCTGTTCACGCCGGGCATGACGCTGCTCCTCGGGCTCGACGCGAGCGATCAACCAACGCCGGTCGTGATCTCGTATCACTGGATGGATCACGAAGGCTTCACCGGTGCGTCCGCGAAGGGCTTCACGCTCGACTGGCCGTATTACTGCGGCAATGTGTTCCCGTGTCACAGCCAGCCGAGCGACGGCACGACGTTCTCGCTCGAGCTCGCCAACACGCCGGCTGGCATGGAGGCGGTCTATCCGACGACCATTCCCGCGCAAGCGCCCGCGTATCAGCTCGCGTGGTCGATCGACTCGTACACGCAGCTCGACCTCGGCACGACGCCCGCCGGCACGCTCGTTTCCGTGTGGTACCGCCCCGGCGAGATGGCGAGCGCGATGACCGGCACGCAGCACCTGGTCGCCGCGTTCGACTGGCTCGAGTCGACGCTCGGACCGTATCGGTTCGGGACGCACTACGGCTCGGTCTCGGTGAAGTGGGGTCCCGGCCAGTTCGGCGGCATGGAGCATCATCCGTTCGTTCACATCGGTTCGATCGCGATCGGTGACGAAGAGACCAACGTCCACGAATCGGCGCACGGCTGGTTCGGCGACGGCATCCGGCTGAAGTGCTGGGAGGACTTCGTGCTGTCGGAGGGCACGGTGTCGTATCTCGCGGCGCGCGCGCTCGATGTCGTCGCGCCGTCGGTCGGGGCGACCGTGTGGACGAACTACGCGAGCCAGCTCTCGCACGTGCCGGGCACCGATCCGGTGTGGCCGCAATCGTGTGGCGCGGTCGACGTGATCAAGGACAACCTGTTCACCGAGGCGCCGTACATGCGCGGCGCGTTCTTCTACAAGGGCATCGCCGACCGGCTTCCCGGCGGTGCGGCGCAGCTCGATCAAGTGCTCGCCGCGTTCTACGCCGCGCACGCGGGCGACGCGGCGAAGATGGCCGACATGCTCGCGCTGATCCAGCAGATGACCGGCTACGACCCGACCGCCTGCGCGCAGACATGGCTGCTCGATACGAGCTCGGCAACCCCGCCGACCCCCGCGCCCTGCCCTTAGTCGGGGACGCGCGGCGCGGCGAGCCGCTGTGGACCAACGACGAACACCGCGCGCGAGACCTTGCCGTCGTCTTTCTCGAACACGACGATCGCCTGTTGATCCTCGAACCACATCTCGTGATCGCTGATCGGAATGATCCGCAACGGCGCCGTGCCCTGCCCCGTGATGTACATCCGGTCGTTCTTGATCGAGAACACGAGCTTGAACTGGCCGAGCTGATACGTGCCGGCGTATTGCTGGAGCTGGGCAACCGGCGGCGACGTCACGGGCGTGACGGGCTCTCCGGCGAGGATCTTGTAAAGATCGAGCGCGAGGTGATCGACGAGCGACACCGAGCTCGACGACAAGATCACGATGCCGCGCCGCGCTTTGGGATCGAAGCCGACGAACGAGCGAAACCCACCGGTCCCGCCGTTGTGCCAGTACCGGCCGAGACCGTCGATCTGCCAGCCGAGGCCTTCGTTCGCGCCGGCCTGGCCGGGAATCTGATCCTCGTGCGTGAGCCGCATCGCGGCGCGCAGCGGTTGCTTCGAGCCCGAAGCAGCATCGAGCTCCGCGTCGATCAGCGCGAGTTGATCGCTCGCTGTCGAGACCAGGCCACCCGCCCCCGCGAGCGCACCCCAGGTCCAGTTCGGCACGGGCGCGAGATCGATGTTCGTACCGACCTGGCGTCGCGCTTTCGCCGCAGCCGGCACCGTGAAGAACGTGCTCGACAGGCCGAGTGGATCGAGCACGCGCAGCTTCGTGACGTTTTCGATGCCGCCGCCGAGCTTCTTGCCGAGGGTGAAACCGAGGATGCCGGCGCCGAACGTCGAGGTCAGGATCTGCGTGCCCGGCGTCAAGACGAGGCTCGAGTGGATGAGATCCGCGTACAACCGATCTTCGGTGTAACCGCCGTACGGATCCTGCGGGTTCATGCCGTGCTCGAGCGACGGCGGCAGCCGCGGAAAGCCCGAGGTGTGCACCGCGAGCTCACCGAGCGTGACCCGGGCGCCCTGCATGGTCGGCACGGTCACGCCGGGCGGCACGAGCTCGCTGAGGTTCGTGTCGAGCGAAACCTCGCGGCGCTGGATCGCATCGGCGAACACGAGGTCCGTATAGACCTGCGTGATCGCGCCGAGCTCGAACAGCGTGGTGCCGGTGGGCGGGTTGCCATCGGGGCCTTTGCCGAAGCCGTAGATCTCGGTCTTGCCGGCGTCGTAGAGGCCGACGACCACGCCGGTCGTGATCTGAGCGTCGATCAGCGGCTTGACGGCTGCGGCGACAGCGTCGCGGTGTGCGGTTCCCGAGGTGGCACCCGCGGGCTTCACGGTCGGAACGGTTTGCCGGGACGAGCCACCACAGGCAGCGCCACATGCAGTGACGAGGACAGCCGAGACCAGACGCATCGCCGTAGACTGAAGGGGATGCGCGCGGTGTGCAACTGCCGCCAGCGGGTGTAAAGAGCCTCACACGTGAGTCGGCCTGGTTCGTGCGAGAGTTCCCCGGATGCGCTCGCTGTTCGTTCCGACGATCGTGATGCTGTTATCCGCGCCCGCCATCGCGGGCCCCACGGGACCCGCACCGGTCGTCGGCGGCATGAACGCGCCGCAGGGCAAGTGGCCCGACGTCGCCGCCGTGATGGTCAAGTCCGGCAGCTCGGATCAGCAGGAATGCACGGGCACGTTGATCGCGCCGAACGTGGTGATCACGGCCGGGCACTGCAACGATGCGGCACTCGACAACGTGCTGCTCGGGACCAACTCGCTCGCCCGCCCGCAGGACGGCGAAACGATCGCGGTCAAGACGCGGTTCGAGTTTCCGAATTCGCAGACGAGCGAGGACGTCACGATCCTCGTGCTCGCGCAGAACGCGAAGGAAGAGCCGCGCAAGATCGCGACCGGCTGGGCGAAGCTCGACATCAGGAACGCCGCGCCGGTCGAGCTCGTCGGCTACGGCGCGACCGACGTCAACGGCAACGTCTACATCGACGACCTCCAGGAGGTGATGTCGACCGTCACCGACTTCGATTGCTCGACGTCGTCCGGTTGTTATCCCACCGCGCGGCCCGATGGCGAGCTGGGCGCCGGCGGTGGCGGCATCGATACGTGCTCCGGTGATTCGGGCGGCCCGATGTATCTCCTCACGAGCTACGGCAACTTCCTCGCGGGCGTCACGTCGCGGTCGTACGACAGCTCGGTCAAGCCGTGCGGCGACGGCGGCATCTACGCGCGCCCCGACAAGATCGTCGATTGGGCGGAGCAGCAGAGCGGCATCGCGCTCGCCCGCGGTCCCGAGCCGACGCCGCGCGTGCTGGTGGGCGTGCCGACCGGCCCGGTCGAGGTCCACCTCGACGCGAACGATCCGCTCGGCGACGATCACACGTTCGCGCTGACGACGCCGCCAGCCCACGGCACCGCCGCGGTGCGTGCGGACGGTGAGGTGCGGGTCTGTCTCGACGGCAGCCAGATGCCGGATTCGCTGACGGTGACGATCACCGATACGAAGGATTCGTCGCGCAAGCTCGACTGGGTCATGGCGATCACGCCGATGACCGGTGAGGCGCCGGCGTCGTGCGATCCGAACGCGTTCGAGGGTGGCGAGACCGGCGGCGGGTGCTGCGATGCGGGGCGAAATCCGGCCGGCTCGCGAGGTTCACTCTTGGTCGGTCTCGGCGTGCTGATCGTATTGCGGCGGCGCCGGAAGTAAGACACGTTCCAGGCGTGGCCGAGACGTGGTTGAAGTGCACCGCCTGCAAGAACCCGATTCCGTTCGACGCGACGCATTGGGTGTGCAGCGTCTCGACGTGTAACCAACGGAAGTTCGCGTTGGTGTTCTGCACGGTGTCGTGTTGGGACAGTCATGTCGCGGATGCGCGGCATCGCGATGCGTGGGCAGTCGAAGCGAGAGCACCGAGCAAGGCAGCGTGGGAGCAGGATCAGGCGGCGCACCCAACGCCGGCGCCGAAGGTGGTCGCGCCGGCGCCGCCCGTGGTGCGACGGATCGTCGGGGATTCGCCGAGTGCGCCGATCTCCGTATCGAGTACGAGTACGAGTGGGGGCGCGATGCACCTCGAAGAGGTCGTCGATCGCGACATGTTGGTCGTCGTGTCGAAGATGAAGAAGTACATCAAGGACCGCAGCGGGATGAACTGCGCGGATGGCGTGGCGGAGGTGCTGAGCGAGCACCTGAGGGCGATCTGCGACGAGTCGATCCGGATGGCAGGGCGGAACGAGCGCAAGACGGTGCTCGAGCGCGACGTCCCGCGGCCGCCGCGGCGCTGAACAGGACCGCGCCCAGGACCAGGTTCTAACGCGGACGGGCGCGGGCGGTCGCGAGCCAGTGACCCTCGAGCTCCGTCCACCACGCTTCGATCGCGACCGGCAAGCGCCCCGCATCGATGACAGTGACCTGCACGGCGCCGCGCTCCCCGATCGCGAGCTCGACTTCCTGGAAGCCGACATAGCGCCTCACGATCGGATCGATCGCCTTGTAGATCGCTTCTTTGATCGCGAACACCCGCAACAACTCTGCGCCGGCGACCCGCGGCTCGTTCGCCGTCAGGATCCGCTTCGCGATATCCAGCTTCGTCGGCCCCGCCCTCTCCAGATCCACCCCGACATGCCCGTGCTCTGCCATCGCCACAAGCGCCGCCGCACGCGCCAGCTTGTGCGAGATCGATCCACTCATCCCCGCCGGCACCACCGGCGCACCGCGGTCATTCGCCAGCACGGGATGCACCGGATCGATCAACGCGTGGATCGCCGTCCGCCCCGCGATCAGCTCGCGCCTACGCACTCCAGACAATCGCTCCGCCGCATCGCGCTCCTCGCTCGGCAGCAACGAGAGGGCTGCTTCGAGCTCGTCATCGCCGAGCTCGATCACCGCACATCGCCCGTGCGGCGTCTCGATCAGCTCACTTCGCGGCACTCGCCTTGGGCCGCGTGATCATCATGTGGTTGTGCTTCTCCGCATCCGGATATCCGAACCGGAACGGCAGATCGCGATGCGGCTGCTTCTTCCACATCTTCACGAACTCCGCGCGGGTGTTCTTGTCGTCGATCACGAAGTACGGCCCCGTGAAGTCGCCGTACGTCACCTGCTCGTACCCGGCGGGGTCGGCGTAGCTCGGCGGAATCCCCGACGCGTCGGAGATCATCCACGCGATGTTCTTGAGCAAGTAATCGCGGACCTGACTGAAGTCGTCGTACCAGAGCAAGAAGCTCGCAGCCTTCGTCATCACGGCGACCTTGCCTTTGGCGCGCAGGTGCTCGAGCACGCGGTCGTCGGCCTTCATGTGCGTGTCGTCGAGGTTCGCGACGATGTGGCGATACGTGCGCAGCGGTGCGGTCGGCTCGCCGCGCGGCCGGAACTTGATCTCGACGTTCGCGAACGCCGAGTCCTGCTCGTACCAGTAATGCGTGACCTTCTTCGGCGCTTTCGTGCCGCGCTTGGCCGCCGCGAACTCCGCCGCGCGAGAGTCGAGCTCTTCGTTCGTGAGGTAGCGCAGGGAGCCGTCGGGCTCGATGTCGAAGTAGCGCAGCGCGACGGGCTCCATGTCGTGAACTGCGAGCCCCGCGAGCGCCATCATGATCGTGCCCGGCAGCACCGAGTGCGAGGCCTCCTGGAGGCTCTTGGTCGTCGAGTGCGCGGCGTGATAGAGGCGGCGAATGTCGGTCGTGATCGTGTCGAGGTCGGTCGCGAGCTGCGCCTTCGTGATCGCGTCGATCGCGCGGATATCGCCCGCGGCCTCGAGCGAGATCGTCGTCAGCTCCTCGGCCTCGGGATACACCGCGAGCGCCGAGGACAGATCGCCGCCACCGAACGGATAGACCACCGTGTGGGTCAGATCTTTCGGGCGGAGGTTCGCGATGAACTTCTGCGCCTGGTCGGCCCACGCGTGCTTGTACGACTTGTAGACCTCCTGCATTTCCCTGCAGTGGCTATCGATCGTGCGGATCGAGAACCGATCCGGAATCGCATCGTCGCTGCCGCATGCGGCGACCCGGAACATCGCGCGGATCTGCGGACCGTAGTCCGTACCGTCGGTCGCCTTGGCCGCCGGATCTGCGCTCGCGGTAGAGACCGCGAAGCACAAGATTCCGAGGACAACGATCCGCATCGCGGTGGTGTAGCGCAGTCGGCGCGTCACTACCAGCGTCAGCTGATCGGGGCGCCCAGGCTCGCCATGGCCTTGGCAAACCCGGGGTACGACGTCGCCACGTTATCCGCGTCCTCGACGACGGTCTCGCCCGCCGCGACCAGGCCGCCGACCGCCGCCGCCATCGCGATCCGGTGATCGCCCTCGGCGTGGACGTGCGCGGCGTCGAGCGGGCGATCGGGGCGACCCTCGACCGTGAAGCCATCCGGCCGCGCCTCGCACGCGATCCCGAACGCACGCAGCATCGCGCAGGTCGTCGCGATTCGATCCGATTCCTTGACGCGCAGCTCGCCGGCATCGCGCACGGTCGTGGTGCCGCGTGCGCGCGCCGCGATCAGCGCGAGCACGGGGAGCTCGTCGATCGAGCGGACTGCGAGGTCGCCGGCGATCTCGGTCGCACGCAGCTCGCGCGCCGCGCCTCGCACGACGAGCGTCGCGAGCGGCTCGGGCCCGTGGTCGTCACGATCCTCGAGCGTGACCTCGCCGCCCATCGCAGCGATCGCGTCGAGGAAGCCCGTGCGGGTCGGGTTCACGCACACGTTCGGTAACCGAACCTCGCCCGCGCCGGCGAGCACCGCCGCGGCGACGAGGAACGCCGACGACGACGGATCGCTGGGCACCGAGAAGCCTTCACCGGCGAGGCGGCCGTTCCACCCCGTCGTATTCACGCGACTCGTCGATCCAGGCCCAGCAGGGCGTTCCGAGACGAGCGGCGCGCCGAGGTACGCGAGCATGCGCTCGGTGTGATCGCGGCTCGGGCCGGGTTCGGTGATCGACGTCGTGCCGTCGGCGTAGAGCCCGGCGAGCAGCAGCGCGGTCTTGACCTGTGCGGAGGCCATCTCGAGCTCGATCGCGATCGCGGTGAGTGCACCGGTTGCCGGCCCGACGGTGAGCGGTGGCACGATGTCGGCGCCGCGCGTGACGCCGGTGAACGTCGCGCCCATCCGGCGCAGTGGATCGATCACGCGCGCCATCGGCCGCGTCGACAGCGATTCGTCGCCGACGAGCCCACTAGCGAACGGCTGACCGGCGAGCAGGCCGCACAGCAGGCGGATCGTCGTGCCCGAGTTGCCGCAATCGATCGCACCTTCGGGTGCACGCATCCCGCGCAGCCCGGTGCCACGGATCACGAACGCCTTGCCGTCGCGCTCGATCGTCGCGCCGAGCTGTGCGATCGCCTTCGCGGATCGCCCGTTGTCGGCGCCATCGCCGAGCCCGAGCACGCGCACCGGGGTCTCCGACAGCAGCGAGAACAACAGCGCGCGATGGCCGATCGATTTATCGCCCGGAATCGTGACGGTGCCGTCGAGCGGGCGCGACGCGGGGTTCGAGACGAGCTTCACGGCGCGAGCATCGCACGAGCCCGCTCCGCGACGCGCGCGAGGTGGCGCGGACCGACGTCGACGATCGTGCGCACCCACGAGCCCTCGGTCACGAGGCGGGCATCAGCGAGGCTGGTCGGCACGCCGAGCTCGCGGATCGCAGCGCTGTCGGCGAGCCCAGCCAGCACGCCGCGGATCGTGTGCGCCAGGCGGCGCGCGGAATCTTTCGCGGACTTCGCGTCGTGGTCGCCCGGATCGACCGCATCCGTATCGACGACGATCGCGAGGTCATCCGCGATATCGCACCACAGCGACAGCTCCGCCGGTGCCGCATCGACATTCGTCATCCGCGCGAGCGCGACGCGCGCGTCGAATGGCAACCGCGCCGTGATCCGCACGATCGCACCGGTCGCGCCCTGCGGCATCGCGTGATCGCGCAGCTTCAACACGGCCTCCGGCACCGCGAGTGGATGCTCCGCCGCGAGCGCGGCGCGAGTCTGGAGCTGGCTGATCCAATCCTCGGGGCCGAGCGCGACGAGCTCCGGAGAGAGCCGCACGCCGCCTGGAACCTCGGCCTTCGTCGTCAACACGGTCACGGTCGCCGCCTGCGCCGTGCCGACGCCATATGCCGCGAGCACGACCTGATCCGCGCTCGCGAGCGGCGAGCCGAGCACCGAGACCGGCAGCCCCGGCACATGACTCTCCGCGCCAAGCCCGGCGAGCGCCTGCTTCGCCGTCTCGCCGACGGTCGCGTTCGCGCGCAGCCGCGCGAGATCGAGCTCGACGATCACCTGCGCGCCGTCGGGAAGTAGCGCGAGCACGTTCTCGCCGGGTGTCGGCACCCGTGTGCTCGTGATCGGCGTGGCGTGGTGGCCACCGCAGCCGCCGGCGATCGCGATCAGGACGTAGAGGCGTAGGCGTAGGCGTAGGCGTACCGACGTCACGAAATCATGCCAGCGCTTCGTTCAACGCCTTGATCACGCGCGGCATATCTTGCACCGACGCCACCGAAACCCGAATACACGTAGGCAAGCCCCAGGCCGCCATCGGCCGCACGATCACACCCATCCGCAACAACCTGTCGTAGACCGGCGCCGCCGTCCTACCCGTCTCGATCAACACGAAGTTCGCGAG
>JBDUAS010000496.1:0-3420 GCA_040004535.1 Deltaproteobacteria bacterium
GTGATCGCGACGAACCGATAGAACCGCGCCGTGCCCCAGAACCGCTCGAGCGTCGGCACGAACAACCACAGCATGACGAGGCCGAGCAGCAGCGAGAAGAAGTCGACCTCGAGGAACGGGCTCGTGACGAGCGTCCACACCCGGCCGTGCTCGAACACCTGACTCGGCGATGCGATGACCCACTGACCGAGCGTGGCCCGCGCGGACTCGCTACACAGGAGGTAGACGACCGAGAGTCCGAGCTGCAGTCCGGCGATCACGAGTGCGCCGCGCGTGATGCGCAACTGGCTCGAATCGAACTTCATCCGGCCGCGATCCTTCACGCTCGAACTCTAGCACACCGTGCTTCACAGCCCGGCGACGGGAATCTTCACCGTGCCGAGGTCGGTGAGCCCGTCGGGCGCCACGATCACCTGACCCGTCAGATCCGGTGCATCGCCCTTGTCCTGAAACGCGTTGTCGAGCAATCGGATCGAGACCGTGTACGTGCCGGCGACCACCGCGCCCGTGATTCCCGACCCGCCGTCGCACGGCAGCTGCGAGTTTTTGGTGAGCGAGGTCGTCGTGTTCGTCATCGCGACGCGTACCTTCGCCATCGTATCGACCGCGGTGCACGCGACCGGCGTCGTACCGTCCGACATCTTCACGAGCTGCCATGCGAGCTGGAACTTGCCGCCGTCGGTCAGGAACGACACATCGAGCGGCTTGTCGGTCGCGTCGCCGAGATCGACGTCCTGCGCGAGCGACGTCGCGAACGTCTGCGACATCGCGTGATTCGTGATCGCGACCGTCGCGCTGTAGGTCGTCGCCGGCAGCGGCTTGGTCATGCCCATCGTCGCGGAGCAATCGAACAGATCGATCACCGCCGCCCCAGCAGCGTTGCCTTGCGCGTCGACCGGCTGCGAGGTCACCGCGGCGGTGTCGTAACCACTCGGGCATTGCGCGGTGTCCAGCGCGGCCGTCACCAGCATCCACGACGCGTCGATCGAGGCCTTGCGCGCCGTATCGATCATGCACAGCGTGCAGCCGTCGTTCGCGACGCTGTTGCCGTCGTCACACTGCTCGTTGCTATCGACGACGCCGTCGCCGCAGCGCGCGGGCGGCTGGTCGTCACCGCCGCCGCCACCGCCGCCGCCCCCGTTGTTGCCGCACGCGGACGCGCAGGCGGTCCAGAACGCGACGAGCGCGAGCTTCCCCATACGCCGGCAACGATAAACGACAAAGGCCGCACGAGGCGGCCTTTTTCACGTTCGCGTGCGGTCGACTACAGCGAGTCGATCGGAATCGTGACCGTGTGGAGATCGGTGACCTTGTTCGGTCCGACGATGCTCTTGTTCGTCAGCGTACTCGCCGTGCCGATCGCCGCGCTCGCATGGTTGATCGCGTCGATGCTCACGGTGTACGTGCCTTCCGGCAGCACCGAGGTGACGCCGTAGTGGTCCGCGCACTTGAACTGATCGACGATCGCCTGCGAGCTTCCGGTCGTCGCGGTCGACACCGACTCGACGCCGTTGATGTCGGCGACGTCCGCGCACAGCAACGGGGCGCCGTTCGACGCCCTGGTCAGCTGCCACGCCATCTGGAAGTAGCCACCGTCATCGTAGATGTCGGCGCTGAACGTCTGGTCGGTCGTGGTCAGGTCGACGTACGCCGACACGGTCGACGCGTAGGTCTGTCCGCCGTCGTGGGTCTCGATCGCGACCCAGCTGTAGTAGGTCGTCGGGTTCAGCGGCGCGCTATTGGCCGTGAACGCATCGCAGTTGAAGAGGTCGATCACCGGCGGACCGACGTTGTTGTAGTTAGCGTCGATCTCTTGCGAGTAGAGCGCTGCGGTATCGTAGGTCGGCGGGCAGGTCAGGCTGGTGCCGTTGACTTGCTTGATATCCCAATGCGCCGTGATGGTGGCCGCGCTTCCAGAGTCGCCGCCGGAGCTGATGATGCAGCCCGAGGCGGCGCCCGCGATAATCAAACCGAATAGAACAAGCTTCTTCATAGGTATCTCCCCTGAGGTTCGTCGGACCACGTATGGACGACGCGGTACCAGTATCTCTTCAAGGCGCGTCTAGATCCAACAATCGAGCCAGCTCGATGGGCCCGCAGTGTGATGACGCACAACCCTAGTGGCAGATGCAGGGCTGGACGTCGCAGCGCGTATCTTCGACGATCAATTCTACCGCACCCAAGCTGATCGTATTTCCTACGATCACCATGCGTTGCTCGGGAGCAGGCGCCGTGTACGTGTTCGTGGTTGCTGCACCACTCTCACACTCGGGACTCACGGCGAGCAGCGCCGTACCTACGGGCAGATCGAATCCGGTGACGCCGTGGTAGTCCGCGCAATTCCACGTTTCAGAGCCGGTGACTGTGTCGACTTGCCAGTCCAGTCGAATGCGGGTCACGGGGTTCGTGTTCGGGATCTGATCGCAATCCACGAACATGTCAGTCGATCCGCTCGCGGGCCGCAATTTCCACGAAAGCTCGACGGCACCACCATTCACCGCCGTACATCCGGCGTTAACGCCGAGACACACCACGAGGCAGTTCCGCCACATTTGACCGATGCGCATGACGCGTGCTACTGCCAACGGCGCTGATTATGCCAGGGTTTTCGCCCACTCACGCGGCGTGGTCGCTCGCCGCGAATCTCGACATTCCAAAGCTGTTCAATCAGGCTCACTGGATCGTCAAAGCGGTGATGCTGTTGCTCGCGGTGATGTTCGTCATCGGCCTGTACATCATCATTTACAAGCGGATGTACATCGGGCGCGCAGCGAGCGAATCCGCTCGCTTCCTCGAGTCGTTCTGGAAGTCGCGCGACATCGAACAGATCTACAAGGCGGCACAGACGCTGCGCAACAGCCCCATCTCGCAGATGTTCGTCGCGGGCTACACCGAGCTCGCGAAGCTCCATTCAGATCCGGCGCTCAAGGATGATCGCGAAGGCAACCTCGCGAACATCGAGCGCGCGCTGCGCCGCGCGCAGACCGTCGAAGCGACGCGGCTCGAATCAGGCACGCCGTTCCTCGCGACGACCGCATCGGCGGCGCCGTTCATCGGCCTGTTCGGCACCGTCGTCGGCATCTTGTTCGCGTTCCTCGATATCGCGGACTCGAAAGAAGCGTCGGCGGCATCGTTGAAGACGGTCGGCCCGCACATCGCGGAGGCGCTGTTCGCGACCGCGGTCGGCCTCGTCGCCGCCATCCCGGCCGTGATGGCGTACAACTACTTCCAGCGCCGCATCAAAGTCCTGCGCTCCGAGATGGAGATGTTCGAGCAGGACTATCTCAACATCATCAAACGCCACTTCCTGAGGTAGCGGATGTCCTTCAAGTCCGGCGGAGGAGACGAGCTCAACGCGGAGATCAACGTCACGCCGATGGTCGACGTGATGCTCGTGCTGCTGATCATCTTCATGATCAC
>JBDUAS010000227.1:0-11435 GCA_040004535.1 Deltaproteobacteria bacterium
CGACGAGTACCGCGCGAAGCACAAGAAGTAGCGTTACGATGCCCTCGTGAGCGAAGAGCCTGAGGGTGGCGGCTCTGCAGATCCGGCAGAGTCAATTCCGAAAGCGGTGGTGATCGGCGAAGGGGATCCGCCGGTGCGCGACAGCCACCTGACGATCGAGCCCGAGCCGACGCGGTTCCCGAACGATAGCAAGCTGTCGGGAACGGTCCGCAAGATCGACCACGCGGTCGGCCTGGCCGAGCAGTGGTTCGTGTTCGGCCTGCTCGCGCTCGTCGTGGTCGTCGCTTCGCTCGCGGCGATCCACGACAAGCTCACCACCGACCACCTAGGACGGTGGTGGCACACGATCGTCCGCGGTGGCACGTTCGCGATCGCGCTGTTCGCGGCCGCGTTCGCCACGCACGAGCAACGCCATCTCGCGATGGACCTCGTGTCGCGCAAGCTGTCCGTCAAGGGCCGGCTGATCCTCGGGCTCGCCCTCAAAGTGCTGACGGTCGGCGTCTGCTGGTACCTCTACAAAGGCGGGCTCGCGCAGCTCGAATACTGCGTGACCCAATGGGTCGGGCCCGGAGACGTTCACGCGTTCCAGCTCCAGTCGTGCTCGGCGCTCGTCGGCAAGGGCGAGACGCTGTCGCTGTTCGGCATGCACCTCAACGATGTCGACGTGGTGTCGTCGATCTTCGTCGCCGCGCTCCTCATCGCGTTCCACACGGTGCTGCACTTCATCATCGACGTCGACTACCTCGTTCGTGGCGCGGCGCCGCCCGAGCGCATGAGGGCCCACTAGATGTCGGCCGCGAAGCGCAGCCCGGTCGGCTGGGCGATCCTCGGGCTCCTCGTCCTCCTGTGCGCGGTGTTCGTCAACGTACCGGTCGCGATCCTGCTCGCGGCGTTCGTCAGCGGTGCACCGCTGTTCACGATCATGCTCGGCGCCACGATCCTCGGCGCGGCGAGCGGCATCGTCCACACCGGCACCAACTCGATGCCATTCTGGAACGAGTTCAACGGCAACATCGAGAAGATCGAGAACGTCGGGCTCGGCGACCAGGTCGAGACGATGTCGACGATTCCGCTGTTCATCTACGCGGGATATCTGTTGGCCGAATCCGGCACCGCCGAACGCCTCGTGCGCTTCGCGAACGCTCTCCTCGGCTGGGTACCGGGTGGCCTCGCGATCGTCACGATCGGCACGTGCGCGCTGTTCACGGTGTTCACCGGCGCCTCGGGCGTCACGATCATCGCGCTCGGCGGCGTGCTGATGCCGGCGCTCGTCAAGAACGGATATCCCGAGAAATTCTCGATGGGCTTGATCGCGGGCACCGGCTCGGTCGGCCTGCTGTTCCCACCTGCCCTGCCGCTGTTCATCTACGGCACCGTCTACGGCCTCGCCGCGTCCAAGCCGATGCAGGCGATGTGGGACACCCGCCGGTTCTTGTTCTCCGGAATCGTCCCCGGCCTCGTCCTGATCGCGATGCTCTCGGTCGTCGCGATCACGGTCGCGGTCAAGAAGAAGCTGCCGCGCAAGAAGTTCAACGTCGGCGAGCTCGGGCGAAGCTTCTTGCTCGCGCTGCCCGAGCTGTTCGTGCCGTTCGGCGTGATCCTCGGCCTCGTCGTCGTCGGTTTCGGCCTGCCCGAGATCGCGGCGCTGACCGTCACGTACACCGTGATCCTCGAGGTCGGGGTCTCGCGGATCATTCCGGGCTGGGGCACGCCGTTGCCGCCGCGCGTGCTGTGGACCACCAGCCGCGAAGCGATCGCGATGGTCGGCGCGATCTTCATCATCATCTTCGCCTCGACGGCGCTGACCGATTTCACGGTCAATGCGGAGGTCCCCGCGAAGATCGTCGCGTGGACCCAAGCTCACGTCCACTCGCGCATCGTGTTCCTGCTCGCGATCAACGTGATCTTGCTGCTCGTCGGCACCGTCATGGATATCTTCTCGGCGATCGTCGTCGTGCTGCCGCTGCTCGCGCCGATCGCGGAGAAGTACGGTGTCGACCCGTATCACCTCGGCGTGATCTTCCTGCTCAACCTCGAGGTCGGCTATCTCCATCCGCCCGTCGGCCTCAACCTGTTCATCACGAGCGTGAAGTTCCAGCGACCGATCACCGAGGTGATGTGGGCGACGATCCCATTCCTGGTGACGATGCTGCTCAGCTTGTTCCTGATCACGTACGTGCCGCAGCTCACCGCGATCTCGTCGAACCTGTCGCCGTACGATCCGACCCGTACCGGCCGGGTCGCGGACCTCAAGTCGATCGTTCACACCGCGGCCGAGGAGCTCACCGCGATCAAGCAGTTCTCGCTGGTCGACGCGCAGGGCAACGTGTTGAACGGTCCCGACGGCAAGCCGATCGTGAAGAGCCTCGCGGACTGTAACAAGATCACCGACGAGATCACGAAAGGCGGCTGCCAGAAGCCGTTCTTCGACATCAAGGCATGCAAGGGCAAGCCCGACGAGAAAGCGTGCACGAACAAGGCGATCGCGGACTTCGTGGTTGCTGGCGTCAACGGCGGGGATGACACGGCGCAGCAGATCGTGCTCGTGACGGAAGTCCCGTTGATCGACCGCGACGGCAAACCGGTCAAGGACAAGAAGGGTACCCCGATCGTCAAGAAGATCGCCGGCTGCGAGGCCGCGACGGACGTCGATACGTGCCGCGAGCTGTTCCTCGACGTCTCGAACTGCAAGATCACCTCACCCGACGGTAACGTCGACGCCTGTACCAAGGACAAAGTGGCGACGTGGGTTGAGTCGAACGTCAGCTCCGAGTAACGCTTGTCGACGTGAGGCCGCTGGTTCGAACGCTTCGCCCACAACAGTGGGTGAAGAACGTGTTCGTGGCGGCACCCGTGGTGTTCAGCCGCCATCTCGAGGACACCACCTATCTGTGGCGCGAGGCGGTCGCCGTGCTCGCGTTCTGCATGCTGTCGGGCGCGGTGTACTGCTTCAACGACGTCCGCGACGTCGAGGCGGACAAGCTCCACCCGACCAAGAAGCACCGGCCGATCGCATCGGGTCAACTGAGCGAGCGCAACGCGCTGATCGCGTCGGGCACGCTCGCCGTGATCGCGCTCGGCGCATGCTTCGCGCTGCACTGGCAGGTCGCGATGTGGGCCGGGCTCTACTTCGCGCAGAACATCGCTTACAGCGTGAAGCTCAAGCACGTCGCGTTCATCGACGTTCTGTTGATCACGAGCGGCTTCTTGTTGCGCGTGCTCGGCGGTGCCGCGGCGATCGCCGTCTCGGCATCGGTGTGGGTGCTCGCGTGCACGGGCCTGGTCGCGCTGTTCTTCGCACTCGGCAAGCGGGCCCACGAGCTCGCGTGGGCCGAGCGCAGCGGCAAGGCGACGACCGCAACCCGCGCCGCCCTGGCCGGCTATCGCCTCGGCCACGTCAAGGTGGCGATGTTCGTGGTCGGCGCGCTGACCTCGGCCGCGTACGTGGCGTACACGCTCGACGAGCGCACGATCGACATGTTCCACACGAACCGGCTCGTCTACAGCGCCCCGTTCGTCGTGCTCGGGATCGTCCGGTTCTTCTACCTGGCATTGTGGCGGCCCAAGACCGAGTCGCCGACCGAGGCGATGCTGCGCGATCCGCTGTTCCTGCTCGATCTCGCGGCGGCTACCGCCACGGTCCTGTACATCATCTACGCGTAAGCGCTACAACCGAGGCTCGTGATTGACGACCGCGATTTGCCGCGCGAGCCCGCGATTTCCCGCCGCAAGGCGGATCATCTCGAAGTGGCTGCATCCGGTCGCGCCGAGGCGACCCGGTCGACGCTGCTCGATCAGGTCCAGCTCGTCCATCAGGCGCTGCCCGAGCTCGCGCTCGCCGACATCGACCTCACGACCGAGCTCGCGGGCAAGCGCCTCGCCGCGCCGCTCGTGATCACGGGCATGACCGGCGGAACCGGCGAGGCCGCCGCGGTCAACCGCGACCTCGCGCGCGCGGCGCAGCGTTGTGGCATCGGGTTCGGCCTGGGCTCGCAGCGCGCGATGGCGGAGCATCCCGAGCTGATCGCGACGTATCAGGTTCGCGATGTCGCGCCCGATGTCGTCATGTTCGGCAACGTCGGCGCGGTCCAGGCCAAGGCGATGGGCGCTGCCGCGGTCATCGGTCTCGCCCAACAGATCGCCGCCGACGCGATCTGCATTCATCTCAATGCCGGCCAGGAGCTGATCCAGGACCACGGCGACCGCGACTTCCGCGGGCTCGTCGCGACGATCCGCGCGCTCGTCCAGACCTCGCCGTTGCCGGTGATCGTCAAGGAGACCGGCTGCGGGCTATCGCCGGAGGCCGCGCGCGCGCTCGTCGGAGCCGGCGTCGCGACCGTCGATGTCTCGGGCGCGGGCGGTACGAGCTGGGTGGCGGTCGAGGCCGTGCGCGCGACCAAGGGCTCGAGCGCCGAGGAGCTCGGCACCGAGCTGTGGGATTGGGGCGTGCCGACGGCGGTTTCGGTCGTCGCTTGCTCGCGCGCCGGGCTCGCGACGATCGCATCGGGCGGGCTGCGCAACGGCTACGATGTCGCGCGCGCGATCGCACTCGGGGCTCGCGCCGGCGGAATGGCCGCGCCGATGCTGCGCGCGCAACGCGCCGGCGGTGAAGCTGCCGTGGTCGAGATGATCGAGCGAGTGGTCGGCGCGATCCGCGCGGTCTGCCTGTTGACGGGAAGCCGCACACCAGCGGAGCTCGCGCGCGCGCCGAAGCATCTCGGTGCGCCGCTGCGGGCGTTCCTCGCAGATCTCGGCCTCGACGATCGGGGACCGCGATGAGCTTCCACGGGCTCGGCAAGATCATCCTGCTCGGCGAGCACGCCGTCGTCTACGGCTACCCCGCGCTCGCCGCCGCCCTCGATCGCGGCGTCCGGATCGACGCGGTGCCGACGCCCGCGGGCGGCACGTTGCGCGTCGACATCCCGTCGTGGAACGTCAAGCTCACCGTCGACGATGATCATCCGCTCGCGCTGGCGCTCGCAGCGATCGCCGACAAGCTCGAGCTCGGTCGGCCGCCGCTCACGCTCGTCGGCGAAGCGCAGATTCCGCCCGGCGCCGGGCTCGGCGCCTCGGCCGCGTTCGCGGTCGCGATCTCGCGCGCGCTGATCGATTACCGCGACCAGCGCGTCGTCGCGGCGGGCGGTGCCGCGATGCCCGCGACGCTCGGCGAGGTCACCGCCGCCGCGAATGCGAGCGAAGCGCTGATCCACGGCAAGGCCTCCGGCGTCGACGTCGCGCTCGCCGTGTCAGGCGGCATCGGCGTGTTCCGCAAGGCGAGCGGCCTGCGCCCGATCCAGACCGGGCTGCGCGTGCTCGTCGGACCGTCGGGTGCGCAACGCTCGACCGCGCAGATGGTCGAGCGCGTCTCGACGATGTGCCGAGGCTCCGCCGACGACGCGCGCCTCCACGAGCTCGGCGGCCTGACCGATACCGGCACGACCGCGCTGCTCCAGGGCAACTTCGCCGGCCTCGGCGCCGCGATGGATCGCGCGCACGCCCTGCTCGGCGAGCTCGGCGTGTCGACGCCGCTCCTCGACGGCCTCTGCGAAGCCGCGCGCCGAGTCGGCGCCTACGGCGCGAAGCTCACCGGCGCCGGCGGCGGTGGTGCGGTGATCGCGATCGCGCCGCGCGAAAAAGAGAACGACGTGCTCGCCGCGTGGCGCGCCGCGAAGGTCGACGGCTTCGTCGCGAAGGTCGGCGTATGACGCCAAGAGGCCAAGGACTGTTTCATCCCGGAACGTTCGTTCGCGGGCCGCTCGTCGCTCGTTCGCTGGTCGCTCGTTCGCTGGTCGCTCGTTCGCTCGTCGCGAGTAACGCTACGTCGCTTTTACGCCGAGAGGCCAAGAGGCCAAGGGGCCAAGGACTCTTTGATTCCGGACCGTTCGTTCGTACGAACGGCCCGCGAGCGCTCGTTCCGAAAGAAAAACGCTTGGCCTCTTGGCGGAGATCCTCATGACCACCGCCACCGCACGAGCTTGCGCCAACATCGCGCTCGTCAAGTACTGGGGCAAGCGGCCGGGCGTGCTGAACCTCCCGGCGGCGGGAAGCTTGTCGCTGACGCTCGCGGCGCTGGTCACCGAGACGACGGTGACGTTCGACGCCAAGCTCGAACGCGACGAGCTCGAGCTCGACGGCAAGCCTGCCGATGCGAAGCGGACGACGGAGTTTCTCGATCTCGTGCGCGAGCTCGCGAACTCGCACACCCGCGCGCGAATCGTCACCCACAACAAGTTCCCGACCGCGTCGGGGTTGGCGTCCTCGGCGAGCGGGTTCGCGGCGCTCGCGGTCGCGGCGACGAAGGCCGCGGGCGTGACGATCCAGCCTCGCGCGCTGACCCGGCTCGCGCGACGCGGGTCCGGTTCGGCGGCGCGCTCGATCTTCGGTGGCTTCGTGCGGATGCGCGCGGGCGACCGCGATGAGGATGCGTTCGCGGAGCCGATCACGTCGCCGCTGCTGGATCGAGTGCGGATGGTGATCGCGATCGTCGGCGGTGGGCTCGCAAAGGCGCACGGCTCGCGCGACGCGATGGAGCACGTCGCGGCGACCTCGCCGCTATACGCGGGCTGGTTGCAGACGGTACCGCCGGACCTCGTCGCGGCCGAAGCCGCGCTCGCGAGCGGCGAGCTCGAACGGCTCGGCGCGGTCGTCGAGGCGAATGCGCTGGCGATGCATGCGAGCGCGATCGCGGCGCGCCCCGCCGTGATCTACTGGCAGCCGGCGACCATCGCGTTGCTATCGGCGGTCCGTACGTTGCGCGGCAACGGCCGCGCGGCGTGGGCGACGATCGATGCCGGGCCCCACGTCAAGGTGTTGACGACCGTCGACGACGCCGACCATGTCGCACGTGCGCTGGCGGGCGTCGAAGGCGTGACCGCGACGACCGTGAGCGCGCCGGGCGACGGTGCGGTAGTTTCGGAGTAGGCCAGGAGACGGCTGACCATGATCGTTACTGCACCCGGCAAACTGATCCTCACCGGCGAGTACGCGGTGCTCGACGGCGCTTCCGCGCTCGTCGTCGCCGTCGACCGTCGGGTCAGCGCGCGGCGCCGGACCGGTCCGCAAGGCAGCTCCCCGTTCCTGGTCTCGGTCGCCGACGAGATCGCGCGGGTCTACGGCAAGGACTCGCCGGCCGCCGCGGTCGCGCTCGAGATCAGCGTCGATTCCAGCGCGTTCTTCCTCGGCAACACCAAGCTCGGGCTCGGCTCGTCGGCAGCGGTGACGGTCGCCGCGACCGCGCTCGCGCTCGCTACGGCGAGCGGCGCGGTGCCGGTGATCGATCGCGATGCCGTCCAGGCGATCGCGATGGCCGCGCATGGCATCGCCCAATCATCGCGTACGCGGCCGTCGAGCGCCGATCTGCAGCGGCCGCGCGCGCGTTCGATGTCGTACAGCGATCTGTCGGCGCACGTGCTCGCGGCGCAGACCGCTGGCGTCCACACCGCGACTGGCGATGCGCCGCCGAGTGCGAAGGTCCGCGGCTCGGGCGCGGACATCGCCGCCGCGGTGCACGGCGGCCTGATCATGTTCGAGTCCGGGACCGCGACCCGGCTCACGTGGCCGACCGGCGTCGTGTTGCTGCCGTTCTTCACCGGCGCGGCGGCAGATACCGCGGAGCTCGTCGCGCGAGTGATGGCCGCGCGTGAAGCCAACCGCGTGGCGGTCGAAGCCGCGCTCGCAGCGATCGCGAAGGCCTCGCGCGCCGCATGTCAGTCGTGCGCCTCGAAGACTCCGGAGATCGCCGCGAACGCGCTGATCGCTGCTCTCTCGCTCGCGGCGACCGCGACCGATTCACTTGCGGCGGCCACCGCGCTGCCGCTCGTTCCGGCATGTGTCACGGCGGCACGCAAGGCGCTAGCGCGGTTCGGGGGTACCGCCAAGACCACCGGCGCAGGCGGCGGGGATGTCGCGATCGGTGTGATTCCGGCCACTCCGCGGATCGAGGAAGATGTAACCGTAGCGGAGCGTTTGCTCATCGAAGCCGGGTGCCAGCCCCTCGGCCTCAGCGTCGACACGACCGGCGTGGACTTGCAGCCAGACGCGCAGTAGAAAGTCCCGTGACCTCTCGCCTCCCAGGCTTCTATCGGCTCCCTCCGGCGGAACGCCGGAAGCGTATCGCCGAGGTGGTCGGAGGCGACTTCAGCCCGTTCGCGTTCCGCGCGGTCGACCCTGGAGGGCTCTCGCTCGAAGCCGCCGACGGGATGATCGAGAACGTGATCGGCACCTACGCGCTGCCGTTCGCGGTCGCCGTCAACTTCTGCCTCGATGGCCAGGACGTGCTCGTGCCGATGGCGGTCGAAGAGCCGTCCATCGTCGCGGCCGCCTCGAACGCCGCGCGGATGGCACGTCCCGGCGGCTTCACGACGGCGATCTCGGCGCCGATCATGATCGGTCAGATCCAGGTCACCGACATCGCCGATGTCGACAGCGCGATGATCGCGCTCGCCGCCGCCGCACCGGAGCTCCTCGCGGATGCTCGCCGCCTCGTGCCCCGGCTCGCGGAACGCGGCGGTGGACCGGTCGCACTCGAGCCGCGCCTCCTCGCGCGCAGTGGTCCCGATGGCGGCATGATCGTCGTCCATCTCCACGTCGACTGTCGCGACGCGATGGGCGCGAACCTTGTCAACACGCTGTGCGAAGCGCTCGCCGAACGCGTCGCGAGCACCGCGCGCGGCCGGGCGGGCCTGCGCATCCTGACGAACCTCACCGACGGTCGGACCGTCACGGTCCGCTGCTTCATCGCCGATGACTGCCTTGCTCGCGAGGGCGCGGGCGCCGGCGCGGACGTCCGCGAGGCGATCGCCGCGGCTTCGCGGTTCGCAGAGCTCGATCCGTATCGTGCGGCGACCCACAACAAGGGCATCATGAACGGCGTCGATGCCGTGCTCGTGGCGACCGGCCAGGACTGGCGCGCGGTCGAAGCCGGTGCGCATGCATTCGCCGCACGCTCGGGCCGGTACTCTCCGCTCGCCGTGTGGTCCGCAGCCGTCGGCGGCCTCGCAGGCGAGCTGACGATGCCGATGGCCGTCGGCACCGTCGGGGGCGCGCTCCACAATCATCCGGCCGCGCGGCTCGCACTCGAGCTCGCCGGCGTCGATCACGCCGATCGGCTGGCCGCACTCGCCGGCGCCGCCGGGCTTGCCACGAACCTCGCCGCGCTCCGCGCGCTCGCGACCGAAGGCATCCAGCGCGGCCACATGGCGCTGCACGCGCGTGGCATCGCACGCGCCGCCGGTGCGACCGGCGAGCTTGTCGAGCTCGTTGCCGCGGAGCTCGCGGCGTGCGGCGAGATCAAACCGGATCGCGCGCGCGAAGTCCTCGCACGTCTGCAGGCACCGCTGCCTAGCAAGGAGACCAAATGATCACCCGCCTCGGTGTCGCTCGCTCCCCTGCTCTCGCCGTGCCGCTGCCGCCAACGCTCGAGCTCGACGCCTGTTACCGCTACTGCGAAGCGCTCGTCCACGCGCGCCATCACAACTATCCGGTCGGCTCGATGTTCGCGCGCTCCGCGCTCCGCAAGCACATCTTCGCGCTGTTCGCGTTCGCGCGTGTCGCCGATGACATCGCCGACGAGCGCTCGTTCGAAGGTCGCCGCGCCCGCGAGCTCGATCGCTGGGAAGAGCAGCTGAACGACGCGTATCGCGGCCGCGCCGAGCACCCCGTGTTCGTCGCGCTCGCCGACACCGCCGACCGCTTCGCACTACCGATCACGGAGTTCACCGAGCTGCTATCGGGGTTTCGCACCGACCTCGAGCGCCGCCGTTACGCGACGTTCGACGAGCTTCGCGCGTACACCCGTCAGGCCGCCGAGCCAGTCGGCCGCCTCCTGCTCTACATCGGCGGCTATCGCGCCCCCGAGCTCCACGCCTTCGCCGACGATCTGTCGAGCGCGGTCGCGGTCGCGCGCCTGATCCAGGACGTGCCCGCGGACTGGTCGCGCGGCCGGGTCTACCTGCCGGCCGAGGATCTCCGCCACTTCGGCGTCACCGAAGCCGACATCGCGTCGCGCCGGATCTCGAACGCCGTCGGCAACCTGGTTCGCTACGAGGTCGCTCGCACCCGTGCGTTGTTCGAGCGCGCGCGGCCGCTCGTCGACGTCGTCGGCGCGGACCTCGCGGTCGAGCTCGCGCTGACGTGGCACGGCGGGATGCGGATCCTCGACAAGATCGCCGCGACCGGCGACCACCTGTTCGCGCAGCGCCCGCAGCTCAACGCGCTCGACAAGGCCGTCGTGCTCGCTCGCGCGCTCGCGTGGCGCGGCGAGACGCTGCCGCCGCGCACGATGCACCTCGTGCAACGCCTGACCGACCGCTAAGCGGCGGCGTTGATCTGATCGACGAGGTCGAACTCGTGCGCGGAGACCTGCGCGATATGTAGACAGATCGGCATACCGATGAACGCGAGGCCGATCTGATAGTCGTCGTCGTCGTCCTTGAGCCACTTGCCGATCGCGCGGAACCGGTAGCTCTTGCCTTCGACATTCATCACGAGCTCGACGACCTCACCGCGTGCGATGAACGGCGCGCGCCGGCACACGAGGCCGCCCGGGCCGATCTCGATGATATCGACGCGGTCGTTGATCCGGTCGCCGCGAACGATGCCGCGCATCTCGACCGTCTCGCGGCGGAAGCGGCGGCCGCTCGGCCCCGTATCGCGCACGAGCTCGCGCTCGATGTCGCTGATGACTTGGATCTCGTCCCAGTCGAGCCCGACGCCCAACTCGCACTTCCCGATCAGGGTGCGATATTGAAAGATCGTCTCGACCACCATGCAGCCGTAATTAGCAGGGGCCGTGCCACGCCACTCGCCGAGCTAATCGGCTGAAACTCCGCTGCGGTTCGGAGTCATGGACGCCCCAGTTGCCGGGTGTGGCGTCACCAGAACCCGGGGACTGGCTCCAGGTCGCAACTGTCCGCGATGTGCGCAATGACCCTGTAACTAGTGGGATTTCGGGGTATGCACAGATGGGATGGACTTGTTCAGCCAGAGCGCTCGCAAGCGCCATGCGGGCGAGCCGCTAGCGGAGCGCATGCGGCCCCGCACGCTCGCCGAGATGGTGGGCCAGGAGCACCTGCTCGCGCCTGGGAAGATCCTGTCGAACCTCGGGCCGGGTCGCGCGGTCCCGTCGCTGTTGCTCTGGGGGCCACCGGGCAGTGGCAAGACCACGCTCGCGCGCTTGCTCGGCGAGACGTTGAAGGCCGAGCTCGTGTCGCTCTCGGCGGTCGATGCTGGCGTCAAAGAAGTCCGCGAGGCCGTCGCGAAGGCCGCCCAGCGCCGCGATCAGTTCGACGCGCGCACGCTGCTGTTCATCGACGAGATCCACCGGTTCTCCAAGACCCAGCAGGACGCGCTCTTGCCCCACGTCGAGGCCGGCACGGTGACCCTGATCGGCGCGACCACCGAGAACCCGAGCTTCGGCGTGGTGGCCGCGCTGCTGT
>JBDUAS010000497.1:0-3382 GCA_040004535.1 Deltaproteobacteria bacterium
GGATCCCGACGAAGCATGACGACACGAATCCGTCGACGAGCTTGGCAAGCCCGAAAGTGCGAATGCGGTAGGCGTTGAGCTCTCGCGCTTCGTTGCTGACTACCACGACCTTCAACTCGTGGACGGTCCTCAGCCGCGCGACGAGTGCGAGCATCGCGGGATGCGGCTGCGACTGCTCGAACATGAAGCGGCGAAATCGAGCGCGCGTGAACGATCGTTTGCAATGAAAGACCACGAGCCCGAGGTACTCGTCGATCGTGAGCTTTCCGGTCTCGAAGACCTCGAACGCCGCGCGATGGCGCTGCTCGAGCTCGGCATAGTCGATCGCGAACGCCTTCGCAGCGCGCCGCCGGGCGTGATGGTCCCATCCGTTACTGAGCACGACACCGCCGATGTCGAGGAACAGCGTGGTCACCGCGGCTGGACGCCTCACAGCGACGCGACGAGTTTCGGATGAGGACATGGCTCGCGCACGGTTCTCCCGAGTACTGCAAGCGACGATCCTCGATATGAATGGCGCGACCTAGATCGCGCTGGCCTCGACGACATCCTCGGGAGGTGAAAGGGCGTGCTCGCACGTCGCGGTCGCCCGACGGGCGTAGATGACGCGCGTGAGACTACGTAGTCATCACGCGGCTCGGCTCAACGGGTCACGCCGTTGCCGTCGAACATCTTGTCGGCCATCGACAGTCGGGTCGATCGTGCGTGATCGTTCCGCTCCCGCGGAGTCGATCATGCATCGGTTCTGCGAATGATCCGCGACTCACGAAAAGCGTGCGAACAATGATGATTCCTTTCTGGCCGATCTGGTTGGTCTTCATGTTGATGTTTCTCGTAGTTCCGCTCGGCTACGGCTGGGGCTATCGCGGATGGGGGATGGCCTACCCTCGCTATGTTCAGCGACGGCGCGCGCAGCGTGCGACCGACGATCCGGCGCAGCGCGCTCACATGGCCTGGGGACGAGCCGGCGACCTGGTCTGGCTCGGGCTTTTCATCGCGTTCATCTGGGCTATCTCGGCGTTCGTGTGGCGCTGAACGTCGTGTCCAAAGCCGTCACACACGTGTGTGACGAAGGCGCAGTGCGTTGCCAATCACCGAGACCGAGCTGAAGCTCATCGCGGCAGCCGCGATCATCGGAGACAGTAACAATCCAAATGCGGGATACAAAGCACCGGCAGCGATCGGGATTCCCAGCGAGTTGTAGACGAACGCGAAGAACAGGTTCTGTTTGATGTTGCGCATCGTGTGTTGAGACAGCGTGATCGCGCGTGCGATACCGCGTAGATCGCCCTTTACGAGCGTCACGCTGGCGCTCTCCATCGCGACGTCGGTGCCGGTCCCCATCGCGATGCCGACCTGCGCCTGCGCGAGCGCCGGTGCGTCGTTGATGCCGTCGCCCGCCATGGCGACGATCCTCCCGGTGCGTTGCAACTCCTTCACGACCTCCGCCTTTTGGTCGGGGAGAACCTCGGCCTTGACGTCGTCGAGCCCGAGTTTCTTCGCGACGGCTTGCGCGGTCGTCGCGCTATCACCGGTGAGCATCACGATCCGCACACCCGCAGCATGGAGCGATTGAATTGCCTCGGCTGTGCTCGCCTTGATCGGATCGGCGACGCCGATGAGACCGGCGAGCTTGCCGTCGACGGCAACGAACATCACCGTCTGCCCATCCGCTCGCAGCTCCTCGGCGCGTGGTGCGAGCGTCGTGGCGTCGGCGTGGACGTGATCCATCAAGGCGCGATTGCCGATCGCGACCGCGCGGCCGTCGACTCGTCCCATCGCGCCCTTGCCCGTGATCGATTCGAAGCGCTCGGCGTTCGCGAGCGCGATGCCACGCTCCTCGACCCCGTGGACGATCGCCGCGGCGAGGGGATGCTCGCTGCCACGCTCGAGCGTCGCGACCAGCCGGAGTAATGTGGCTTCGTCGAGCCCAGCCGCCGGCACGACGCTCGCGAGCTTCGGTTTGCCTTCGGTGAGCGTGCCGGTCTTGTCGACCACGAGCGTGTTTACCTTGCGCAGGATTTCGATGGCCTCGGCGTTCTTGAACAGCACACCCATCGTCGCGCCCTTTCCCGTCGCTACCATGATCGACATCGGCGTCGCGAGGCCGAGCGCGCACGGGCACGCAACCACCAGCACGGCCACGGCATTGACCAGACCATGCGCCATCGCCGGCGCCGGTCCGAACACGCTCCACACGATGAACGTCACGACCGCGATGCCGATCACGACCGGGACGAAATAGCCCGCGACCCGATCGGCGAGCTTCTGGATCGGCGCACGCGAGCGCTCGGCGTCAGCGACCATCGCGACGATCCGCGCGAGCAGCGTATTCGCGCCGACCTTTTCCGCCCGCATGACCAGTGCGCCGGTGCCGTTGATCGTCGCGCCGATCAACCGATCGCCCGCGCGCTTGTGGACCGGCATCGGCTCGCCCGTAACCATTGCCTCGTCGACGCTGCTGTCTCCTTCGACCACGACGCCGTCGACCGGCACCTTCTCGCCGGGTCGCACGCGCAAGCGATTTCCGGCCACGACAGCGTCGAGCGGTACGTCTTCGTCCGCGCCGTCATCGCGGATCCGGCGCGCCGACTTCGGAGCGAGGCCAAGCAGCAACTTGATCGCCGCGCCGGTCCGGGTCCGCGCGCGGAGCTCCAGCACCTGCCCTACCAGGATCAACGTTACGACGACGCCCGCCGCTTCGAAGTACACCGGGACCGCGCCGCTCTCGCGGAACGCCATCGGGAAGATGCCGGGTACGAGTGCGGCGACGAGGCTGTAGCCGTACGCCACGACGACGCCCAGGCCGATCAGCGTGAACATGTTGAGGCTACGATTCGCGACCGACTTGGCGGCCCGCACGTAGAATGGCCATGCCGCCCACAGACACACCGGCGTCGCGAGCGCGAGCTCGACGAACGTCCGCGTCCGTGCCGACATCAGCGACGCGATCGCCGGAATCATCTCGCTCATGGCAAGTATCAGAAGCGGCAATGCCAGTACGGCAGACACGATCAGCCGGCGCGTCATCTCGCGCAGTTCGGGATTGTCCGTGGACTCCGCCGTCGGAGTGCGTGGCTCGAGGGCCATCCCGCAAATGGGACACGCGCCAGGCGCGTCTCGCACGATCTGAGGGTGCATCGGGCACGTGTAGTCCACGTGCTTCGCTGGTGTCGTCGTGGACGGCGTCAAGTACTGACCCGGATCGGCTTCGAACTTCTCCCGGCACCTCGCGCTGCAGAACCGGTACTCGTGACCCGCAAATGTCGTAGTGGTCCCTGAAACGACGGGCATTCCGCAGACGGGATCGGTGTCGGTCACCGCAGCCTGCCGCGCGAGATGTGGATTCGTCTGCGCCGAAGGTGAGTGATGTGACGCTTCC
>JBDUAS010000228.1:0-11395 GCA_040004535.1 Deltaproteobacteria bacterium
ACGGCTCGATCGCCGACGGCGTCCGCGTGCGCGGCAACGGCTCGATCGCCGACGGTGTCCGCGTCCGGGGCAGCGGAGGCCCGAGCGCGCCCGGCAACGCACCCGGCGTCGGGGACCGCGGCGTCGGGTTCGGGGCTGCGCCAAGCGGGGGCGCTGCCGGCGTCGGCTTTGCGATGGACGGCAGCTTGTCGAGCCTCGCCGGCGCCGGCAGCTTGTCGGGCAGCGGCGGCTGCTGCGTCGCCTTGTCGCTACGGGCCAGCGGCGGTTGCTGCGTTGGTTTGTCGGATCGGATTTGACCAAGCGGCGGCTGACGGGTCGGCTTGTCGCTGCGCGGGATGAGCGGCTTGTCGGCATATGGATCGACCGCGGGCTTCGCGGTACGCGCGGGCGCGGGCTGCGGCGGCGCATCGGGACGCAGCATCGGATCCGGCGTGAACGGATTACGCGTCGGCTTCTCGGCGCGTGGCTTGAACAAGCTAGAGATCCGGCGCGCAGCCTGCGCGAGCCCGCCGCCGCTGTCGCTATCTCGCTCGTCGTTCGGTTTGTCGCCCGGTCGGGTCTCGAGCGCATCGTCGAGTCCCAGCCCGAGACCCGGGATGTTGTCGCGCGAGATCCGATCTTGCGACGACGTCGGATCCGCGAGGTGATACGGCACCGGTTGCGGCAGCGGGGTCGGCGTGTCGAACGACGAGCGCCGCGGTGCACCTCCAGAGATATGCGGATCGGTGACGTCGTCGGGAAACGGCGAGCGGCGCGAGGGCGGCGGTGGTGGTTGCGCGCGGAACGTCGCGGTCGCCGGCGGCTGAGAGTCGCCCTTCTTCTCGGGGATCCGGATCACCGGCGGCGAGCTCTTCGGCCCCTTGGTCGTCGTCACCGGAATCGGGCGCAATCCGGTGTGCGTGATCCGCTGTGGCAACACGCCGGAGGGCCGGGAGCCGGTCGCGCCCGGTGGCTTCGTATCGAGATCGTCGAGCTCCGGCGCCGGCATCGCCACCCTCGGCTCGGAGACGCCGCGCACACCGGTCCTCGTCGGCTCCGCCGCGCTTGGCTTGCGCTCCTCGTGGCGTGGCGGGGCTGCGGCCGGCGGCAGCGTCGGCGCCGGCGTCTTGACCTCGGTCAGCTCCGCGACCAGCGACTTGATCGCCGTGTCGTTCGGCGCGAGCTCGAGGATGCTGCGCGCGACCGCGAGCGCTTGCTGCAACCGACCCTGCGCGCGATATGCGTGCGCGACGCGCCGATAATGCTCGACGGCGTCCGCCTTGCGGCCCGCATCGCTCATCATGCCGGCCACCGTCACCCGCAGCGGCAGGTTATCGGGCTCTTTCTCGAGACGCTTCTCGAGCTCCTTGAGGGTCACCCCCAAAGCGTCACGACGGCGTCAAAGACACCTGGGCTTTGAAGTTCATCGCCGGCGAGTTCTGCGGCAGGGCCCACTTACTCGCGACCGTCTTGATGCACTGGTCGAACGTATCGCCGAGCGATGGCGAGAACGAGGAATCTTTGTAAGAGCCCGAGCCGGCGAAGCTGGCCTGTACGGTCAGCGTGATCGTGCGGGCCTGGAGGCCGGTGTTCTTCTTGAGAGCCTGCTCGTAGCACTTCTGGATCGCGCCACGCGACTTCGCGACAACGTCCAGGAATTCCTTGCTCGCGGCCGCGGCGACCTTGGAGTCGACGGGCGGCGGGCCACCGCCGGTGCTCGGCCTGACGGTCAGCGCGTTGCCTTCGATCGCGACCGTGACCTCACAGGCGCTGCCGGAGCCGCCGTGCGCGCGGAGGTAGTCGTTCTCGTCCTGGACCGCTTTCGCGAGCTTGTCCTTTTCCTCGGAGTTCTTCTTACAGGCCTCGAGATCACTCAGGGTCTGGGGATCCGGGACGGTTTTTGTTTCGCCCTTGCACCCACAGACAAAGCCGAGAGCAAGCACGGAGAGCAAGAGCGCGGAGCGTTGGCGAGTCATGGTTCGTTCTTATGCTTCTGCGTTGATCCTACGGGCTGCGAATGGAGGATGCCAGGGCGCTCGATGAAGTCGCGAACGACTTGTCCTCCGATGACGTGCTCTACGACCACACGTTCCACACGCGCTCCGTCCATCCGATTATACAGAGCTGTCGCGCCGCGCGGGCCCGGCATGGTCGCAAAGCCGCTCCCGATTTGGGGGCCGATCTGTGGGCTCGTTTCCGACACTTCACGCACGAGGACGTTTGGCCCCTGCGTACAGCGGCCGAAGCAGCTTTGCCATGCGACCTCGGTAGTCGACCGCGCGCCGTGCGCGTCGAGGGCATCGTGGAACAGCTGCTGAAGTGCGCTCGATCCTCGTCGATCGCCGCACTCGGGGCCGCGGCAGATGACGATCTTGAACCGGCGCGGCGGCAAGCACCGAGCATAGCAGTCAGTCGTTCGCGAGCGCGTCGCGAATGATCGCGACTAATCCAGGCTTCGTGCGCGGATCCGCCGCGACCTGGCGGAGCAGCTCGCGCTCTCCGGGGCCGCCGTGATTCTCGAGTGCGAGCACGATCGCCTTGCCCCATGCGGGGTCGCTGCCGAGGTCGTCGTCGGCGTGATAGAGCAGCAGATGAGAGCCGAGAGCTCCGCGCTCCTTGCCCCCGCCGATCGCGGCCATCGCGTCGATCACGAACACGAGATCCGCAACTTGGGTCGTGGGTGCGTCGAGATGACTCTGGAGCGCGACGAGTGCGGCGCTGACCGCCGCCGGATCGAGCTTCGCGCCGCCGAGACCAGCGATCGCCTTCGCGACCGGGCCCAGCGCGAGCGGCTCGGTCTGGAGCAAGAAGTCGTCATGCGCGGCGAGCTGTGCGGTCAACACCGACAGGCTCGCCGGATCCTTCCGCGCGACCAGCAGATCGACGACGACGTCCTTCAGGTGCTGCGGCGCGCGCTTGTCGGCGAGCACGCCGAGCAGCTCCTGCGTGACCTCTCCTCCGGGCAACTTCGCGAGCGCCTGGACCGCGAGCTCCTTGACGCGATCGAAGCGCGCATCGTGATCTCGCGCGATCGACACCAGCGCGGCGACCGTCTCGGTTTTCTCGCCCTGCGCCGACGGTGACCAACCGTCCGCGTCGAACGTCGCCCCGAGCACGGAGCCCACGCCGGCGCCGTTCAGGATGTTTTGATCGAGCCGGACCGCGCCGTTCGCGGGGTCGAGCGCGACGAGATTGCCGGTCTGCGAGATCGCGAGGATCGCCGCGCCGGTGTCCTCGCTCGCGACCAGCTCGACCCGCGGATTCGAGTACGCCCAGATCAGCGCGCCGGTGTGATCGAAGCCGAACACGAACCGGAAGTAATGCACCGCGTACGCGTCGAGCTGCATGCCCTCGCCGGGCGCCGCGTACAGGATGCGCGCGCGATCCGCGGCCGTGTATGCGTTCTGGACCGGATCGTAGGTGTCGCGGCCGTAGCTGGTCTTGTCGAGCTGTGGTGGGACTTTGACCTGGCCATAGCTCGACTCGGCGCGCTTGCCGGAGGCGCTGCGCTCGTCGAGCCGGAACACGCCCTGCTTCGAGCCGTAGAACGCGACCCGGCTGGTCACGCGCAGCATCGAGATGCCTTCGTCGATGCCGCGGATGCGGGCGGCGATCGCGCCCGAGCGGCCGTCGATCAGCGACAGCCACTGCTGGTTGTAAGGCACGTAGACGATGCCACCGTGCGCCATCGGTGCGCCGAGGATGCCGTCGGCATCGGCCTTCCACAGCCGCTTGCCCGACGAGCCGTCGTAGCCGGCGAGCCACCAGGTCGACGCGTTTTCTTTGTACGCGATGTACGCGCGATCGGCGTCGGCGGTCGCGCCGATGAATTCGCCGGGAATGGCGGTCTGCCATTTGATCGCGCCGGTCTGTTGATCGCGCGCGACGAGCTGTTTGGCTTCGAGCTCGACGATGAAATTGCCGCCGACCCAGATCCGGGATTGGACGTCGGCGGCTTGCTTCCACAGGATCGCGTTGCGCTGGAGGTCGTACGCGATCAGCTGCTTCGACGGGCCGCCAGCGGCGAGGATGAAGACCCGAGGCGTGCGGGACGAATTGAGGGGCGCGGGTTGCTCGGGGAGCGCGCGGTGGGAGAGCGCGGTGGTCAGCGCGGTGCGATCATTGTCCGGAGAGGTCAGGCGGAAGACGGGGCCACCACAGCCCAGCCCCAGCATCAGACCGAGTACGAGTGCGAGTCGATGACCGCGCGACTTCATTTCGCACCTCCCGAGATCCGGGCTTCGACCATCTTTTCGGCTTCGGCGCGGGACTGGCGCGGCGGATTTTTCGGCGTCGCGTCGATGTAGTCGGTCAGCGCGTTGACCGCGGACTGATCGGTGATCTTGCCGATCGCGCGAACGACCTCGACACGCTCGGCGTCGGGGCCGAAATCGGGGCGGCGCAACACGAGGCCGAGGCACAGCGCGAGCGAGGCGTCTGGAACCTTGCCGAGCTGATCGCCGAGCTTGCGGACGAGGTCGGCGTCGGCCATCGCAGCGAGTGCGCGTGCCGCCGATTCTTCCCCACGAGCGAGCAGCGCGAATAACGGCTCGATCGCCTCGCGGACGTGGGCCTTTGCCGCAGCGTTCGCAGCGGACGTCCGGACGACGCCGGCGGGATCGTGGAGGCCCTGCACCACCGCAGCGTGAGCGACGGGATCGGGATACAGCGCGAGCGCGTTCAGCGCGCTCCCCCGCACCGTCGGGTTGTGGTGCAACGCGTAGCGCTCGAGCGACGACACGTCTGGTGGTGCCGGGTGCTTCGCGAGCGCGCTCAGCGCCTGGACCGCGACCGGCGCTCGCAGGCCGAACGCCAGGCTGTCCAGGAGCGCATCGTGCGCCGCGGGCTCGGTCGAGTCGCCGAGCTCGTCGGCGGCCTTCGCGGCGGCCTCGTCGTCGACGCCGTCCAGCGCGATCGCGAGCTGCGCGATGGCGGCTTTCTTGTCGGGCGCGCTGCCTTTTCTGGCGCCCTTGGGAGCAGCAGCAACCAGGCCGCTCGTGCACGCGAACGCCAGCACCCACATCCTCGTCGTCATCCCCGCCGTGGTACCCAAAACGGCGGCGGGTTTCAACTCCAGCGATCGCGAGTGGGCTACAACACCGGCGTGGATCCAGCCGTCCTGCCGATCCTGCAATGCCCGCGCTGCCGGACCGCGGCGCCGTTTTCTGACCTCCGCACGCCCCGCTGCAAGAGCTGCGGGCTCGAGCCGACGCGCACGAGCCACGGCGTGCTCGACCTGATCGACACCGGTCAGGAGACGCTCGCGTCGACGTCGGAGCAGCGCTTCATGGAGAGCGACCTCGTCGCGCGGGTTTACGAGCGCGTGTGGCGACCGACGTTCGTCCGGATGCTCGCCGGCAGAGGTGCCGGCGCGGCGGTCGGAGGGGTCAGCGGCGAGCTATTCATCCACAAGCAGAGCCTCAACCTCGACGATCGCACCGGACCGTGGCTCGATCTGTCGTGCGGTCCCGGCGTGTTCGTGCGCGCACTCTCGGCCGCGGCTCCTGGCCAGCTCGTGGTCGGGCTCGATATCTCGCGCGCGATGCTCGACGTCGCGGCGCAACGCACGAGCGGCTACACGAACGCGGTGCTGCTGCGCGGCGACGCGCACGCGCTGCCGTTCGTCGACGGCTCGTTCGGCGGCGTCAACAACGCCGGTGCGCTGCATGCGTACGACGATCCGGAGCTGGTGTTCCGCGAGATCCGGCGCGTCCTGCGCAGGGGGGGCATCTACGTCGGCTCGACGTTCTCGGAAGCGCCGTCGCTGCTCGGCCGACTCGCCGCGCGCGCAGCTGGCATTCGCCGCTTCGAGCCGGGCGAGCTGCGGGCGTGGCTGCAGCGCATCGGCTTCTCAGATTTTGAAGACGTGAAGCTCGGCGGCGCGTTCGTGTTCAAGGTCCGTCGGCCGTAGCCGGGGCTACCAGGCGCCGCCGAGGAGACTCACAGCGAGGCCGTGATCTTGCGACAGCTGCCGTGACAGCGGCGTCACGCCGACACCGCCGAGTGCCCAGCGCCCGCTCGAATGCCTGCTGACCACGGCCATCGGAGCGTCGTCGGCATCCTTGTGCTTGGTGAGCTCGTTGACGTCGAGCCCTTCATCCAGATCGCCGGTCAGGTAGAACCCCAGCCACGCGCCACCGATCAAGCCGAGCGACGACAAGCCACCGGTCAGCCGCTCGTCCCACGTGCCGTGCTTGTCGTGAATGCCGGCATACAACAAGAACGGCACCGCGCCGCCCGCGAGCGTGAGCCCGGCGACGCGCACCATGCGGCGCTCGGTCGTGTTCGTCTGTGGCGCCGCGATGTAACCGACGATCACGCCGGCCGTTGCGCCGAGCGCAGCGTTCAACGAGTAGGCCTCGCGCTGCGCCGGCTGCATCAGCATGCCGATCGTGAGCCCGCCGAGCGTGCCCATCCCACCGAACGTGTCGACGAGCGCGACGTCGCCGGTCGTCAGCTTGTGATCCTTCGCGATGCCGAGCGAGACGAGGCCACCGACCGTCGCGCCGATCGAAGCGCCGACGAGCACGCCCGAGCCATTGACGTCGCCGCCGTTCGCACCTTGCACGGTGCCCGCGAACATCCCGCCGATCACGCCGCCCCACACGGTGCCTGCACCGACGGTGCGAATCTGCGCCGGGTCCGCGTTCATCTTGCGTGCGGCGTAGTCACCGGCGAGCGCGCCGACCGCGCCGAGCCCGAGGCCGAGCGGGACCGCGCCGCTCGCTTCGTTCTGACCGATGAACGATCCGATCGCGGCGCCGATCACGCCGCCGTACAGCGCGCCGTGGACGAAGCCCGCGCGGCTCGTGTGTGTGATCGTATCGACGCGCGGCGCCGGCTCGGCCGGTCCCGGCTCGGGGAGCTTGTCGTCGGTGATCTTGACGGTGTCGACAGGCGGCGCCGACTCGGAGATCCCGAGCGCCGTGTTCGCCTGCTTGATGATCGCCTTCGCGTGCGCTGCGGACGGACCGTTCGGCGACTTCACGAGCGCCTCGACCGCGAGCTGCTTCGCGTCGACCCAGATCCGCGCTTCGATCAGCTCCTGCGCGCGCGCGACCAACGAGGTCGCGATCTGCTCGGCGAGCACCGGATCCTGCGCCGACGGTGGAGCCGGTTCGGGCGCACCGAGCGCCGGACCGAGCGCCGGACCGAGCGCCGGACCGGGCGCCGGCGCTGGCGGGGGCGCCTTCGCCGCAGGCGTCTTCGGCGTCGGCGCGTACGGATCCACGGGCTGTGCGTTCGCGGCTGACGCGGCCAGCGCGACGGCCAAACCGGAGATCCAACGCACCATTACTCTATGGGGTACCAGACGTGCCCCCAGCGTTCAATCCACTGCCATCGGCTATGCGCCGGATCACGATTTAGTCGGCGGCAACGGCGCCACCGGCACGATCGGCGGCGGCCCCGTCTGCGGCAGGATCTGAGCCGGGGCTTCCTTCCAGCGCTTGCGATAGAAGTACATGAAGATCACCTGGATCGCGCTGAGCAACGGCACGGCGAGCAGCGCACCGACGAGCCCGTAGCTCGCCTCGCCGAGGAACAGCGCGAAGATCACGAGCACGGGGTGAATCTTCGCCGCGGTGCCGATGATCTTCGGGTTGAGGACGTTCGCCTCGATCAGGTGAATGCCGACGATCCACAGCACCATCACGACGCCGCGAAAGATGTCGACGCCCTGATCGCCCGACGCGAGCGCGACGATCACGATCGGCACCGACGACAGGATCGATCCGAAGATCGGGATCAAGCTCATCATGCCCGCGACCATCGCGAGGATGACCTGGTACTTGATACCGAAGATCAACAGGCCGATGTACGTCACCGCGGCGTTGATGCAGCAGATCAGGAGCTGGCCGCGGATCACGCCCGACAGACCGCGGTCGATGCCCGAGATGATCGTGTCGTAGTCGTCGCGCGTGTTCGACGGAAACAGCCCGCGCAGGAACGCGTGCACCTTCTCGACGTCGATCAGGATGAACGCCGCGATCATCAGCGTGAAGAAGAACGCGAAGATGCCCTTCACGAATCCAGTGACCACGCTCTGCAACACGCGCACGACGTCGTTGAGCTTGCCCTGCAGCCCGACCAGACCGCTGCGCACGTACGCGCGCAGCTTGTCCTCGAGCGTCAGCGGCTCGCTGCGATTCTCGACGGGAATGATCCGATACCCGCCCGCCGTGTCGGGCCGGATCTCGATGCCGTTCGGCGACAGCTGCAGCGCGAATCGGCCATCGGGCAGCGGCGTCATCGTGAACGCGGTGCCGGGTGGAATCGGGACTTCCGGGACGATCGGCTGTTCTTCCTGCACGACCTTCTGCGGCTGCAGCGACGGGAACCGATGCTCGAGCCAGTGCGCGAGCTGCGGCGTGTACTCCTCGTTGATCCGCTTGTAGAGGCCGGGCGCTTCCTTGCCGAGCCGAGCGACCTCCCGCGACAGGCGCGGCACGAGCAGGAACATGAAGCCGACGACCGCGGCGATGAACACGATGTAGCAGAAGACGATCGCGAGCCCGCGCGGCATCCGGCGCGTGCCGTTGCGGCGCAGCGTCATGCGCTCGACGATCGGTGCGAGGATGTAGGCGATCAGGCCGGCGAACACGAACGGCAGCAGCACCGAGCGACCGATGATCGCGACGATGATGATGAACACCACGAACGCCCAGCGCCCGAGGAAGCGCAGCACCGAACCGCGGGTGTCGCCAAACCAGGTGTCGCGACGTCCGCGCACCGGACCGCTATCCCCCACCGTGCCGAGCGGCTGGGTGATTCGTTCGACCTCGGGGCCGCGCGCAGGTCGCGACCCCTCCATGTTCGGCGGACCCGACTCGGGCGGCTTGGGCGGATCCGCGGGCGACATGCCGCTGCCGGTATACCAGAGCCGTTACGGATTGCGGCGCAGCCGGTTCGAGAACCAACCACCGACGCGGTTGAGCAGCGATCGCCGCGTCCCGGCCTCGCGTAGCTCGTCTTCGCTGAGCCCGGTATCGAGCGTCGCCGACGGCAGGCTCGCATCGGGCGCGGTGCCGAGCAGGCCATCGAGCCGCGTGCGCGTGATCTCGCGGCGCTCGCGCGCCTGGGCCGGCGGGGGCTCGACCCCGGTCTCCATCTTGAGCGTGCCCCACCGCCGGCACTGGCCGCAGCGCCAGCTGAACTGACCTGGGCGGTTGCCGCAGTTGCCGCACTGCCAGCGCCCGCGCAGCGCCCACGCGAGCGCACCGCGTTCGCCGGCGAGTGCCTCGAGCGCCGACTTGATCGCGCGATCGTCGCCGCTCGCCAGCGCGGTGCGGGCGGTCGCGACACGCGCCGCGAGCGCCTCGGGAAACCGCGTCGCGAGCTCGCTGGTGAGGTCCGCGCGGATCGCCGGATCGGTCGCCGCGGCGGCCGCGCCGAGCTGCGCGCGGATAAGTGCAATCTCGAGCCGAGGCCCGGTCTGCGCCTCGATCTCGACCAGCGTCGCGAGCACGCGCTCGCTGACGGATCCGGTCGGCTTGTCGTCGGGAACCAAGGCGACGGTCTGCTTCACGAGGGCGATCTCCGAGCCCGAGCCCGAGCCCGAGCCGGGCAACGTCCCCTCGGCGAGCGCGCGCGTGGCGCCCGCCGCGAGCTCCGGCACCTCCGTCGGCGCGTCCTCTTCTGCGAGCTCGTCTTCCTTCGGCTTCGCGCCACCGTCCATGCCCTCCTCGGCCGCGATCAGCCCGGGCAGAAGGTGCGGCGCGAGCGCCGGATCTGCGAGCAACGCTTGGCGCAACCGCTCCTTGGTGCCGCGGAAGTTCTTGCGCGCCGCCGCGAGCTCGGCCGCCGCGGCGTAGAAGTGCGGCGTCTCGGCGAGCTTCTGCGCGGCCTTCAACAAGTGCTTCGCACTCTCGACGTCGTCGCGCGCGAGCGCCGCCTGTGCGGCCGCGACGAGCAGATGGTGCTCGCGCTTCGAGGTGTCCTCGCCGCGCCGCACGCCGAGGCGCTTCCACAGGCCCGCTGCTTCGTTGAACCGTGCTTGCTCCTCGTACAACGACGCGAGCGCACGCAGCGCGCCCTCGTGGCCGGGCTCGTCGAGCAACACTTCTTCCATGGCCCGGGTCGCGCGGCGCGGCATGCCGGCGGCGCGAAAATCGAGGCCGAGCTCGTAGAGCGCGCGGTGGCGGACCTTGCGGCGATCGCGTTCGCGTAGTGCGAGTGCCTGGTGGACGCGGATCGCACGCTCGTGCTCGCCGCGGGTCCTGAACATCGCGCCGAGCGCGAAGTACGGTTCGACGTCCTCGATGTTCTCCTCGACGACCGTCTTGAGCTCGTCGATCACGGTGTCGGTGTCGCGTGCGATCAAGTGGCTGATCGCGCGCATGTACGAGCGGGCGTGACGCGCCGTGCGCCGCATCTGGCGATCGTCGGGCACGTAGTACCGGCCGATCAACACGCCCGCGGCCATCGCGCCGAGCCCGACGAGCAAGAGGACGAGCGCGGCTCCCATCGAGGGTCGATGCTACTACGGATTCACTGCAGCTCTCGCCACACGGCGCCGTCGCGCGCGAGCAAGAACGCGCCATGGCTCTGGCATTGACCGTCGCCCCACGCGTTGCAGCCGTACGTGACGGCGTAGTCGGCCTTGCCATCGCCGTCGATATCGATCGCGCCGACCTCGAGGCCGTTCAGCGAGCGCTTCACGCCGGCCAGGACATCATCCTTGATCAACACGGCCTTGATCGCCTTGAGATCGCCGGCCGTCGGCGTCACGAACCGGACGACCGTCGCCGCCGGGAGCAACAGCACCGCGTTGGCGCCTTCGCGGCGATCGATCGCGAACAGCGGCAGTGCGATCTTGCCGTGGTCGATCGGAGCGACGAGGTTCATCCCGGCGAGCGGCTGGACGATCGCGACATCTCCGGTCGGCGCGGCCGAGCCATCGCTCGGAGTCAGCACGACGACCTCGCCGGCACGGCCGACGATAGCGCGGGTTTGGCTCGGCTCGAGCTTCGCGGCCGGACGAAACACACCGAGCCAGGCGGCCGCGACGAGGACGTTCATGGCGGGAGGCCAGCGTCGTCGTCGAGTGCGTTCATCACGCGCGCCGCCTGCGTGCTCGGCAGCTCGGGTAGATCTTCGAGCGGCGCAGGCTCGGTGAACGGCAGGTTGCGCAGCTTCGCGAGCTCCCGCTCGAGCCGGCCGACGAGCGATTCGTACTGGCGGCGCCGCCACACGTAGAACATCGACCACAGGACGAGCGCCGCGATCAACACGGCGCTCGCGAGCCAGCCGGCGATCAGCGCCGGGAACCACACGTCGTGCGGCTTGTCGCCGAACAAGCCGGTCAGCCACGGCGGGATCGAGACCGGGATCCAACCCGCGTTCGCGACGAGGAACAGGCCGGCGATCACGCCGAGCCCGATCATCGTCAGGATGACGGTCGCGATCGCGACGAGGC
>JBDUAS010000052.1:0-35048 GCA_040004535.1 Deltaproteobacteria bacterium
TGCGATGGCTACTCGTCCTTGGCTTGTGCGCTGCGTGCGACGGGCGCGACGACCGGCCGAAGAAGATCAAGCACGTCGATCGTCTCGAGGAGCGAGACCGCGGAGAGCTCGTCGAGATCGCCGGCCGGGTCTCGGGCGCGCTTGCTCGGACGGTCGCCGGTGTGCCGCACGCCCGGTTCGAGCTCCAGCGCGAGGGTCGAACGATCACGGTCGTGATCAAGGGCCCGCTGCCCGACCTGTTCCGCGATGGCGTCGCTGTCGAGGTCGTCGGTCGCTGGGTTCATACCGCCGACGTGCGCGACGCGCTCGACAAGGAAGGCTTCACGGACGTCCGCGGTGGTGACGTGTTGCTCGCGCGCGAGGTCTTCCTCGCACCGATCAGCTTTCAGTTCTGAGCTCTATCGGCGCGTAGCGAGCCACGTGATCGTTTCGGCGTGGCGCGCTTGCCACTGCTCGCCGGCGGTCGCGAAGCCGTCGCGCGCCTGGATCGCGAGCGTGCGGGCGCGAGAGCGGTCGGTGATCGCCTTTGCGAGGTCGAAGCGAGTGCGTGCGAGCTCGCCGGCATCGCCGTCGGTGTGCTCGCGGAGCTTCAACGCGCGCTCGAGCGACATGCGTGCGGCGGCGAGGTCGTGGCGACCGAGCTGGGCCTCGCCGATGCAGACGAGGTCGAACGCGAGCTGCGGATCGTCCGGACCGCTCTTGGAATCGAGCGCGAGGGCGCGCTGGCAGTCGTGAAGCGCGAGCGTGTAGTCGCCGCGCCGCGTGGCGAGCTCGCCGAGGTTCGACAGCGGAATCGCGAGGTCGGCGTGCTCGGCACCGAGGACGTGCTCGTAGATCTGGAGCGCGATCTCGAGGTGATACTCCGCGCCGCGATCGTCGCCGGTCTCCAGCAGCAGGCCGCCGAGGTTGTTGTGGGACGTGCCGACATCGCGCGAGTCGGAACCGAGGACTGCGGTCCGCATCGCGAGGCCTTGTTCGTAGTCCTTGCGCGCTTCCTCGTACGCGCCCTGGTGGAAGCGCACGACGCCGAGGTTGTCGAATGCGTCCGCGACCTGCGGATGGCCCTCGCCGAGCTCGCTGCGCCGGCGTGCGAGCACGTCGCGGAGCGTCGCTTCGGCGTGCGCGTAGTCCGCTTGCTCGGTCTCGATCAAAGCGATCGTGCCGAGTACGTCGGTCGCCTGCGTCGGATCGTTGGTGCGATCGCGGTCCGCGAGGATCAGCGCGCGTTTTGCTTCGCGCAGCGCGGCCTCCTGGTCGCCTTTCGCAGACCAGATCAGCGCGCGCGTCTGGGCGATGCCTGCGAGATCGTGCGGCGCGGCATCGGTGCGGACCGCGACCGTCTCGGCAGCGGTCGCGAACGCGAGCCCCTCCGCGGGACGTCCCTGCTCGTAACCCACGACCCACGCGAGCTCGGTCCATGCCTGCGAGCTGATCGCATCCTCGTGCGCGTGCGCGGCCGCTTCGACGGCTTCGGTCAAGGCCGCCTCAGCCGCCCGGCCATCACCGACCTGGCGCTCGACGCGTCCGCGCAAGAGGGCAGTCTCTGCGACGAGCGGCGCCCAATCGAGAACATGCGCCCGTTGCGCGACTGCCACAGCGCGTCGCTCCGCCGCTGGCCACTGGCCCGTCGCGAGCAACGCACGAATGTTCGCGAGCTCGGTCCGCAGCGCGGTGATCAGGGTCCGCTGCGCGAGGTCGCTTGGCAGCGGCACGACCGCGGTCAATGCCTCTCGGTCCGCGCACGCAGCGATCGACGGCAGGCGATCGACAGCTTCGACGGCCGCAGCAACGCGGCTTCGATCCGCCGAGGTCACGAGCTGATCGACGAGCGCCTGCATCTCGAGGCGCCGGCGCTGGAGGCAGCCCATACGGAGATCGAGTAGCGCGGCGCTCTGCTCGCCGCTCACGCGGGTCGCGCGGCAGGCTTCGCGGTGCATCGAGATCCAGGCGTCGGCGCGATGATCGAGAGCGATCCGGACTTTCGCGGTCGCATCGTCGGCGAAGCTCGCGCCGGTTGCATGAAACGCGTGCGCGAGGCGCGAGGCGATCGCTGGATCCCAGACGCCCGCGAGGTGTTGCGCCGCGTCCTCGCAAGGCGTGGCGGCGTGCGTGCGGGTCGCGATCGCGACCGTCGCCGCACCGGCGAGCACGATGCCCGCGGCGATCGTCGCGATCCGCTGGCGCCGGCGCGCCGGATCTGCGGCGAGTGCGGCGAGCAGCTCGTCCATGGTGCGAAACCGCTCGTCGGCCTTCGGTGACATCGCACGCTGCAGTGCGCGCCTCACCCAGACCGGCGTGGCGTTGTTCGCGGGCGGCGTGCGGAACTTACCGTCTGAAGATGCCGCGAGGTACGCCTTCTCGTCCTCGCCCTGGAACGGGCGGACGCCGTGAAGCATCTCCCAGCACGTCACCGCGAACGAGAACTGATCCGCGCGCGCGTCGAGCATGCCCGGCCGGCGCTGCTCCGGTGCCATGTAGATCGGCGTCCCCGTGAGTCGGCTGACGACGAACCGCGGGAGGTCGTCCTCGTTATGCGTCCGCGCACGAGGCCGCTCCAGTGCGGTCGCGACGCCGGTGTCGGGCTCTGCGTTGAATGCGGCGAGCTTGCCAGACGACGACGCGTCGAGCTCGAGGTCGTCGCTGCTGGTCGTCGAGCGATCGACGGCGAGTCGCGCGACGCCGAAGTCGAGCACGCGGACGCGGCCATCCTCGCCGACGATCACGTTCTGCGGCTTGAAGTCGCGGTGAACGAGGCCGGCGGCGTGCGCGGCGGAGAGGCCGCGACCGGCGTCGATCAGGTGCGCCAGGAGTGGGCGCCATTCCGGTTTCGTCTCGCGCGTCCACTTCGAGAGCGTGCGACCCTCGACCAGCTCCATCGCGATGAACACCGTGTCGCCGAACACGCCGACGTCAAAGATCTGGACGATGTTCGGGTGCGAGACCTTCGCGAGCGCCTGGGCCTCGCGGACGAGTCGCGACGTCGCATCCTCGCTGACCGCGCGCACGAGCTTCAGCGCGACGCGGCGATCGAGATCCGGATCGTAGGCGCGATAGACGACGCCCATCCCGCCGAGGCCGATCTGATCGAGGATGACGTAACGACCCACGCACGCGCCGCGCACGAGTGCCGGCTGCGGACGATGCTTCGGGGCCACGGCTGCGGCGGCCGCCGCAGGTGACACCGAGTCCGTCTCGACGTCCTCGGAATGCAAGCCACCATCGTACCCGACGGAGCGGCACATGTTCAGGGGGCTCGGGGGCTACACGCACCTACCGTGACGCTCTCATCTCGCGTCCGACAATCACGCAGGTTGGGGCCCGTACCTTCGAGACGGTCTGGCTATTCGTAGTCGCCGAGTAGGCGAATCAGCTCGACGAGCTCTTGGTTTCTCCGGTAGCGCGGGTGGTCGACGTAGTACAAGTCCTCGAGCTTCACGGTCAGGTCCTCGTCGCTCATCGAGCCCAACGCGCCAGTGCGCGAGCTCCGCTTCACGAGCTCGACGTCGAGCGGCTCTTTGTCGGCCGGCGCCTCCGCCTTCGCCGTTGCGATTCGCGCGAGCCGCTGCTCGTGATGTTCGCGAATCAGTCGCCGAATCGAAGCGTCCATACGTCCGCCGTCGCCATCGATCCTATCGCTCGCGGGCGAGCAATGCAGCGGTGTATCGTGCATCCGATGAGCAACGTACGAGGGCGGCGGCGAGGGCCTACACCCGGCGGGATTGCCATCCTGATCTTGTTTCTCGGTGTGCCGTTGGCGGCAGTGGCCACCTGCGGCGCGAGCAAGCTCGATTCCTGGATGCCCGACGGTGAAAGCATCGACACGCAAGCCTGGCTGCGCACGCAGGATGTGGCGCCGGGTGACACGGTCGCCGTGCGCGTCGCTGCCAAGGGCGGTTACCGGACCACGATCACGTCGATGACCGCACGCTTCGGGTCGGCGAACGTCGCCGTGGAGGGTTCTCGACCAGACTGGGGCAGCTCGATCTCGGCACGCGGTGGCGGCGAGGACGCGCAGGGATTCACGCTCGACATTCCCGCGGATACCCCGCAACGAGAAAGCACCATCGAGCTGAAGATCGCGATGGTGATGGCGGTCTCGGCCGGCGACCGATCGTTCGTGAACCGCGAAGGTAACGACTCGATCCAGTTGCCGATCACGATGCGGTCTCCGGCTGCGCGAACGTTCCGCCGCTGGATGCATCGAGGGATGTCGCTGCTCTCGTGGCTCGTGTCGTTCGGGATCGCGTACTGGCTCGTCCGACTCATCCCTCGTGCCGGCGCCAAGGACCCTGACGCTGAAAATGCGAGCGAAGCGTTCGTCCAGGTTCTGGTGTTGTTGATCTTCGGCGGCATCTTCCTGATCGGTGTCGCCGGTCAGGTGGCGTTCGTTCGTCCGCTCCTCTCCACGATGGCCACGGACTCGTGGTTCGTCACGACTGGACTCATGGTGTTGTGGATGGCGTCGCTCGGCGCGGGCGGATGGCGTGGCATGCGGCGCAGGACGCAGCTCCTTCGCTGGTCGCCTCTGCGCCTGCGCTCCGTGATCGGCTCGACCGTGCGGACCTTGCCGCCCGAGCTGTTGCGGGATGCGACTCGCCACAGTGATGCAGACGTCGCAAAGGTGATCGAAGCCGCCGGTTGCACGCTGACGAAGACGCGGCAGACGCTCGACGTCACGCACGGCTCGGACCACGTGATGCGGATGCGGCCGAAGAAGTCGTCGCCGTGGACACCCGAAGAGCTGCGCGTCGAGGTCTACGACGAGCGCGTGCCGGTGGCTCTGCTCCGCGACCTGACCGCGCTCTTCGGTCCGCTCCAGTACCGCACGCTGACTGGGGTGACCGAGATCGTCGAAGCCAGCGTCAGCCCTTGAACGCGCGCGCCCCATCACAGCGACAGGTCGGCCGTCGATCGTGCCAGCCGATCGTCGCCATCGGCAGCGATGGTCTCGCACAGCGCGTCGACGCGCTCGAACACCTCCCAACGCTCCTTGCCGCTCGCCGTTGCGATCTCGTCGACGACGACGCGCTCGAGCGCTTCGTCGCGCTTGCCCTTCCACAGCTTGTCGGCCAGTGCGACGAGCTGATCTTCGAGACTGCCATCCTGCCAGGCGGCATGGGTCACGCAGAACCGCGCGAGCTCGGCGGCCACACCGTGGGCCAGGAGCAAGTCCCTGCCCGCTTGCTCGTGGTGATGGCCCGGCGCGGACATCTCATCGGGGTGGATGATCTTGCCGGCATCGTGCAACGCCGCGCCGATCAAAACCGCGCCCCGATCGAACCGCACGCCCGACAGCCCGGCGACGAGAAGACCGGCGGCCTCGACGACGAGCTCGTGATGGCGGACCAGCCACGGCACCGCGCCGAGGGAGCGCAGCAGGTCGAGCGCGTCTTGCGGCGAGTTCACTGCCGCGTTGTACGCCGCCGATGGCGTTCGAGCCAGGTTCCCACGAAGCTACATCCGTTCGGGAGCCTCGATGCCGAGGAGGCCGAGCGACTTCCGCAGCGTTCGCGCGGTGACGTCGGCGAGCGCGAGCCGCGACGCGCGAACTTCGGGCGCGATGTCGGAGCGCAGGATCGGGCAGTGCTCGTAGAACGCGGTGAACGCGGTCGCGAGTTGGTACGCATAGCCCACGAGGTGATGAGGTTGCAGCGTGGCCTCGACCGACGTGACCGCGCTGCCGAAGCTCGCGAGTTGGAGCGCGAGGGCGCGCTCGCGCGGATCGGCGATCTCGATCGGGCCGAGCGCGGTGCCGCCGGCGTTGCGGAAGATCGCGCATACGCGAGCGTATGCGTACTGCACGTAGCCGGCCGTGTTGCCCTCGAACTTCACCATGCGCTCGAGGTTGAACACGTAATCCTTCGCCCGGTCCGCGGACAGATCGGCGTACTTGATCGAACCGATGCCGACCATGCGAGCGACGTCCCGGCGGACCTCCGCGGGAAGCGGCGCGACGTCGAGGTCGCGCTTCGCGCGCCTTTCTTCGAGCTCGAGGATCGCCTTGGTCGCCGCAGCGATCGCGTCGTCGATCAAGTCGATCAAGCGCGGCGGTGAGCCATCGCGACTCGCGAGCTTTTTCTTGTCGGAGCCGAGTACCAAACCGAAGCCGACGTGTTCGACATGCGTGGGCGCCACGAGCCAGCCGAGGTCTCGCGCGGACGCGAACACCATCGCGAGGTGTTGGGCTTGTGCGGCCCCGACGACGTAGATCAGGCGCGTCGCGCCGAGCTCGGTGAGCCGGTAGCGGATCGCTGCGAGATCGGTGGTCGCGTAGCCGTATCCACCGTCGCGCTTGCGCACGATCAGTGGCAACGGGTTGCCTTCGCGATTGGTGAAGCCGGCGGGAAACACGCACAGCGCACCGTCGCTGATCACACCGCGGCCGCTCGCTTCGAGCTCGGTCGCGAGCGGCGCGAGGCGATCGTTGAAGAAGCTCTCGGCGCGAATGTCGCTGTCGCGCAGCTCGATGCCCAGGCGTTCGTAGACGCCCTGCATGTAGCGCGTCGTCTCATCGACGAGCACGCGCCACCACGCCAATGTCTGCGCGTCGCCGGCCTGCAACGCGACAACGCGCTGGCGTGCGCGATCAGCGAACGCCGGATCGGCGTCGAACTTCGCGCGCGCAGCGCGGTAGAACGTCGACAGCTCGCCGACGCCAACATCATGCAAGGCATCGTCCTCGCCGACATCGACGAGGTGTTCGATCAACATGCCGAACGGCGTGCCCCAATCACCGATGTGATTCTGGCGCACGACCGTGTGATCGAGAAATTCGAGCACGCGCGCGATCGCATCGCCGATCACGGTGCTGCGCAGGTGCCCGACGTGGAGCTCCTTCGCGATATTCGGCGACGAGTAGTCGATCACGACGCGCTTGCTCGGCGGGCGCGGCACGGCCAAGCGCCCGTCCGCCGCGATCCTCGTCACCGCGTCGGCGAGCCACGCCGCTTTCACGGTGACGTTGAGAAAGCCGCCCGGCGCGATCACGATCTGATCGATCAGATCATTCGCCGGAATTGCCGCGACGATCCGCGCCGCGATCTCGTCGGGCTTCTCGCCCCGTGACCGCGCGAGCTGCGGCGCGATGTCAGCCTGGAGATCCGCGCGGGTCGATCGCCGAACCTGAGGGTCGATCTCCGAACCGAACGCAGCGTGCACCGCACGCCGCAGGATGCCGTCGAGAGCGAGCACGGGGTCGACCGTCACCGGATGGGCTTACCACGGTGGACGATCCCGTTGACTAGACGTTGGGACACCGGACCGGGATTATGGACGCTACCGGATCGGGGAATGTTCGCCCAATATGCGTCCGTGACGCCTGGCCAGCGTCAGCACCTTGGCAATGCAGCATGGTGCCATAATCGATTCCGCACCCAGCCGATGAGCCACCGCACCGTTCACTGGTTCGCTGCGATCGCGCTCGGTGTTGGGTGCCACAGCGACGACAGCAAGCCGAGCGCGCCCGCGGAGGCCTTATCCCCACACATCGAGCTCGATGTTCCGGTGCTCGCGAGCACGAACGGAACGCGAGCCCCTGTAGTTGGCGAGCCCATCATCACGCTTACCGGCGCGCCCGAGGAAGTCACGAATCAGCGTGCTGCGATTCCCGGATACGGCTCTACGCTCCAACCTAGCCGGCCGTCTCGAAGCCGATAGCAGAGTTTGCTTCGCCGGATGGAAGACTTACGCCGCCGAGACCAACAACTGGCGGTACGCGCTGCTAACCGCCATGGTTACTTGCGTTCGCGCAACTGCTTGCTCTCGGCATGGACGCGCTCGATCTGCGTGCCTGTCCTCTCCACGATGATCACCGGGTCGGCGCCGAACAACAGGTTGTCGCCATCTTTCGTCGGCTTGCCCCACAGCTTCTCGAACAGCGCGTTCAAGCGCGCCAGCCCCGCGGGATCCGAATCGAATGTAGCGATCAACGCCCACCGATTCACGATCGCGTCGTCTCCCGACCTGATGTCGAGCACGGTGTCTCTCCAAAGCTCTGTCGCCGGGAAGATGTTGTTGATGTTCGCGGAGTAGTCGTTCGCATTCCACTGCTCGTTCTGCAGGTGCGGCTTCCCAGCGAAGTCGCGCTTTACATCTGCGACCGGACGCCCAATCAGCTTCACGCCATCAAAGGTATCGTTACCGAGCAAGTTCTCTGCCGGAACCATCGGCAGATACGTGAGGTCGACCGAGTTGCCGTTGCTGCTCTCTACGCGAAGCGTGTTTGATGCGTTCGTGTAGACGATCCCGAGGTCAGACGGAACCTCGCGCGGTGCGCCCCAGGCTCTCTCCAGTTCGTCACGGGTAACCCTCGTCGGGGGTTGAATCTCGAACTTAGCGACGTGCCCGTCGACGAAGTACACGTCGTAGCGAAAGCCGTCCGACGCATCGGCAGCCAGATGTGTCTCGTCCTTCGGGTCCGGTCTTAGATCAGGTGCGAGCTTTCTGACCGCGTCCACTGTCATTCCCATCTGAAGGCTTGCGAACAGACCGAACGGCTCTCCCGTCTTTCCAAGACCGCCGGGATGTTTACACGCCACAAGAGCCAGGAACGCGAGCGCTCGCATTCGTCGATGCTACTATGGCGTCGAGCGTGATCTCACTTGGCTAGGCGTATGATGCCCGGGTGACGTTCGAACTGCGGGGCAACGATACTGATGAAACGCGAGAAGTCGTTCATCGCGACGCTGGATTTGCTGCATCGATTCCTGGGCACCCGCGACTGTCGACGATGCGCGATGATCACTTTGGTCTCCGGTTGGCAGACGCTGACGTAACCGTCGAGTATCGGCTCGACTACCTCCCGCGCAGCTCGGATGCAAGAGCGCTCGCGGCGGCTCTCATCGAGGCGTACATGACCAATGCCGCGAAGGAACCGGTTCGCTTCGGGCCCGCTCCAACCCCAGTGGGTGCAGAGACGGCCGCCAGTGCGACCTACTCCCTCGACTGCGACGACGAACGTTCGATGGAATTCACGACCATCGCGTTGAAGAACGACGGCTTGGCAACTCATGCGTTGTATCAAATCGTCCGGTTTCGGCGCGGTGAGCTTAACCCGGTGCAGTGGGCAAACTTCCGAACAGCCATTGCGAGCGCACAGAAATGGAGCGGCGACGATTCCACCGCTCCCAGCCTCTGGCCGGACAGTAGCTTCGCCGGCCCAGGAATCAGGCTCGAACTCCTTCCGGCCGCGTTTGACGAAGCACGCAACAAGGCAAACGCATTGCGAGACATCTCGAACGCCGATGTCGAGGCCCTAACGGACATCCTGATTGAGTTTGCGGTCAGCAACGACCCGCCAAACTACGAGCTTCAGCAGGTCGTGCTCGACATGGGTGCTCAGCAGATCGCGATGCGCTGCGAGTCGCGATTCGCGGAGGTGCTGCTCAGGAATTTCTACTCGATCCGCAACACGCATGATCTGCGCGGGTGGTGTTGGCAGTGCCTCTGGGCGCTCGGCAACCGAGCTCCCTAGTTCAAGGACACATTCAAGCCACGCTCACGAGCGCTCATCAGCGCATCTGGGCATAGACGCGCGACAATCCTTCCGCAACGCCGACCTCGCGCTGATGGCAGCCTTCGGCATCAAAATCGAGCACGGTACTATGGCTCTTCAATTCTTCGATCTTCTAGGCAAGAACGCGACTCTGTTCGTCCTTGTGCCATCCAGATGGTGAATGATCTGGTCGATCTCTTCGCTACCTTTGTGCGCCAGACGGCGCAGTCCGGACGGCCGCTTCGTCCAGACAGCCGCGGGGTCAGTTAAGCGCCACGTCGAGTCCGCGTGCTCGCGCTGCTTCGAGAGCCTTACGAACGCTATGCACGCGCAAGATTCCCTCGACAACTCCGTCTTCGGGTATGTGCCCCCCGGCATTTCCGAAGTTCAGCTCAGAGCTACGGCTCTTCAGTTGTTCGACCTTATCAGTCGGCACGCGATCATTTTCGTCGACGAGAGTCTTGCGGGCTATCACCGGAACCTCTCCGAGGATTCCGATCATCTCGTCAAGTTCATTGTGCTCGAGGATAGCAACGTCTCGCTGATAGGTCGTGCTCATCAGGCCTTCGAGCCGTTGAGCCATATCAACCTTGCCTGATAGCGCGAGCAACTCGAAAGCGACGCGAAGGTCGCTGGGTCCGTGACGATAGTTATCAACAACGTAGTCGCCGACATTGTCAGCGTCATCGTCACGCCACTCCGGCTTTACAAAATTGAGACTCCCCCACCCGCTCACGTCCCACCGTTGCCCTTCGTTTTATGATCAGCTGGCTCGACGCCACGCTCGCTTACGAACTCCTTGATGGTTCGCTGAAGGTCTGCAGCAACATAGTCAAGCGACTCCTTGAAACCCGCATTCGCCGGACCGACCGTCACAGAAACGCCTGGCGTCAGCGACGACGTGTCAACTTTTCCAGTCAGATCCTGTCCGCTATTGGTAACAAAGACCAGCTTCTCGCCTTTGGAACGCGCGGTCTTGATCGCCTCGAACACTTCGTTGTTCTGCGAGGCTGCGGAGCCCGGGCGGTCGTTTACGCCGGTCTTGATCTGTTCCATTCGTTGGGCTTTCGAGCCGTTGACCACCAAGACATCGATGTCGGTCACCTTCTTGTAAACGCCAACCACCCCGTTGACTTCCCTTCGGGTCATTCCCTGCTTGTCGTCGTCGTTCATCTTCGCAAACTTCTCCAAAGAGATGCCGGTCTCTGCGTAGACGTCGACCTCAGTAAACACCTCCGAGCCAGGGAAGTTCTTCTCGTTTCTCTTCACCTCGAGCTCTTCGATGACGATCGTTCGAATTTTTTCGACGGCAACCTCGGGATTCATCCGTTGGTTCGGGTCGTGCGCGTCGAGAGCGTTAATAATCTGTTCGAGCCGCTCCCCAACGTTAGTTCGTCGCACAGATCCATCTGGAAGCTTGTCGCCCTTCAGGAGCTCCCGCATGTCTGTCTTTAGTTTTGCGACAAGCTGTTTCGACTTGGTCTTATTCGCGTCTCTAACCGAGTCTTTGGCCGCCTGATCAGCCGCCATTTTCGAGTACTCGCCGACGGCTTTGTTGGGATCGCCGCCGTATCGCTCCATCAACTCTCGAGGAGACAGAGACCTCTTCATTCCCTCGAATTTGCGAAGCGCTTCGGGATTCTCCTTCAGGCGATCCTCGACCACCTTCCCCCATTCCTCCGGCGACATGGCAACACCGGCATGTGTCCCGCCAGCAGGTGCGGCGGGTTGCTTGGGCGGGCCGGTCTTGTCGTCTGCAGTTCCGGTTCGCGTGTTCGTGTCTGTCTCGTGATGCGGGCTCGCCGGCGCACTGCCGTGGGGCTCGACGGTCGCAACGCGAGCGCCCGCGGTTTCCGTGGGGACCGTGAGCGAGAACGTCCCCATCCAACCGAGCGCAGCTGCCTCGAGATGCGATGCCTTTCCGGTTGCCGGATCGATCACGGTGTAGATGACCCTCCCATCCGGGGCCACTGTGCGGCTCTTGATGACCTGCGCGTGCGTTCCGAGGCGATCGGTCGAGATGAGGACAGGCTTTCCGCCATCCAGCGCAGCATCGATCCGCTCGTACGGCATTGCGCTGTGATCGAACTGGCCGTGGCCCTTGTTCGCAAACGACTTACGCGTCGCGGTGATGATCTCGTATTTCGAGCCAGTCGCCTGCTCTAGCTGCTTGTGCAGTGCCGAGCCCGCCATCTGAGTCGCCTCGATTCCACCCTTGTCGCCATGCTCGTTATAGCTCTTCGGATCGTCGAGCTTGCGCCGCATCTCGGGATCGTTGAGATGGCCTTCGAGGTGCTCCTTCCCGCCATGAAGATCGACGCGCTTCGTCTGAGCAGCACCATTCGCGCGCAGCGCTTCCTGCTGCTCGTTCATCATCATCTCGGGATGATTTCGCAGCTCGAACGCGAAGTAAGGATCCACGTCCGCGATCGCGATCTGATACGACGTCGGGACGCAGCTCTGCTGGTAGAGCTGAACCACGCCAATCCCCGAGAACATCTTCTCGAGCTCTGGTCCAGACTTGCCGATCATCGCCGCACGAAGCGATTCCAGCTCATGTGCGGAGTGTCCTGCCGCGAATGCACGTTCGAGCATCTGCAGCTGTCCGGTTCCAGGTTCCGCCTTCTTGAAGATGCCGTCGATCTGCTCGCGCTGAGCGGTCGGCAGAGACTTCATTCGCTCGGCTGAACGAGTCGTGATTGCCGGGGCGTTTTCTACGTTGTTCTCCGGAACGTGGCCGGTCTTCTGTGGCTGCTCACTCTGCGACGCGCCTGCCTTTGTTGGCGACGGGGCCTCTTCATGCGCCGGGCGCGGCTCGAGAGTGACGGGCTTCGCCGGAGCGCGCTCCGCGATCTCGTTTACCTCGATCACCCGATCGCGAAGCTGGAGCTTCCACTTCGGACCTTCGCTGAGCACCTTCGGCGGTGGGTTCTGATGGTTGATCGCGTCGTTGATCTGCCGTCGAGTGCCCTTCCAAAGAGCACCTGGGACGAGCTCCTCCATTCCGAGGAGCGTCGCCTTGGTTGCGAATATCTCATCGCTACCTGCTGCCGCCTTCGCGTTGTCGATATTCTTGCTGGCCTCGTACGTTTCGTCTGCGTGCACGCCGGGTCGTTGCAGCTCGTGATCGATCGCCTGACCTTCCAGCGTCAGGAAGTGTTCTTGTTCGACGAGCAGATCGACCGCGCGTCGCGGATTCTTGGACGAGATAACCTCCTTCGCCAGTGCCCTCAGCTTCTGTGCTGATTGCGTCAGTGCACGTCCGCCGTCTTCCGCGCGATCCCCGAGGGCCTTGTACATCTCCGAATGGGAGATCACGCGCTCGTTGACATGCCGACCGATGACGACCGAGATGCCCTGAAGCGCCCACTCCTTCATGGTCTCGGGCGGAGGCTGGTCGCCCTTGCCGGCCCAGCGCGCCGAGACTTCGCCGATTGCGGCGCCCCACAGGACGTGTCCTGTAAGTGCGGACGCTTCTCTCACTGCGATCGCGGCCTTCCCAGCGCGGCTTGCCGTCGCCCAGGTCACCTTCGGAGCAACAGCACGGCCTTCCATCGCCGCAACCTCTGCTTCTCTACGCTCGATTGCGGTCGAGTAGTGGCTGATCGACCCAAACAATGCGGTCGAAGCGAGCGACATGTAGAGATTTTGCTTCCAGTTCGCCGCGAAGTCCGGATCCTTGCCCGTCTTGGGATCGGGACTTTCCATCGCCGTCTGCCCTGCAGCGTTGATCGTCGTATCGATACCCGTCGTGGTGACGAACTTGGCGGCCTTGACACCGAATCGCGCGACGGCGCCGAGCTCCTCGACGGTTGCAACACCACCCGCCTCGAGAAGCACGCCGCCCACAGCACGAGCCGCTAATCCTGCAACTCCACCGGCCACGATCGAGATCCCGAGCATGATTGCCGCTTGAACACATGCCGTGCGGAACTGCTGGTTCTGGATCGTCGTCGCTGCGGTCTGGAAGAAGTCGACGACGTCCGGGTCTTGAGAAATCTTGTCGAACTTCGTCCTGGCATCCGCCACAGTTTGACGACGAAGCGCGCGTTGCTGCTGCTTGTACGCAACACGGCCAGGGCCCTTTTCATCCTGGTCGAAGCTCGTGTGCCCATTGCTCAGGTTGTGAAAGATCGGATCGAGCTCGTGGTAGATGTGGGCGGAGAGACTCCCCAAGTCGCGAAACTTTCCACTGAACATCGAGGCAATGATCGCGGCGTCGCCCTTACCGGCACCGATTGCTGCCTGGTTGAGATTGAACAGCTCGACACGCGTCCCGCGAATGCGGGACAAGAGCGCGACCTCAGCCGACTTCACGGAGACTAGATCCAGCTCGTCGGAATCGTAGTCGCTTCCGTTGAGCATCTTGTTCTGAAGAACGCGCGACTGGTCCTGAAGACTGCTGGCCTCCGACGCCATCTTCGACAGGTACGCGTCGTTGGAACCGCGTTCGCGGCCCTCCTCGACTCCACCCATCATGTCGCTCTCGGTTGCCTGAAGCGCACGCACGGCAAGCAACGATTGCAGGCGCAAGCCCTCCATCAACTTCGCCTCGGAAGGCGCCGCGATGTGCGAGATTCCAGCGGCCAGCGCGAACTGCTCGAGGATTTCGCGCGCGGACGCCGCTGCAGGGCCCTTGGGATCTGTGATCCCTAGCTTCTTCGCGGATGACGCGACGTCGTTGATCGAGCCTGTGATCCGAGACAGGCGGTCCTTCTGCGACTGGAACAGATGGAGCCACTTTGGATACTCGCTGACTTCCGCAGTCTTCAGCTCCTGCTCCTTGTGCAGGAGGTACTTGATGGCCGGCGCTACCGAAGCCGCGACTCCCCATGGGAACGTCGTCGACTCTGCAAACCGCAATTGCGTGAGCAGGTCGGTCACGAGGTCATGAAGCGTTGAGAACTCGGGGCTGTTCGCCTTTGCATCGGCCGGCTTGCCCTTGGTCTTGCTCGGCGGCGTCAGCGCAGACTCTTGTTGAGCGACCGAATCAGCGATCGAAGACTTCGCGAACGTCAGCAACTGCTGATCCGCAGAGTCTTCGCCTTGCAGTGCGCCTGCCGGAGCCTTTACGCGCTTCGCGGCTTCTTTCTTGGGGACTCCGAACAGCGGAGGCGCTGCGGCGAGTTGATACGCCATGATGCTGTTATCAGGCGCAAGGTTCGCCGCAACATCTTCCGCTGTCGCAGCTCCTGAACTCGCGAGCTTCGGTGCTGCTTCGACCCAGTTCCATAGGTCGCCGCTCTGCCATTTGATCGTGACGTCCTTCAGCCCGACCGCCTTGTGCAACGCCGCTTTCGCGTCCTTCGCATTTAGCGGCTGCACGGTGACTGCTCGACGAGCTACGAGCCCCGCGGCAACAATCTGGTCCAAGCGCGACGTGGAAGCGATCTTGCTCGCATCGATGTCGTCGATCTCTCCCGATTGACCCGCAGAATCTGCAACGGCCAGGTAACGCGGTCCCATTCGGTGAAGGGACTCGACCAATGCGACGTGCAGCGAGTGAGCGAGCGCGATGCCGACTTCTTCTGACCACACATCCGAGTGGAGCGGAATCAGCCCCCCGACCGCTTTCATCACCGTCGTCGGAAAGAGCAAACCGTCCCACGCATTGATTTCGAATACATCGATCTGCCGATGAAGGTGCTTGTTGAACGCGACCTCACGGAATGCATCTTCGTCCACCCAGGTGAGACGCGGATGGGGCTCGGGAAGGGCCATTGCGCGAAGATGCGAGCCCACGGATCTGGCGACCTTCGTGAAGTTGGCGCTCAGGTACGTGTCGGTCGCGTGACGCTCTTCAGCGCCGGACAATGCCGCCTTGCGCTGCACGGGCGATGAGGAGGACGACGCGCCCGACCTGCTCGGACCCATCGTATCGAGCAGCCCCTCAGCCGACTCTCCACGTGCGACCTTGTCCGCAACCGCATCTGCATGCTGTTCGTGCGGATCGTCCTTCCCACCATCGATCCCACCCTTGAGCTGCACGCCGGCCTGCTGCTGAACCACGTGCGCAGCCTCGTGCGCAGCGGTGTGCAGATCCGGACTCTGCGCGAAGCCGACACGATTGCCAACGGCATATGCCGAGGCACCTAAACCACGGGACGCTTTCGCCGCACCACCACCCGTCTGCGCACGAATACCCGAGATATCGTGCCGGCCGAAACTCGCCTGAATCTGATCGTGGTGTGGCATCCGCTCATTCGCGGACTGCACACCTGCCGTCGCGACCGCATTCGGATCCGCCGCCGACGCTTCACCACTCGCCTTGCGCTGTACTGGCGCCGCGTCGTTTGACGCCACCAACACGGGCGCAGCCGCCGGCGCGGGCGCCGCTGCGGGCGCCTGGATCGGCTTGGATACCGTATCCCACGCCGTGTTCATCGTCGGTAGAGCCGTATCGATCGTCTTGTTATCGACCGCATCGCCGGCGTGATTCGCCGCGCCCACGGCATTGTCGCCATCGAGCGCGCGGCTCTTCAGTGTCCGCCGGCCGTCCTTGATCCCGTTGTACGTGCGCGCGAACAGCTCGTCGAGCGTGTTCTCGGAGTGGTTGTACGTCTCCTCGAGGTGCTGCGCGCTCGTGATGATCTGCTCGGCGATCCGCTTGGCCTGGCTCGGATCGATCGACATGTTGTGGAACGCTTCCATGTCGATCTTGGTGTGCTGCGCAGCGGCCTTGAACTCCTCGACGATGTGCTTGGACTCCTTCTTCGCCGGGCCCTTGAGATCGACGCCCTCGGCGCTCTTGCCGGTGCGGTTCGTCAGCGCGAGCGCGAGCTGGTTCGTGTAGTCGTCGGCGCGCGACTCGAGCTTCGACGTCATGGACTCGGACTCGGTCGCCACATACTGCGACGCCGCATGGATCTGCGACAGGTCCTGCGCGTTGTCCTCGTTCGCGGGCTCCCCCGCGGTCGGAGTAGCCGCAGCACCCGCACCAGCCGCCGCAGCCGGATCCGCAGCGACCGGAGTCGGCGTCGCCGCGGGCGCACCACTCCCACCACCGAGCTGCGCGGCGCGCTCTTGCTCTTTCTTTTCTTCCGCCGCGTGCTGCGCGGCTTCCATCTTTTGCTTCGTCCGCTCGGCCTCCGCGGCCGCGTGCACGGACGCGATGAACATCTGTGCGTGCGCCTTCTCTTCGGCGAGCTGCTGCTCGAACGAGCCGATGTCGGCCATGAACTGATCGGCATCGACGATGTTCTTGTCGCACTCGCCGATCGCGTCGGCGGCGCCTTGCGCTTCCTTCGTCGCATCGGCCGACAGCTTTATCGAGGTCTGCTGCGCCGCGCCCGAGGTCTTGCCCGCGCCATCGGCCACGCCATGTGCTGCTTGTTGCTGGCGGCGCAACGCGCCGGCGTAGTCGCGCATGTCGCCCATCGACACGCCGCACAGACCCTTCAGGATCACCGATGCGATCTTTTCCTGGATCCAGCCGAACACCTGCGCGGCCTTGTTCTTCGCCCAGCGCTTGACGGCGCCGAGGATGCGGCCCCAGAAGCCGCGCGACTCGGGCTCGGGCAGATCGGTCGCCGCGCGATCGTTCGCCGCGCCCTTCGCCTGGTTCTGCTTCGCTTCGCCCTGCCCGGCTTGGCCTTCGGTCTGCGACGCGTGCGAGACGTTCTGCTGCGTCGCCTGGCCAGTCTGCGCCGCCGCGGCGGAGTTCTTCTGCGCCGACGCTGCGCGCGCGGCCGCGTACTCCTTGTAGCGACCGTAGACGGCGAGCGTGTCGACGGCTTTCTGCTTGCCGTCGATCTGCGCCTTCTTGAACTCGACAGCGACCGTGCGCATCCAGCCAAAGTCGTGGGTCGCCTTGTCGAACTCCGGGATCAACGCGGGCCAGTACGGCAGCGCTTCACCACCGGCCTCGTCGGGCGCGGGCGCGGCTTCATCTTTTTTGTCGTCGTGCGCCGGCGCTGCCGCGGTGACGGGCGGCTCGTGGACCTGCGCCGCGACCTGCATCGACGCACCGACGGGACTGCCCTCGTGGTGCTCGGTCGGCTGGACGCTCACGCCACCGGGCTCGTGCGCCGCACCCGGACCGACGGCCTGGGGTGCAGGCGTCGGTGCAGCGACCGGCGCGGTCGCGGGCGCCACCGGAGTTGCAGCCGCCCCGGCAGCCGGCGCTGCGGCCACCGGTGCACCGCGATTGATGATCGGCGACAGCATCCCCTGCACGCTGCTCGACACCGCCCGCGTCTGCGGCGCGGCGCGCACGAACTCGGTCATCTCGTCGAGCTCGCGATGCCGCGCATCCGCCGCGATATCCGCGAACGTCCCGTGACCACCGCGGCCCGCGGCGTTCGCCTGCGCGGTGCCCTTGTTGTACTTCGTCTGTTTCTTGAGGTCGGCCTTCTCGGCCATCGCCCACGCGGAGTCCTGATCCTTCAAGTGGACCATCTCGAGCGCGGGTGCGGTCGCTTCCCACGCGTTCGAGCCGACGTCCTTCCAGTTGTTGTACTCGGGCCCGCGCACGCGCTCCGCACCGGATGCGAGTCCGGATAGATCCGTCTCGTACATCTTGTTCACGCGACGCGCTTCGTCGAGCTGGCGCAGCTCGCCGTTGAGCGCCGTCAATCGTTCTTGCTCGCTCGCGGACTTCGTCGCTTTCGCGAGCAGCTCCTTGCGCTCGGTCTCCTGCGGCTTGAACTGGGCCTCGAGCTCGTAGCGACGCTCGCGCGTGTTGTGGACACCCGCCATCATCTCGTCGCGCTTGCCGACGCCGGTGATGCCGTTCGTCTTGTTGTCGTAGAACTCGTCGTTGCGGCGCTCGAACCGCTCCGTCCGCAGCTGCTGGAGCCGTTCTTTCGCCTCGCGCTGGCGCTCCTGGCTCTGGAAGTCGGCCATCTTGTCGTCGCGGACCTTCTGGCCCTGCCCGGAGACGAACTTCTGCTCGGCGCCCGACTCGCGGACGTGATCCGGGTTCGCGGCCTGCCGGCGATCGAGCTGGTTCTTCCAGCGCGACTCCTCGAGGTGCGCGGCATCGCGCGCTTCCATCTTCATGGTTAGCTCGCGCGTCTGAAGCTCGCTGCGCTCGGCCGCCGTCGCCATCGACTTGCCGATCTTCGTATCGGCGAACGCACCACCGATCGCCGAGCCGCTCTTCTCGCCGAGCCGGCCCGCTTGTTCGCCGAGATCGAATCGCTCCATCTTGTGCGCGACGCTGCCGCCCCACGCGCCGACGCGATCCATGCCCTTGGCCCACGCCGTCGAGCCGTACTTCGCCATCAGCTTGTCCTGCACGGCTTGCAGGTGCTGCGGCGCGCCGGTGAACGCCTGGCCGACCTTCGAGCCGGCCCACTTCGCCTTCGTATTCGCGAGGAAGCCGGTGGCCTTCCACCCACCGCCGACGCGCTCGAAGCTCGAACCGCCGAAGCCGAGCTTGCGCACGATCTTGTTCGCGAAGTGGCTGACGTTCGCCGACAGCTTCAGCGAGATCCGGCCGATCGTCGCCTTCGCGCGCTTGATCAGCGACGCGACGATGCCCTTGGAGTTGCCGAGCAGGCCCTTCATGAACTTCGGGCCGAACACCATCGCGAGGTTGACGAAGCCGCTCGCGGCCTCGTTCGCCTCCGACATCATGAGATCCGCGGTCGCCGCTTTTTCCTCGGCCGATGCACCCGCCGCGATCTGCTGCGCGAGCACGACGCCATTCAATCCCGTGAGAATCCCGGACAGCACGAACGAGATCGAATCGCAGATCAAACCGACGACGTTCAGGATCCGCGCGATGCCGGAGACCGCCGCGCCGATCGGCGGAAAGATCATGCCGAGCAGGCCGATCACGGTGAGGACCATGCCGAGCTTGCCGCAGATGCTGCCGACGACGCCGCACACGTTCTTGACGGCGCTCATGCCCGTCATGATTCCGCCGAGGATGCCGTGGACCTTGCGGTACGGGTTGTTCGCCCACACCGCCGAGACGTCCTTGCCAGCGCCGAGGAAGTTCGCGGTCGCGGCGATGCCGTGCTCGACCGCGCCACCTTGCGCGATGTACGTGTCGAGCTGGCCGTTGAAGCCCTGCGCGATGTCGCCCATCGACTTGATGCGGCCGACCGTCTGCGTGCTCTGCGCGCCTTTCGGCGTGTAGCCGTTCAGGATGCCGTCGATCTGCGAATCACCGGCTCCCGCGACCGCCGACGCGACGGTCGGTGCAGGCGCCGCGGCGGGCGCTGCTCCAGGCGCGCTCTTCGCAACCGAAGCGCCCGCGATCGGCGCGTGATGCTCGGCCGCGCCGCCTGCTGCAGGTGCGGGCGCTGCGACCGCGGCATGGGCGGGCGCTGCGGGATGCGGAACCGCGGGATGAGCCGCGGGCCCGGGCGCGGGCGGAGGACCCGCATCCTTCGGGACGTCCTTCTGATTCGCGACGAGATCCTTGTGCTCCGCGATCTTGCCGGAGACCTGACTCTGCTCGGAGGCTGCGCGACTACCGGTCTCGCCGAGCACGCCCTGCAACCAACCCATCGGCGAGTTCTTGATCGAGCTCTCGACCCGCGCGACGATCGCGGCGTCGCCCTGCGCACCCGCTTGGGTGACCGCGGCGTGCTTCGCGATCATCGCCTGCGGATCTTGCTTCGCGCCTGCGGCGCCACCAGCTCCACTCCCTCCCTGGGCGGGTGCTTCAGCCATATCCCATCATACGGAAATCACACGGTTCACCTGCCCCGCGATCCGGCGATTCCAAGCGCAGGCAACTAATCGGGATGCTTGGGCTTTTGCGACTCGATCTGCTCGGCTAAGCGATTCGCAGTCTCGACCTCGCCCGCGATCCGGTCCAGCCGCTCCGCACCGATCCGCTCGCGCAAGCGCTGGAGCAGCGGCCGGAACAGCGCCGTCGTGTCGCTGTTCGTCGCGGCCGACAGCGCCGCGTGCGATTCGGCGATCGTGCGAAACGCAGACACGTGATCGCCGGTCTTCGCGTAGAGCTCCGCCATGATCGCGACGGCGCCGACGTACTGCGGGACGTCTTGCTTCGCGACCGCGATCCGCGCGAGCTCGAGCACGCGATCGATCGCGCCGGCGGTCTTGCCCGCGGCCGACAGCACGCCGGCTTGGGCGACGAGCGTCGCCTGATGCAAGTCGTCGAGCTGGTGCTCGAGCGTGCGATCACGCGCGACCTGGACCGTGCGCAGTGCTTCGTCGAGCGCGATCAACGAATCGGTCGCGACGAGCGCGCTCGCGAGTGCGAGCCGGGCCTCGACTTCGTCGCGCGGCGAGCCCGCATCCTTCGCGAGCTGGACCGCGGCGCGCAGCGACTTCACCGCGCGCTCGGGATCCGCGGTCTGCAGCGCGAACGCGCTCAGCACCAGGTGCCCGGCATACGCGGTGTCGGTGTGGCGCGGATCACCGGTGAGGCCCTTCACGATCTCGGCGATCGGCTCGAACGCGCTCGGATCCGGTTCGTCGTCGTGGAGCGCGAGCTCGGCGATCGCGAGCGCGACCTCCGTGGTGACGCCGTCCCACGCCGGCACGTTCGTATCGAACGCGTCGAGGCGCGCGGCGACGTTGAGCAGCGTGTCGCGCGCGAGCTTGCGAGCCTCGGGGTTGCGTCGGATCGCGACGCGGCAGGCGCGCACGCCGCACAGGAACCGCAGCGTCGTGTCGTCGGGCACGTGGCGACCGACCGCCTCGAGTGCCTGGTCGGCGCCTTCGTAGTCCTGCTCGGCGAGCTTCACGCTCGCGAGGCGCAACAGGATCCGCGCACGCAGCTGCGGCACTGGAACCGCGTCGAGAAGCGGCGCCGCCGCGTCGATCGCCGCACGCACCGGCGCGATCCGAGCACCGAGCAAGGGCTCGCGCTCGGCGCGTTCGACGGCTTGCGTGGCCTCGGCCTCGGTCGTCATGAGATCGGAAGAACCTATCAGTTCTCGGGCACGGCCATCCCGGTCTTCGCGGGATCGAGCAGGCTGCCGATGTTCGCGACCGCGGTGTCGCGGCCGGCAAGCTGGCCGGTCTGGCCGGAGAGCCAGTTCCACTCGATGAACTTCAGCACCGACGAGTGCTCCATCTGGACGTGCGAGATCGTGTTCGCGCGCGCGAACGGGCCCGTCGCGAGGAGCGGGACGCGCGTGCCATACGGTTGCTGATCGACTGCACCGAGCCCGGGCGGCGCGATGTGATCGAAGAAGCCGCCGCCCTCGTCCCAGGCCACGAGCACGAGCGTGTCGGGACCGTACGCGCTCGCGCTGACAGCATCGATCACACCCTTCACGAACGTCTCGCCGTCCGTGATCGTCGTGTACTCGCCGGGATGCTCGCTGTGGTAGCCGAGGCCGCGCACGAACACGACCTGCGGCAGCGAATCGCCGTCGAGGTCGCTCGCGAGCTTCGCGAAGTCGCGCATGTCGGCGGGTTTGTCGCGCGCGCTCGCGTAGTAGGCGACCGGGATATCCGACGGATCGTAGACGCACGGATAGAGGTTCAAGCCGAACGGACAATCCTTCGGCGCCTTCGGGCACATCGAATTCGCCCGCGCGTCGATCATCGCCTGATAGCCCTCGATGTAGTAGGTCCACGACACCTTCGCGGCGTCGAGCAGGTCTCCGATCTGCGGATCGGGATACGTGATGCCGTTCGCGATCAGGCTGCACTCCTGGCCAATCGCGTCGGCGGGCTTGAACGCGTTGTCGAGGAACACGTACTGCGCGCGTGCGAAGAACATGTCGTTCGACGAGCTCTGACCGACGACGGGTTGGAAGTTGCGGTCGGCCAGTGCGCCGCTCTGCGCCAGCGTCCAGTACGGCATCATCGTCGTCGCATCGGCGTACGCGACGTGGCGCGGATCGGAGCAGTTGCCGGCGCCGGTCGCGTACTTGTCCATCGCGCCGCCGTCGGTCTCGGCGAGCTCGCAGGCCTGCGTGTGGTCCGGGTCGTACGCCGCGTTCTCGGTGTCGTCGAGCAGCACCGGCGTGGCGCCGGATGGATCTTGCGCCGGTCCAGCCTCGCAACAGGCCGGGCCGTCGGTGCAGGTCGGATTCGAGCCGGTCGGCGCCGTGCAGTAGCGGCCGAAGTAACTATCGAACGTGTGGTTCTCCTGGAGGATCACGACGACGTGATCGATCTTCGAGAGAGGACACGGACCGTCGCAGCTGCCGGCCGACCGCGTCGGGCTGCTGCTACACGCCGCCAGTAAGATCAGCAGAAATGTCACGCGCACGAGCCGAACGTACCACTCGCCGCCTGCCGGCATGCGCGCGCGATATGCTGGCGAGGTGATCGCGGATGGCAAGGGATTCGTACGCGTCGCGCAGCTGCGCGGGCGAATCGCCACGCTCGCACGCGGTGGCCGCTACGATCTCGCGCTGGATCTGCTCGGCGATCTGGTCCGCGCCGACCTCGGGCTCGGGCTGCCCGCCGACGCCCTGTTGCGCGCGCGCCAGGCCGCGCAGCTCGCGACCGGGCGTGGCGAGCCGGTCGCCGGCCCGTTGATCGTCCTCGCGGCGACGCTGCTCGCGGCCGATGCGTTCGGCGAAGCGATCGATGCAGCGGCCACGGCGATCGCACAGGCGGCGCCGACGGAGCGTGCGCGGATCGAGGTGATGGCACGGCTCGTCGGCGGCGCCGCACAACGGCGCGCTGGGCGGCCGGCCGAAGCGAGGTTGCTGCTCGACGCGGCGCGCGGTGCCGCCGCCCGCCTCGGCGAGAGCGCGCTCGCGGGGTTCGCGCTGGCCGAGCTCGCGTGGGTCGACCTCGCCGAGGATCGGCCGGCCGCGGCCGCGACCTGCTTCGAGTTCGCCGCCGAGTTCCTGCGCCGTGCGGGCCATGGCTCCGCGCTCGAGGCCGACGTGCTCGCGGTCGCGTGCTGGGCCGCGGCGAACGACATCGATCGGGCGACCGATCGCGCGGCCGCCGCCGCCGATGCCGCGCGCACGGCAAAGCGGCCCGAGCTCGTCGCGTACATCGACGGCGTGCTCGCGGATCTCGTGCTGCGCACCGCACCCGAGGCCGCGCCCGAAGCGTGCGCACTCGCCGCCGAGAGCGCCGCCGGCATCGGCTCCCGCACGCCGAACCAGATTGGACGCGAGCTGATCGTCCAGGCCCGGCTGCGCCAGGTCCGGGTCAGCGCGGATCACGCCGACCGCGCGCGCCACCTCGAAGCCGGCCTCGAGCTCGCGCTCGTGCTCGATCGCAAGCGCGCGGGTGCACGGCTCGGCGGCTTCATGTTCGACCTCGTCGAGGACGCCGAGCGTGCGGGCACGCTGCCGGCGCGCGGAGAGCTCGAGCGTGTGGCTTCCGCGATCGCGCGGCTCGGCGACGACGACCTCGCGGAGATGGCGCGCGGCGTCCTCGCCGAGCTGGCCTGAGCTAAGATGTCCCGGTGGTGCTCGCCACTTCGATGCCGGGCTACGACGATCCGAGCCAGCACCTCGCCGATTGGGGCGAGCTGTTCGCGCGGTTGATCGACCGGATGACGCAGCTCAAGCTGCGCGCACCGCGCGGCTCGGTGCTCGCCGAGCACGATCGCGCCCGCCTGCTCGCGCGCGAGCCCGCGCTCGCGGTGCTCGACCGCGATGTCGCCGAGCACCTCGAAGCGATCGCGGCACGCGCGCGGTTCTCGCGCCGGCTCGGCGTCGAGCTCCCGCTCGAGATCCTGCGCGAGCGGTTCGCGCTGGCCCCGGCCGATCTCCAGATCCTCGGCGTGCTCGCCACGATCGAGCGCGGCGTCGCGTTCAACCCGTACACCGCCGGCAATACCGAGCCGATGCAGGCCGACGTCGCGTTCCTCGTCGCGCTGCTCGCGGACGGCACGTCGGTGTTGCCGGGCGAGGTCCGGTTGCGATTCTCCGCGGATGCGCCACTCGTGTCGCGCGGGCTCGTCGAGCTGTCGGCCGCGAACGGCTGGGCCGTCGATCCGCCGCTCGTCTACAAGCGCGTCCGGCTCGCCGATCGCGTACTCGACTTCATCGAAGGCGCGAGCGAGCCGCCGGAGTCGATCCTCGGCGCGCTCGCGCGGTTCGTCGCGCAGCCGATGCCCGCCGCCGAGGTCCTGCTGCCGGAACCGGCGTTGCTCGATCAGGTGACGCGCGCGCTGTCGCGGCCGGATCAAGTGGTCACGCTGATCGGAGCGCCCGGGGTCGGCCGCAAGTCGATCGCCGGTGCCGCCGCGCGCGCTCTCGGTAGACCGGTACTCGTCGTCGATCTCGCCGAGCTCCCCGTCGAGATCCGCGGTCTCGACAAGGCATTGATCCCGCTGATCCGCGAGGCGCAGATGCAGGGCGCCGTGCTCGTGATCGATCGCGCGCACGACTACGCCGACCGCGAAGGCGAAGCATGGATCCATCCGCGGCTCACCGAGTTGCTGCGCCGGGTCCAGACCCCGCTCGTGGTCAGCGCCGAGAAAGCGCCGGCGTGGATGACGCGGATCGGCCGCGTGCCGATGAGCTTCCACGTGCCGTTCCCGACGACCGAGGTCCAGCGCCGCCTGTGGGTCCGCCACCTGCCGCCCGGCTTGCGGCTCGCCGCGGACATGTCGCTCGACGCGCTGGTCAAGCGCTACTCGGCGACCGGTGCGTCGATCAAGGAAGCATGCGAGGAGCTCGGCCGCCTCGACGTCGTGTTGCAACGCGGCGGCGTCGTGACCGAGGCCCAGATCATCGACGTCGTCCGCACCCGGCTCGCGCACCGCTTGAGCTCGCTCGCGAGCCCGGTCGGCACGACGCTCGAATGGTCGGACGTGATCTTGCCCGATGAAGTGCTCGGCCCCGTGTTCGAGTTCCTCAACTACGCCGCGCACCGCTCGAAGGTGTTCGGCGAGTGGGGCTTCGATCGCAAGCTGCCCTACGGCCGCGGCCTGTCCGCGCTGTTCGCCGGGCCACCCGGCACCGGCAAGACGATGATCTGCTCGTTGCTCGCGAAGGAGCTCGGGCTCGAGCTCTATCGGATCGACCTCTCGCAGGTCGTCAACAAGTACATCGGCGAGACCGAGAAGAACCTCGGTCGCGTGTTCGACGAGGCCGCGCGCGGCCAGGTCATGCTGCTGTTCGACGAGGCCGACTCGCTGTTCGCGAAGCGGACCGAGGTCAAGTCGAGCCACGATCGCTACGCGAACCTCGAGGTCAACTACCTGCTCCAGCGCATGGAGTCGCACGAGGGCGTCGTCGTGATGACGACGAACGCGGAGACCGCGATCGACCCGGCGTTTCGCCGCCGGATCCGGTTCCGGATCCGGTTCCCCGCGCCCGACGAGCAACAGCGCCTGCAGCTGTGGCATGGCATGATGCCGAAGCAGGCGCAGGTCGCACCGGATCTCGATCTGCGTGCGATCGCGCAGCGCTTCCCCCTCGCCGGCGGCAACATCATGAATGCGCTCGTGCGCGCCGCGACGGCCGCGCAAGCCGACGGAAGTCCGATCATGCAACACCACCTGATGCGCGCGGCCGAGCTCGAGTACGGCGAGATGGGCTTCCTCGCGTGACCACCGGATCGCTGAGGTCACGTGCCGCGGTTCGCCGTGCGCTTGCTCTCTTGCCCGACGGCCAGCGCCACGCACTCGCGCAGCCGTTTGCGGAGGTCGTCGCGGCGAGTGGCTTGCCGACCGGCGAGGTCGCAACCTCGATCGTCGGGTATCTGTTCGATCATGGAGCGGGCGCCCTGCTAGCGACGAGCGACGCGCGCGCGACGTGGCTGGCCGGACCGTTGTTCGAGACCGTCGGCCCCGGCAATGCGGCGTTCGTCGACGACACGATCGCAGCGTTGATCGCGGCCCCGCTGCTCGCGAAGAGCGAAACACTCGCAGAGGTCGCGCTCGCACATCGCTTCGCGCCCCGCGCCGACGACGCGGTCGCGCTCGCGGTCTCCGCCCTGCCGCGCGAGCATCAAGCCGCCGCGCTCGGCCGCCTCGCAGAGCCAACGGCGGATCCGGATCGCGCCGCGCTCGCGGCCGTGCAGTGCGGCCGGGTGCTCGCATGGTCGCCGCACCTCGCCGCCACGCCCGAGGGCGAACGCGTGCTCGGTGCGTTGCTGGAGCTATTCTCCGCGGCACGCCCGAAGCCGTTGCTCGACGAGGTCGCGCGCGCGCTCGGTCCGATCGCCGCGCAGCCGGGTGAGGCCGGTGAGCGCGTCCGCGGCGCCGCCCTCGCCGCCCTCGCCGGCTTGCAACCGCCCGCGCCGGCCTCGTTCGCCGACGAGGTCGCGCAGATCGGCAAGACTCGACGCGTGCCGGATCTCGATCGCTGGGCCGCTCTGCCCGCACGCGAGCTCGCGGCCGCGGCCGCGTACGTGCTCGGCGTCGCTGCACCGCACGACCGCGAAGCGTTTGCGGCGCATCGCGCGCTCGTGCTCGATCGGCCGGGTGCCGAGGAGCTGTTCCCTCCGTTCCTCGCCGGACTCGTCGCCGCCGCACATGTGCCGGCCGCCTCCGAGCTCGCAGCCGCGCTGTTCGAATCGGGGGGCGAAGCGGCCGCAACGGCGTTCGCACTGGCCTCGGCGTTGCCGCTCGACGCACTCGACGACCTGATCGTCGGCATGCTCGACTCCGAGCTCGCCGATCATCGCGCACTCGCGTGCGCGGCAGTCGAGCTGCTCGAAGGCGACCACATCGATCGCGCGCTCGCGCTCCGGCTCGGCGATCCGTCCGTCGATGTCGCCGCCGCCGCGGCGCGTGCCTTGCTCGAACGCGGCCGCACGGATCTGATCGCCGATCACGCGGGTCGCGAGACGCACGCGATCCGCCGTGCGATCGCCGCCGCGGCGCTCGGCGATCTCTCGGTGCCCGTGATCGGCGAGCTGGTCCGCGCGCTGCTCGCGGCGTTCGAAGCCGATCCGGAAGGCGAGATGCCGGGCGTGTCGCCGCTCGTGCGGTTGACGACCGCATGCCTGCTCGCCTCGAGCGACGGCCTCGACACGCTGACGACCTTGATCACCGGGATTCCGGACTCGGCGGGGTTATTCGCGCTTGCTGTCGTCGAGGAAGTCGATGCCGAGCGCGATGTCGGCGTGCTCGCTCCGCCCGAGCCGCGCAGTCGACTCGGCGCTGCGGCGATGCGGATCGCGACCAACCCCGAGGCCGGTGCCGAGCTCGGCACGCTCGCGCTGTGCTTGCTCGCGCATGTCTCCGCCGGCGACACGACGCTCGCCGACGTGATCGCAGAAGCGCTCGCACACACCGACGGCTATGCCGCGAACTTGATCGCGGCGCTCGGCGAAGTGCGTGTCGCAACGCCTCGAACCGGCGAGGTCCTCGCGACGCTGCTCGCACCCGACCAACCGATCGGCGCGCGCGTGATGGCAGCGGCGGTCTGCGGTCGCGCACTGCCGGCGGATCACCCCGCGTGGGCGCACGTCCGCGAGCTCCTCGGTCTCGGCACGATCGCGCGCGCTGCCGCTTGGGCGGCGCTGCGTGACCGCGCTCGTGCGTGAAGCGAACTTGACACCATCGAGTAGGGGTCCATATTCGATCGGTGACCCTGGATGTAGAGCTGGTGCTGCGCATTCTCATCGGCACCGTGCTCGGCGGAGTGATCGGTTACGAGCGCGACATCCACGGCCGACCCGCCGGCCTCCGGACCCACGCCGTCGTCGCTCTGGCTTCGGCGACGTTCATGGTCGTGTCGACCCACATGGTCTACTTCCAGAACTACAAGGCAGGAGACTTCGTCGAGGTCGACGGCTCGCGCATCGCCGCGTCGGTCGTGTCGGGAATCGGCTTTCTCGCCGGCGGCGCGATCTTGCGCACGGGGTTGAACGTCCAGGGTCTGACCACCGCCGCCGGCTTGTGGCTCGTCGCCGCCATCGGCCTGTGCGCGGGCGGCGGCATGTACTGCGAGAGCGTCGCGGCCACGATCATCGGCATCGGTGCGTTGACGCTGCTCCGCAAGTTCGAGGGCAAGGACAAGGACATGATCCGGCGCCGCTTGCACCTCACGCTCACCGACGAGGCGATCGCGATCGAGTCGGTGCTGACCAAGCTGCTCGAGCACAACATGAACGCGACGCTCGAAGGCTGGGACAAAGAAGGCCAGCGCCGCCACCTCACGTTCGCGCTGAGACTGCCGGCGATCGGTGGCGAGCAGCGGCTCGTCGAAGCGCTCGAGCACGAGCCCGGCATCGCGCGCCTCCATCTCGATCCCGCGACGTAGCTACGCGCGCTCGACGACACGAGCTCGGGCGACCCGGTCGCGCGCACGGAGGCCGCGGACCAAGCGCTGTGTCCCGACGATGATCGCCCCGATCGAGAGAGCCAGCGCGGGAGCTGAATAGAAGAACATCGGCTGCGACGATTTCGCGCCGAACGCGAAGCCGGTTACGTACAGGATGTAGATCACGTAGAGCGCGGTAGCGACGAGCCCCGCGGCGAGGATCAGGGCGCCGCGTACGACCTCGCGGCGCGGATCCATCGCACGGATCTTTCGGCGCACATCGGCCGCGCCGAGGTCCGCCAGGATCTTGTCGGCATCGCCTGCCCCGTCGATCACCTTTCTCCGTCCATCGCGCGAGGCCATGTGTCGCGCCAGATCGTCGAATGCCATGCGTGGGTTGTAGATGAGGCGCGACCGCGGAGCAATCAGAGTCTTCGCGCACGTTCGTGCGCAACTCGCTCATCGCGCCTGATAGACCAGATCGATCGACAGCCGAAATGCGGGCGCACCGACGGCGTCATCGAGATGCGTGCCGGCGCGGACCGCGATCGCGTATTGCGGCCGGATCCTGCCGACGATGCCGATCCGGCCTTCGACCGGTGATGGACCGGTCAGGTGGTTCACGCGATCGCCGACGATACCGTCGACCTCGAGGCTCGCCTTCAGCTGCTCCGGCTTGCACCACAGCGGTAGGAACGGCGGGATGCCGATCGTGCCGCCGACCGACCACATCAGCTCGTCGCCGACGATCTGGTTGGCGACGAGAACTTCCCGCCCGCGCAACCGGATGCCACCGTTTGCGGCGAGCACGAGGTCGTGCGGCAGCGTCACCCGGGCGATCCCCATCCACGCCGCGCTCCACCCCGGATCGCCGGCGAAGTCGTAGTCGTCGCCGGTCGGCAGCGTGACCTCGCCTCGGACGAACACCGCGACCGGCCCACGTGTCATCACGTGAACGCGCGCGCCGAGGATCAGATCCTCGGGGACCCAGGCGTCGAGCGAACGCTCGTCGCCGAGGTACTCCAGCCGCTGGCCGACCTGGTGAGCCAGCGGCATTCGCGCATCGACGATCACGTCGTCGCCGAGTGCGAGCGCGCCGCCGAGCGCGACGGTCTCGCGGCGCAGCACCGGATACGTCTTGACGTTGACCGTATGGAATCGAATCGGGTGCTCGAGGAGGCCGAGCTCCGCGCCGAGCGCCCAGTCGCCGATCGAGCCGCCGCCGTCGAAGCCGAGCTCCGCTTGCCCCGGCGGTGTCTGGTCGCGGTCGACCTCGATCGCTTCCGGCCGGTTCAGCGGCGTCTGGGCGTGAGCCGCAACCGCAACCGCAAACGCGAACGCGAACGCGAACCGCGAAGCGAGCGTCTGCATCACCCCATGATCCGCGAGCCGAGCTCGTAAACTCTTGCCGCGGGCATATGGCGATACCTCGTCACCTGGACCCGCAGCTGCGCGATCTGATCGATCACGTCTCTCCGCGCCGCACCCTTCGCCAGCATCGCCCGTGCGCGCTCCACGATCGCCGCGCGTGCGGTCTTCGGGTGATACACGAACGTCCGGCCGAACCGGACCTCGCCGCCGATCCCGACCAACCTGAGCTCGGCGACATCGCCGACCTCGACACCGTGCAACTGACGTTGTTCGCTGACGTGGATCTCCGCGCCGCCGAGGAGATCGAGCAGCTCGATCCGGCCGCGCGGCATCGCACAGACCTCGAACAACGAGCGATGTGAGGTCACCAACGCTCCGACGATCGGCGCGCGCGGATCAGCGGCCGCCTGGAGCTCGCGGTACGTCACCGCCGCGGGCGGCACACCGCCACCCTCACCTACCCGCTCGACGACAAACCACTCGACGAATGCGGCGCTCCACGCCTCCCACAGCTCGTCATCCTGATGGACCTTGCCGCGGCGTTGCTCGTACTCCGCCCGCGCGGCCGCAGCCGCCTCGACATCTGCAGTGTGGCGCGCGTAGAGCTCCTCGGTCACCGCGTCGAGGTCCGCGGCGATCGACTGACTCACCGGCGCCTCGCTCGTAGATGATCGCGAAACCGCGCGAACAGGTAGGTCGCGTCGTGCGGTCCGGGCGACGCCTCGGGATGATACTGGACGCTGAAGATCGGCTTCCCGACGACCTCGAACCCTTCGTTCGAGTGATCGAACAAGTTCTCGTGCGTGATCGCGACGCCCGAAGGCAGTGACTCGACATCGACGACAAACCCGTGGTTCTGCGACGTGATCTCGACCTTGCCCGTCGTCTTGTCGAGGACGGGATGGTTGCTGCCGTGATGGCCGAACGCGAGCTTCTCGGTCCGGCCGCCGAGTGCGAGCCCGAGGATCTGATGGCCGAGGCAGATGCCGAACAACGGCTTGCCGCTCGCGATCAGCTCCTTCGTCGCCGTGACGCCGTACGTGACCGCGGCCGGATCACCGGGACCATTCGACAGGAAGAACCCGTCGGGATTCAGCGCGAGGGCCTGACGCGCGGGCGTCGAAGCCGGTACGACCGTGACCTTCGCACCGAGGTCGCGCAGCTGGCGCAGGATGTTCTCCTTCATCCCGAAGTCGTACGCGACGACGTGAAATTCGACCGGCGGTGTTGGCAGAGCACGATCGTCATCCACGGCGCGCCACGACGGCTCCGTCCACTCGTAGATCGCGGCGCACGTGACGCCGGGGACCAGATCCTGTCCGTCCATCTTCGGTGCCGCTCGCACGCGCGCGAGCACGGCGTCGATCTCGGCGACGTGCGGCGTGATCGCGCCGCGCATCGCGCCTTCGTCGCGCAGCACCCGGGTCAGCGCTCGCGTATCGATGCCCTCGATCCCGGGAATCGCCGACTTCGCGAGCCAGCTCGGTAGCGAGGCCTCGCTGCGCCAGCTCGCGGTCAGCGGCGACAGCTCGCGGATCGCGAGCCCTGCGCACACGACGCGCTTCGCCTCGAGATCCTCCGCGTTCGTGCCGACGTTGCCGATCTGGGTCGCGGTCATCACCACGATCTGGCCGGCGTACGACGGATCGCTCACGATCTCCTGATAGCCGGTCAGCGACGTGTTGAACACGACCTCGCCGATCGACTCGCTGCGCGCGCCGAAGCCTTCACCTTTGAACACCCGCCCGGTTTCGAGCACGAGCGCGGCCGACCAGCGCTCGGTCGTCACTTCATCCTCCCGTCGAGGTCGTAGACCATGCGGCCGTCGACGAACGTCAACACCGCACGACCCGCGAGCTTCTGGCCGAGGAACGGCGAGTTCTTCGATTTCGACAGCAGCGCGTCGCCGGTCAGCACGAGCGGCCGTTCCGGGTCGATCACCGTGAGGTCCGCGACCGCGCCCACGGTGAGCCCACCGCCCGCGAGCCCGAACGCGCGTGCAGGCCCACCCGTGAACGCCGCGATCACGCGCTGCTCGTCGAGCGAGCCCATCCGAACGAAGTCGAGCACGATCGGAAGTGCGGTCTCGAGACCGAGCATGCCGGGTGCGGCGCACTCGAACTCGACGTCCTTCTCGACCGGCGAGTGGGGTGCGTGATCAGTCGCGATCGCGTCGATCGTGCCGTCGGCGAGCGCCTCGAGCAGCGCCTCTTGATCGGCGGCGGTCCGCAACGGCGGCATCACCTTCGTGCGGGTGTCGTAGTGGCTGCACGCCTCGTCGGTGAGCGCGAGGTGGTGCGGCGTGACCTCGCAGGTCACCGGCAGGCCGCGCCGCTTGGCGTCGCGGACCAGCGCGACGGTGCGAGCGGTCGAGACGTGCGCGACGTGGTAGCGCGCGCCGGTCCACTCGACGATCTCGAGGTCGCGCGCGACCATCGCGCTCTCGGCGCACGCCGGCTGGCCCTTGATGCCGATCCGGGTGGCCACGGCGCCTTCGTTCATCGCGCCGCCCTCGGCGAGATCGAGATCCTCGGCGTGCTGGACGAGCGGCAGGTCGAACGTCTTCGCGTACTCGAAGGCCCGACGCAGCAAGCCGGCGTTCATCACCGGGCGGCCATCGTCGGAGATCGCGACGATGCCGGCGTCCTTCATCTCGGCGATGTCGGCGAGCGCCTTGCCCTCGAGGCCGTGCGTGATCGCGCCGATCGGCTTGACGCGAACATAGCCGACCTCTTTCGCGCGCCGCACGATCAGCTCGGTCACCGCGCGCTGGTCGTTGACCGGCTTGGTGTTCGGCATGCAGCAGATCGTGGTGAACCCACCCGCCGCCGCCGCGCGGGTCCCGGTCTCGATGTCCTCTTTGTATTCCTGCCCGGGCTCGCGCAGGTGGACGTGGAGGTCGATCAACCCCGGCACGATCCAGAGGTCGCGGACGTCGATGATCCGCGGCGCGACCAGGCCGCGACCGATCTCGACGATCCGTCCGTTCTGGATCCGCACGTCGGCGGCCAGATCCACGGGACGCTGTGCGGAAGGATCTAGAATCCGGCCGCCGCGTAAGACGAGATCCTGCGGATCCATCGGGCCGGGTCTTACCATGGCGGGCTATGCTCGCGACATGCCGACCGCGGGTATCGTCATCATCGGAGACGAGATCCTGAGCGGGAAATTCGTCGAGGAAAACGCGGCGTTCCTGATCGGGGAGCTCCGCAGCCTTGGCGTCGACCTCCGCAGGATCACGGTGATCCCCGACGTCCTCGAGGATATTGCCGCGGCAGTGACCGATTCGGCGGCGCGGTTCGATCACGTGTTCACGTCGGGCGGCGTCGGTCCGACCCATGACGACATCACGATCGCGGCGATCGCGCACGGCTTCGGCGTCGGCGTGGCACGCCATCCGGAGCTCGAGGCGAAGATCCGCACGTACTGGCAGGACAAGCTCGCCGACGCGAACTTGAGGTTGGCCGATATCCCCGCAGGCAGCGAGCTGGTCTACGGCAAGGACCAGGTCTGGCCGGTCGTGAGCTTCAAGAACGTCTTTATCTTGCCCGGCGTGCCGGCGCTGTTCCGCCGCAAGTTCATCGACATTCGCGACCGGTTTCGCGCGACCCCGGTGTGGGCCGCGCGGCTCTACATCGACGGCGAAGAAGGCGACCTCGCGCCGCAACTCGACGCGGTCGTCGCCGCGCATCCGAGCGTGAAGCTCGGCAGCTATCCGCGATTTTCGGAGAAGGACTTCCGCGTGCTGCTCACGCTCGAGGCCGCGACCGCCGATGAGGTCACCGCCGCGTTCGAGATGCTGCGTACGCGGCTCGCGACCGCGGTGGTACGCGCCGAGACCCCGCACTCCGTGGGATAAACCCGGCATGGCCCACTACAACGGTTCGTGCCACTGCGGCGCGGTGCGGTATTCCGTCGAGCTCGAGCTCGGCAAAGTGATCGCGTGCAACTGCTCGATGTGCGGCAAGAGCGGCACGCTGCTCGCGTTCGTGCCGGTCGACAAGTTCGAGCTCGAGTCCGGCGAGGACTCGCTGACCGATTACACGTTCAACAAGCACGCGATCATTCACAACTTCTGCAAGACGTGCGGGATCAAGTCGTTCGCGCGCGGCAAGAAGCCCGATGGCACGGCAATGGTCGCGATCAACGCGCGCTGCCTCGACGGCGTCGACGTGTTCGCGCTCGACATCCAGCAGTACGACGGCAAGTCGAAGTAGCCGCGCTAACGGAGCTCGTTCGCGATCGTCTTCAAGCGCGCCACGATCTCCGCGCGTGCGATCTTGGTCTTGTTGTTCTCGTGGACGCGGAGATCCTGGAGCGTGACGACGCCCTCGGCGTGCTCCTGTGACCCGATCACGAGCGCGAACGGGATGCCGGTGCGGTCGGCATACTTGAACTGCTTGCCCTTGTTATCGTCCTCGCCGTAGACCTCGATGTTAAGGCCCGCCGCGCGCAGCTCGGACGCGAGCTTCGCGTACTCGGTCGCGAGCGCAGCATCGAAGTTGAGGATGATCGCCTGCGCGATCGACCGCTTCACCGGCTTGGCCTTCTCGGCCTCGAGCATCTGCGCGAACAGACGGGTCGCGCCGATCGAGATGCCGACGCCAGGCAGCTTCGACTTGGTGTAGAGCCCCGCGAGGTTCTCGTAGCGACCACCGGAGCAGATCGAGCCATAGTCGGGGTGCGCGTCGAGGAACGTCTCGTAGACCGTGCCGGTGTAGTAGTCGAGCCCGCGCACGATCGAGAGGTCGACCTTGATGAAGTCTTCCGGCACACCGAGCGCGAGCGTGCTGTCGTAGACCCGGCGGAGCTCGTCGAGGCCTTCGCGCAAGATCGCGTTGTCGGCGTCGGCGAGCGACGCGCCCGCGGCCTTCCAGTCCTGGACGAGCACGTCGAGCAGGCGCTTCGCCTTGTCCTCGCCGCAGATCGCCGCGACGAGGCCTTCGACCTTCTCGCGGCCGGCCTTGCGCAGGCGATCGACCTCGTGCAAGACCTCGGTCTGCTGCTCGATGTGGAGCATCTCCATCAGACCGCGAAGCACTTTGCGGTTGTTGATGAAGATCGTGAACTTGCCGAACGCGAGCTCGCTGAACACGCCGTAGATCACGGCG
>JBDUAS010000498.1:0-3369 GCA_040004535.1 Deltaproteobacteria bacterium
AGATCGTCCAGCACCAGTCGTTGATGCAGACCGCGAGGTCGTAGACGAGGCTGCCACCGGAGGCTTGTTCGAAGTCCAGGATCGCGGAGATCCGCTCGCCCTCCCACAGCACGTTATCGCGGAACAGATCGCCGTGGATGATCCCGTGGGTCGCGGCGCGGCGCAGCGCGAACCCCACCTTCGCGATCGCGAGCTCTTCGCGCAGGATCGCGAGCGCGTAGTTGATCGCACGGTCGTCGACCCGCGCGCAGCGATCGAACCGCGACGCGAGATGATCGTGATCGTAGATGCTGCCGCGCCGCCAGCCGCTCGGCACCTCGAGCCCGGCGCGATGCAGATCGCCGAGCGCGGCGCCGAACGTCTCCGCGATCGCCGGCGTCACGTGGTCGGCGACGACGTGGTGACCATCGCGCCACGGAAACACGCTCGCCCATTTGCGCATGCACTCGGCGTACGGCCGGCCGTCTTTCGCGACGAGCGGCGGTGGCGTGACGACGCCGGCAGCCGCGAGTGCGGTGACGAGCCGCGCTTCCCACGCGACGTCGGCTTCGGCCTTGCCCTCGTTGAGCCGCACGAAGTAGCGGCCGCGCTCGGTCGCGAGCTCGAAGTTCGTGTTGATCGTGCCGGCCGCGATCGGCTCGTAGCGCTGGACGGTCCCGAGATCGAAAACCGCCGCCAGGTTGCCGAGCTCGGTTGCCCCCAGGGCCGTGAACACACCCACGCGTCGAAGCTAACACGTGATAGCGTCGCGCCGTGGAATCGGTGGACCGGGCGCGCCTCGTCGAGACGAACCTCGACGTCGCCAAGAAGGCCGCCTACATGATCTTCCCCAGGGTCAAGGAGCACGTCGAGCTGGACGAGCTGATCGCGCTCGCAAACGCCGGCCTCGCCGAGGCCGCGCAACGCTTCGATCCGGGCCGCGGCGCGGCGTTCTCGACGTTTGCGTGGTACCGCGTACAGGGCTCGATCGTCGACGGGTTGCGCAAGTCGTCGCAGCTCCCGCGTCGCGTGTGGGCAAAGCTGGTCGCGCTGCGCGCCGCGAGCGATTACTTGGAGCACCGCGCGGAACGCGATGCCGGTGCCGCGCAGCAAGGCGCACGACCTGCGACCGGCCCCGACGCGTTGGCGCAGGTGAAGAGCGAGCTGGCCGCGATCCGCACGATGTACGTGACGTCGCTCGAGGCACTGACCGACGCCGGGTTCGACCGCGTCGATGACAAGGCGCAGCCGGCCGACGCCGCGATCGACGCGCAGCGCGCCGGGGCCAAGCTTCGCGCCGCGATCGAGCGCTTGCCCGAGAGAGAGCAGGCGCTGATGAAGAAGCACTACTGGGAGGGCAAGAACCTCCTCGAGGCCGGCGCCGAGCTCGGCATCTCGAAGTCGTGGGCGAGCAGGCTCCACGCGCAAGCTGTCGAGCGCCTACGCGCGGTCATCGACGAATAGGACCTGAGTGGCACTGCCGCGGATATCAGCGCGTATGCAGGCGATCGCCGCCGGCGCCGTCGCCATGGTCGCGACCTGGATCGCGGTGATCCACGAGACGACCGAAACGGTTCGCCCGTTCTCGGACAGCCTCGTCTATCTGCAGATCGCACGGCAGCCGTTCCGGATCGCGCACTTCATCTTCCCGAAGCCGGTGGTGACCCCGGTCATCTACCGCGCGCTCGGCGCCGAGCTCGGCCGGATCGGTGACTTCCAGATGGGGCTCGCACTCGTCGCATGGAGCGTGCTGGGCGCGACGCTGATCGCGTATTTGCGCGGGCGCTGGGTCCGCGTCCTCGCCGGCGTCCTCGTCGCCGCGTTCGTGCTCGCGCCGTTCCGGGTTGGCTTCATGACCGTCGCGCTGTCGGAGTCGATCGACGATTCGTTGCTCGCGCTCGTCCTCGCGGGTGTGATCGCGATCGCGAATCCGGCGTTCGGGCGCGCACGCACCGCACTGTGCTGGACGACCGCGCTTGTCGCCGTCGCTTGGATCTTCACGCGCGATACGAACGCGATCACCGCGCTGGTTGCCCTCGCCGTCGCCGTCTCGATCTGGCGGCTGCAGCGCTGGGCGATCCCACTCATGGTCCTCCCCGCGATCGCGGCCGTGGTCGCGCTGTGGACCACGGGGCAACGTCCGCCGCTGCCGACCGGGATCGACGAATACGCCGACTGGCCCGCCGAGATGACCGCACGGCGCACGTACGCGCTCACCAGCGCGATCGTCGCGCGGATCGGCGACGACGACGCGGCTCGGACCTTGTTCGCAGACCGCGGCATGCCGCAGACCGACCAGATCGCGACGCTCCAGCACTCACCGGCGACGCGGCTCAGCGGCGGTGAAGATCCGCGCTGGTGCTGCGAGCCGACGTTCGCGCCCGCGCGCACCTGGATCGATGCCCACGGCAGCAGCGCTTACCTCGCGTGGATCGGACGGCACCTGCCGAGCCGGATCGGCGAGTACGCGAGGGCCGGTGGCGAGCTCCTCGCGCCCGCGACCTTGACGATGTACATGCCCGCGCACTGGAAGAAGCCGCGCGGCGCGCTCGGCCTCTTGCGCTCGGTCACCGGGCACTGGCTGTTCGCGCTGCTCGTCGTCGTCGCCGCGCCGTGGACGCTGTGGCGAGCCCGCGCGCGTCCTCTCGCACTCGTCGCGATCGTGTGCATCGCGAGTGCGATCGTCGGCGGCTTCTTCGCCTACTACGGCGACGCGCGCGAGCTCTCGCGCCACATGTACGGCGCCGGCCAGCAAGTCCTGCTCGGCCTCGTGCTCGCGCTACTCGCGCGGCTCGGCTACCCGGCCCGGGACGCGGGCTCGGCGAGCGAACCGACGCTCCGATAGCGCTCGAACAACTGGCCCCACTCGGTCTGCGCCTTCCACGACTCGAACACGCGCTTGTCGCGCAGCGGCCAGCGGTAGTAGTCGTGATAGGCCTCCGAGCCCATCACGAAGAGATTGACGAGCGGCGTGCGGAAGAACAGCTTCTGGAACCGCTTGAGCGGGCCGAACCACATCACGTCGCCGATCAGCGAAGCGCCGTTATCTCCGACGGAGAAGCCCCACTTCTGATCGGCGAGCGCGGTGTCGCCGACGACCTCGATGTTCTCGCGCCGGCCATTGCCGAGCCCCTGCTCGTCGGCCATCGAGATGTACTTCAGCGTCATCGGATCGAAGCCCATCATGCTCGCGGCGACCGCGTCGATCGCGACCTGATCCTCGGACGCGAGCATCACGTCCTTGATCACCGGCCGCATCGTGCGCGGGCCCGGCCCGTCACCCGCCGTCGTGCCGTCCATCACCGCGAACAGGCCGGCGTGGATCTCTTTCTGGATCGCGAGCAGATCGACGAGCGTCTCGTGGATCCACGAGTGCGTGTAGTGGCGCTT
>JBDUAS010000229.1:0-11347 GCA_040004535.1 Deltaproteobacteria bacterium
ACGTGAGACTCTTTCATTCTCTCCTCTCTGCCGGTTTATCCCGGCGCACTATCCGGCGCACGAGATCCAACGGGTTGCGCTGGTCCGATTCTCGCTCGATGGCGAGCATGCGCTACGTTCTCCTCGTCCTGTGCAGCTGCGCAGCCTCGCTGCCCCCGCCCTCGGGGCCCGCCGAATACGCCTGCCCGGATCACATCCTGACCGACTACGGCGAGTACGTCGGCGGCGAGCCTGCACCGCTTCGCCTGACCTCGCGCGAGGATGACCACGACGTGTTCGCGTCACTGACCGGCGAGCGCACGATCGTGATCCCTCATGACCGCCACAGCGATGCGGTCGAGCGCGTCCACCACGCCGCGGCGGTGCGGAGCGAGGTCTGCCGCGCCCGCGGCGGCTACACCGACATGGCGATGCGGTACATCGGCGGTGAGTCCATCGAGCACCTCGCCCATGCAGAGACCGGCGGCGACCGCGAGGTCGCGTACGAGCTCGTCCGGAAGGGCCTCTGGAACCACACCCACCGGCTGCACGACGATCGCTAGAGCTAGCGCGCGGCTGCTAGACGATCGCCGACGAGCCCGCGGCGCAGCGCATCCCGGTCGCGCCACGTGTCGACGCGGTCGCGCGGATGGATCGGACCGTCGAGCGTGAGCCCGAACGCGGCGTCGAAGTCGGTCGTGCCGCTCGTGCGCACGAACAGGGTCTTGCGGTTGTAAGGCAAGAAGAACATCAGGAACGGGAAGAAGTTCTTCACCATCACGATATCGGCGCGCCACGGATCGAGCCCGACCTCGGTATAGAACGACGGTCGCATCACCATCGCGGGGCCTTCGGTGATGACGACGCGCACGTGATCGACGGCGAGGACGATCGTCTTCCCGAAGCCGCGGCGGTCGACCTTGCCCGCGATCGTGCCGCGCACCGGCAGCGGCGACGACCGCTTCGGATCGAGCGTGCCGCCGATCGTGGTCGCGACGATGTCGCCGATCGCGCGCGGCCACAGGTTCGCGATCGCCTCCGGATCGCGAACCGCGGCATACGCGAGCATGCCGGCGCCGTCCTCGAGCAGTGCGCGCAACAGGTGGGTCGAATCGCCGGGCGCGCCGGCGGTGACGACGTCACTCGCGTCGGCCATCACGACGCAGCCGAGCCGGCGGCGCACGCGGGCGCGGCGCGCGGACGCGATCGCGGTCTTCGCGTCGGGAAACTCGGGCGGCAATTCGTGGCGGCGGGCCCAGCACATCTCGGCAAGCTCGTCGGCGAGCCGGTCGGCGGCATCGAGATCACGGTCGGCGACCGCGAGCGTCGACCAGCCGAGCGCAGGGTGGTCGTTCCACGGATGGACCATGAACGTCGCGGCCGACAGGATCTCGTGCCGGCGTTCGGCGGCGGTCATCCGGCGGAACACGGCGCGCATCGGCGCGAGAAAGTCGATCGTCTTGCCGCCGCCGAGCAGCATCGGCAGCGAGCGCCATGCCATCACGGGCTTGACCTCGCCGAGCACGGTGCCGATCGCGATCCGGCCGGCCTTGGCGCCGACCCGCGCGTGATCGCGGTGCGGGTTGGTCTGGTACGCGACGATCGCGTCGGTGAGCTCGACGCGCTCCTTCGTGAGGTTGCCGTGGAGATCGTGCGAGATCACGAGCGGCGCACCACCGAGTACGGTGCGCGCGGCGCGGAGCAAGCGGGATTCCGGATCGAGCACGCCTTCGACGCCCATCGCGCCGTGGAGCGCGAAGTACATGCCGTCGAGCGGGCCAGCCGCGCGCAGCATCGTGACGAGGCGATCCTCGAGCTCGTCGTAGCAGACGCGCGACAAGGGTCCGCCCGAGCTCGCCCACGCCGACAGGATCGGTACCGGGGTGACGTCGTGCTTGCGCGCGGCGCACGCGCGAACGAACCCCGACAGCTCGGCGCGCTTGAAGTAGCCCGGCAGCTCGGGCCCAGTGGTCGTGGCGCGCAGGAGGTCATCGCCCGTGAGGTAGTGCGCCGATTCGAAGTCGTGCAGCGTCGTCGGCACCGGCGACAGCGCGTTCGACTCCTGGCAGATCCGTGCAAACGCGATTCGCTTCATCGATACATCTCCGCGATCACCTTGCGAACCTGACGCGCGACGAGCCCGCGCACGGGCAGCTTCGCGGCCATCCCGTACATCGGCGCCGAGCCTGACTTCGCGAGTGCGGGGTTCGCGCGAACCTCGGCGAGACACTCGCGGACGTCGGCGAGATAGCGCTCTACGATCGGCGCGTGGTTCGCGGTCACCGTCAGGTGGATCGACGACGGCCGATGCTGGCGATCGACGCTCCAGCCGCGCGCTTCGAGCCGATCCGCCAGCGCGTAGATGTCGACGCCGACCGCGGCGTAGCTCACGATCGTCGCGTCGGGCCGGCCGAGCAACGCGAGCCCGGGAATCGCGCGCAACCCGGCGCGCAAGGCATCGGCAGCGTCGACCGCGCGACGCGCGAGCTCCAGGTAACCGTCAGCACCGAGGCTCTGCAGCGCGGCCCACGCCGCCGCGATCGGGCCACCGGGGCGGGTGCCGAGCAGCGTCGGCGACGCGTAGATGCCGCCGGGAAAATCCGTCGCGACGAAGATCTGATGGCGCATGTCGTCGAGCGAGCGCCACAGCAGCGTCGACGCGCCCTTGCCCGCGTAGGCGTACTTGTGGAGGTCCGCGCTGATCGACGTCACGCCCGGCACGCGGAAGTCCCACTTCGGGATCGTGCGACCGAGTCGCTCGAGCCACGGCAGCACGAACCCGCCGACGCAGGCGTCGACATGGAGCGGCAACTTCTTGGCCTGCGCGAGCTCGCCGAGGTCCGCGATCGGATCGATCACGCCGTGGGGATACTGCGGCGCGGACGCGACGAGGCCGATCGTACGCCAGCCGATCGCCTTCGCAACCTTGCGGACATCGACGCGCTGCTCGGCATCGACGTCGACCTTGACCAGCTTCACGCCGAAATAGTGCGCGGCCTTGTCGAACGCCGGATGGATCGTCCTCGGCACGACGAGCTCGGGCGAGCGCACCCACGGCTTCGCGCGCCGCGCGCGATCGCGATACGCCGCGACCGCGCACAGGATCGATTCGGTACCACCCGACGTCACGGTGCCGACCGCACCGCTGCAGTGAAACAGCGCTCCGGTCGAGCGCACGATGTCGGTCTCCATCTGCTTGAGGCTCTTGAACGCCATCGGGTTCAAGAGGTTGGCCGACGCGTACAGCGCGTGCGCGCGATGGATCAGCTCCTCGTGCTGCTCGCCCGCGTGCCCCGGGATATGATAGACGAGCGAGAACACGCGGCCACCGCGCCAGTCGGTGTCGTGGGCGCCGCGCTCGGCGAGCTCGTGCAAGATGTCTTCGGTCGCGCGACCGTGCTCGGGGATCATAGTTGGGCCTCCACCGACAGCGTGAAGATGTTGTTCGTGCCGGAGCCGCGAATGTTCGACGGCGGCATCGTGATCGAATCGGTGATCGTCGGGACCTCGTACCAGTAGTGGATGTACGAGAAGCCGAACCGGTAGCGCCCGACGGTGTAACGCGCGCCGGAGTGCACCCCGAAGTGGCTGAACGACGGCGAGTCGAGCGTGATCGAGCGCGGCGGCGCCGGCGAGTGGTCGTATTGGCCGCCGAGCATCAGGTCGAGCTTCGGCGCGGCCTCGAGGTCGTGAACGCGAAGCCCACCCGTCCACTCCTGCGAGTCGTGATAGTCCTTCGCGGTGTCGAGCTCGCGCAGCAAGAAGATCCCCACGATGTCGGTGTGCTGGTTCTTGTACTGGCGGTACAGCCAGTAGCGCAGCTCGGTCCCGATCTCGAGGTTCGGCGTGACGTCGACGTTGACGCCGGCCTGGAATGTCCACGGCAACATCTGCGTCGTCTTCTGCTGGCCGACGAGCATGTCGCCCGGCGTCGATGAATCGGCGGAGTACGCGACGGTGATCGGACCTTCGAGCGTCGCGTCGATGCGGCCGACGATCGCCGCACCCCACGTGATCCGCGGATGTGGTTGACCGTACGCGCCGATCGTCCAGCTCGGCGCCCAGCCCGAGCCATCGAGCGTGAGCTCTGGTTTGGTGCCGGTCAGCTTCGAGAGATCCGCGCCGTCGACGATCGGGAACACGTCGCGCTGGCCATGGACGCGCAGGTTGATCACACCCACGGTCGCACCGAGCGCGAGCGTGGGCGTCAGTTGATACGCGGCACCGAGCACCGCCTGCGGCGCGACCACGTAGCCGTTGATCAAGTGGTAGCGCGTGACCGCGCCGGCATCGAACGCCGCGCCGGTCGCGTTACCGACGAACATCGCCGCGCCGACGTGCAGCTTCGGCATCAGCTTGCCGGTGACCGCGATCATCGGGATGACGCCGAACGCGCGGCTCGGCGACACCGGCGCGTAGTAGCCGTCCGGTTGCGCTGTCGCGCCGAGAAACCGATCACTCTGATCCCAAGGTGCGAGCTCGAACTGGGTCGACAACAGCGACAGACCCGCCGACACGTAGATCGTCCAGTCGTCCTGGAGCACGAGGCCCGCGGGGTTGTGATAGAGCGCCGACGGATCATCGGGCCGCCCGATCACCGCGCCCATCGCGGTGCGCCGCACGCCGATCTCGGGAATCCCGAAACCACCGGCTGCTACCGGCGCGACCGCCGCAGCGAGGGCACACACCGCGAACAACGACTTCACTGTTCGCAAGTACCTTGCCGTTTGCACCCGGTCCACAGCGAACCGCCGGGTGTCATGATCTATTCGGAACGCACGGCCGCCTGGACCGCGCTCGGTGCCGGCAACTGCGCGTCGCGAAACGCGCGCGCCATCGCGATGGGGCTGCCGTAACCGACGGCGGTCGCGACCTCTGAGACCGACGAGTCGGCGCCCGACAGCAGCAACACGGCCATCCGCAGGCGCAGGATCAACAGTGCGTCGCGATAGCCGCTGCCGAACCCGAACGTCGTCGCGAGCTCCTTCGCGTCGCGGCCGACCTGACGCATCGACATGTCGAGCGCCGCGGCGAGCTGCTTGAGCGAGACCGTGCCGCCGTACGTCTCGTAGAGCGGACGCAGCGCGTCCCAGAACCGGCGATAGCGCTCGGGCTCGTCGTGGATCTTCGCGGTGCCGTGGGTGACGCCATCTCGGGCGAGGACGTCGAGCAATTCACCGATCGCGCACGGCGCTTCGACGACACGGCGCGCGATGTCCCAGCACGCCGGCGTGAGCCGCAACGGCCCCGAGGCGAGCCCGACCGGTGCGGCGAGCTCGCGCTGATCGAAGCGGAGGTGGACGACATCGATCGTGCTGCCGTCGGTGCGGAACGTCCGCGACTTCGCACCGACGCGCTCGATCTCGTCGTCGGCGAGCACGAATGCGACCGGCCCGGTGACCGGCTCGCCGGCCGCCGGTGCATAGCGGCCGTTGACGATCAGATAGACGTGACCGACTTTTTCGGGTTTGCCGGCAGCCGGCGGCGAGTAACGCGTGTCGAACGCGAGCTTGTCGCGCCGCACGATCGTGGCGCGCACCGCGCGTTCGAACACGATCGTCGAGTGCACGCCGGCGTTGCCGATCCGGATCACGGAGGTCGCGGTGAGCACGCACAGATCCTACACTGCCGCATGCCCGACGATCGGCCCGACGCTAGGACGGATGACCTCGCTTGGAAGGTCGGCGCGCGGATCCCCGCCGCCAATTACCGCGTGTTCACGACCGCGTTCGTCGACGGCATCCATCCGCGGACCGGCGCGACGAAGCGGTTCTCGCTGATCGAGGCGGTCGACTGGATCAACGTCATCGCGATCACGCCCCAGCAGCAGGTCGTGTTGATCCGCCAGTTCCGCGTCGGCTCGAGCGAGGTCTGCCTGGAGATTCCCGGCGGCATGGTCGACCCCGGCGAGACGCCCGCAGAGGCCGCCGCGCGCGAGCTCGCCGAGGAGACCGGCTATGCATCCTCGCACTGGCAGCCGCTCGGCCGGGTCTCGCCGAACCCGGCGATCATGACGAACCACCTCTACACGTTCCTCGCACGCGACGCGGTGCAGACGGCGGCGCCGCGGCCCGAGGGTTCGGAGGTCATCGCGGTCGAGACGGCATCGCTCGCCGACTGCCACGCGGCGATCCGCGACGGCCGCATCGATCACGCGCTCGTCATCGCTGCATTCGCCCATTTGGCGTTTCAGGAGTGCTAAAACGCCCGCCATGCCTTCGAAGACTTCCTGCCCCGTCACGCTCACGCACTTCCTCGAGAAGGCCGAGCCGCTCAAGGTCTCGATCAACGGGCAGGAGATGCTCGCCGAGGTCAAACAGTTCTCGACCGGCAGCTTCGGCTGGTACATGAACGCGAAGACGGTCGTCAGCATCGACGGCAAGGCCGTGTCGGTTCAGATCGGCATGAACATGACGATCGTCGGCAGCAAGGACGCCGAGCGCTAACATGACCGGCACGCGGATCGCGCAAGTACTCGGCGGTCAGGTCGCCGTCGGCTCGAAGGTCACGATCGAAGGCTGGGTCCGGACCCGCCGCGATTCCAAGGCCGGCCTGTCGTTCGTGGCGATCCACGACGGCAGCGCGTTCGAAGCGCTCCAGGTCGTCGCGCCGCAAGAGCTCGCGAACTATCAGAGCGACATCTTGCGGATCACGTCGGGCTGCGCCGTGCGCGCGACCGGCGAGCTCGTCGCGTCGCAGGGCAAAGGCCAGGCGGTCGAGCTGCGCGCCGATGCGATCGAGGTGGTCGGCTGGGTCGACGACCCCGATCACTATCCGATGCAGCCGAAGCGCCACACGATGGAGTACTTGCGCGAGGTCGCGCACCTCCGCCCGCGCACGAACGTGATCGGTGCGGTCACCCGCGTCCGCCACACGCTCGCGATGGCGGTCCATCGGTTCTTTCACGACCAGGGCTTCTTCTGGATCCACACGCCGATCATCACGGCGTCGGATGCCGAGGGCGCCGGCCAGATGTTCAAGGTCTCCACCTTGGACTTCGCGAACCTGCCGCGCACCGCGGACGGCAAGATCGATTACGACAAGGACTTCTTCGGCAGGGAAGCGCGGCTGACCGTCTCGGGCCAGCTCAACGTCGAGACGTACTGCATGGCGCTGTCGCGCGTGTACACGTTCGGTCCGACGTTCCGCGCCGAGAACTCGAACACGCGCCGCCACCTCGCCGAGTTCTGGATGATCGAGCCGGAGATCGCGTTCGCGGACCTCGCCGACGACGCGCAGCTCGCCGAGGACTTCCTCAAGTCGATCTTCAAGACGCTGCTCGTCGAGCGTAAAGACGACATGGAGTTCTTCGCGAAGTTCGTCGACAAGGACTGCATCACGCGGCTCTCCGCGATGGTCGAGTCGAAGTTCGCGCGGATGGACTACGGCGATGCGATCGAGGAGCTTCTCAAGGCGAAGCAGAAGTTCGAGTTCCCCGTGAAGTGGGGCATCGATCTGCAGAGCGAGCACGAGAAGTACCTGACCGATGTCGTCGTCAAAGGCCCGCTCGCGGTGATCAACTACCCGAAGGACATCAAGGCGTTCTACATGCGCCAGAATCCTGACGGCAAGACGGTCGCCGCGATGGACGTGCTCGCACCCGGTATCGGCGAGATCATCGGCGGCAGCCAGCGTGAGGAGCGGCTCGACGTGCTCGACGCGCGGATCACCGAGATGAAGCTGAATCCGCACGACTACGGCTGGTATCGCGACCTCCGGCGCTACGGCACCGTGCCACACGCCGGGTTCGGTCTCGGGTTCGAGCGCGCGATCATCTACGCGACCGGCATCGAGAACATCCGCGACGTGATTCCGTTCCCGCGCGCGCCTCGCCAGGCCGAGTTTTGACGGACTGGGTGTTCGCCGTCGAACGCGCGTACGTCGCGATCGCGACGAACGGCGCACCCGCGATTGCACTCCAGCTCGGTAGCGAATCGCCGGCGCGGATCGCCGCCGCGTCCGGTGCCGTCGCATCGCGGTTCCTCGCGGTCGGCACACCGCGCAGCCTGTCGCTGATCGTCGACGACGAGGCGCAGATCGACGCCGCGCTGCTCTCGCTCGAAGCCCATCGCACGTGGTTCTCGCCGGCCGACGTCCGCTGCACCGGCGCCGCACTCGCCGCGCGAGCGAACGGTCGCGCCGTCTCGGTCGCCGAAGCGTTCGCTGCCGACATCGTGTGCAGCCTCGGCGCCACGCCGATCACCGCGGCGCAACTCCGCCGCGGCACGCACGTCAACGCGCTCGGCGATCCACGCGCGCTCGATCCCGAGTTGCTCGCGCTCGCGACCGTCGTCGATGCTGCCTCGCTGCCCGCGATGGCCGCCGGGTTCGTCGATGGCCGTCAGCTCGACGAGCTCACCGTGTTTCGCTACAGCCCGTTGTAGAAGATCGCGTCAGCGAGCACGCCGAGCGCGACTTCACCAGCCGTGCTCGCTCAACCAGCGCTCGAGCCGCGCCGCCCAGTCGAGGTCGAGCTGCGTGATCGCCTTCTTGTCATGGGTATGAATCGCCAACGTCGTCCCAGGATAATCCATGACGATGTGCGGGTGATGATCCATCTCGTCGGACAGCGCCGTCGCATACGCGATCGCCTCGCCGCACCTGGTCATCCCCTTCTGCCCCGCGAGCGCGCACACCAGATCCGGCCCCTGGATCGACCAGCGCGCACCGAGCGTGTCGACCCGCGTCCGCAGTTCCTCGTCGGTCATTGGAACGAGCGTATCATCCAAACCCCATGAACCTGTTCGAGCTCACCGCTCCCCAGCTCGCGAAGACCCTGCGCACCGTCGATCGGTGGTTGAAGGTCGCCGAGCAATACGCCGAGACCCGCAAGTTCCCGGTCGACAACCTCATCCACGCTCGGCTCGCGCCGGATCAGTTCACGCTCGTCAAGCAAGTCCAGACCGCGTGCGACAACGCGAAGTTCGTTCCGGGCCGGCTGTGCGCGAAGGACTGGCCGCCGCACGCCGACACCGAGACCACGTTCGAGCAACTCCACGCCCGGATCGCGGCGGTCCTCACGTATGTCGATGGCTTCAAGCCGGAGGACTTTGTCGGTGCGGACGAGCGCAAGATCTCGCTGCCATGGATGAGTAATAAGTGGATGACGGCCGACGAATACGTGATCCAGTTCGCGTTGCCGAACTTCTATTTCCACGTGACGAACACCTACGCGATCCTGCGTCACAACGGCGTTCCGCTCGGAAAGATCGACTACATCGGCAGCGTACCGATGCGCGATTAAGCATGGTAAGCAAAGGCGTGAACGCGGTCGCCGAAGCCAGCGCCAAGAGCTGGCGTCACATCTACTTCAACGTGCTCTCGATCCCGTTCTGGGGCGTGCACGTGCTGGCGATCGTCGGGCTCGCGATCCTCGGCTGGTCATGGACGGGCCTCGCGCTGTGTCTCGCGCTGTACCTGCCGCGGATGTGGTTCGTGACCGGCGGGTATCATCGTTATTTTTCACACCGCAGCTACAAGACCTCGCGCTGGTTCCAGTTCGTGCTCGCGCTCGGCGCGACGATGACCGCGCAGAAGGGCCCGCTGTGGTGGGCCGCGCATCATCGATTGCACCACAAGCTTTCAGATCAGCCCGGTGACCTCCACTCGGTGATCCAATCCGGCTTCTGGTGGTCGCACATGGGTTGGATCCTCGCGCGCGACCTCGAGACCACCGACTACAGCCGGATCAAAGACTTCTCGAAGTACCCGGAGCTGCGCTGGCTCGACAAGTACTGGATGGTGCCGGTCGTCGCGCTCGCCGTGATCACGTTTCTCGCCGGTGGGTTCTTCGCACTCGTGTGGGGCTTCGCCGTCGCGCAGGTGCTGTGCTGGCACGGTACGTTCACGATCAACTCGCTCTCGCACATCTGGGGCGGCCGCCGCTACAAGACCGGTGACGACTCGCGCAACAACCCGGTGCTCGCCGTGATCACGCTCGGCGAGGGCTGGCACAACAACCACCACCACTATCAAGTGAGCGCGCGCAACGGCTTCTTCTGGTGGGAGTACGACGTCACGTACTACGGCATCAAGGCGCTGTCGTACGTCGGGCTCGTGTGGGACATCCACGGCCTTCCCGGGCACGTGCGGGACAACGTTCCGGACGCCGCAGCCGCTGAAGGCGCAACCGCACCGACCGCGGTGCCCGACGTGGCGTAGTGCGGTTCCCACCCGCGAACATCCAGCTGCGACGAGCTCAGCTCGTGCTGATGCTCGCGATCCTCGTACCGACGATCTTGATGACGGGCGTCGGCGTGATCCTGCTCGTCCTCGGTAGCGGTATCACGACGCTGATCTCCGGCTTGCTCGTGCTGACGTTCTGCACGTCGGGCATCACCGGCTATATCCTCGTCCAGATCTTCGTGACGAGAGGCGCCGGGCTCGCGCGCGTCCAGAACGACTTCACCTCCGCGGTCTCGCACGAGCTGCGCACCCCGATCACTTCGATCACGTTGCTGCTCGAGTCGCTGCGCGACGACCGGTTGTCGGCGAGCGATCGCGCGGAGGTGCTCACGTTGCTCGCGCGCGAGACCAAGCGGCTCGAGACGCTGACCGATAAGGTCCTCGAGCTGTCGCGGCTCGAGACCCGGCCACGCCACGTCTGGCCCCAAGGCATCGTCGATGTCCGCGATCTCGTCGACGAAGCGGTCGGGATGTTCGATGCCGCGACGCTCTCGAACCCCACGCCGATCGCCATCGACGTCGAGCGCGACCTCAAGGCGGTTGGCGATCGCGACACGCTCATTCGCGCGGTCGGAAATCTGTTGCACAACGCATGGAAGTACAGCGGGCCCGACAAGCAGATCGGGATCGAGGCGCACGCCATGGGGCGCCGCGTCGAGATCCTCGTGCGCGACAATGGCTTCGGGATCGAGCGTGACGACCAGCCCTCGATCTACGAGCAGTTCATCCGCGGCCGCGCGATCAACGACACCGGGATTCCGGGCGTCGGCCTCGGGCTCGCGTTCGTTCGCACGATCGTGCGCGGCAACCGCGGCAAGCTCGACTTCGAGTCCGAGCCTGGCCGCACGACGTTCCGGATCCGACTGCGCCGCGTGCGCGAACCGACCGGACAGGCCAAGCAGATCGCGGTGGCGTCGTGATCCTGATCGTCGAGGACGACGACGCGATCGCGACGGGCCTCGCGCTGAACTTGAAGCTGGCGGGGCATCGCACCGCGATCGCGCGCGACGGCGACGACGCGATCGCGCAGGCGCTCGCGACCGAGCTGGATCTGATCCTGCTCGACATCAACCTGCCGAAGCGCAACGGCCTCGAGGTGCTGGCCGCGGTGCGCGCCGCAGATAACCTGGTCCCGGTGATCGTGCTGTCGGCGCGCGACGGCGAGTTCGACAAGGTCGCCGCG
>JBDUAS010000230.1:0-11347 GCA_040004535.1 Deltaproteobacteria bacterium
TGTCGAGGTAGTCGACGCCGGCCTCGAGGCACGCATCCATGATGTGGAGGTCCTGATACGGCAGCGCGACGTTGATCACGACAGCCGGCTTCTCGTCTTTCAGAAGCCGCGCGAGCTGGGGCACGTCATCGGCGTCGACTTGCGCCGTGCGGATCTTGCGGCCGTGCATCTGTTCGATCTGCGCGGCGATCGCATCGCACTTGGATTTCGTGCGGCTCGCGAGCAGCACGTCGGAGAACACCTGCTTCTCCATCGCCGCCTTGTGGGCGACGACGCCGCCGACACCGCCGGCACCGATGATGAGGACCTTGGCCATTGTCTCTACCGGCCCGCGGTCCGCGGGCCTCCTTTCATGGGCCCCTCTTCTAGCAGAAATTCAGTCGGTAACGACGTCGTCTGCAGCTGGGGGCGTCAGATCTTTGCGCACGGCTTTCGCGAGCCGGCGCGCGAACTTGCGCGGCTTCTTGCGGAAGGCTTCGCGCCCGGCGCTGCGCGAGTCGCGCATCAGGTCGTCGAGCTGGCCGTCGATCGTATGGACGAGCTGGTCGTACGCCTCCGGCGCGATGCCCTGGCCGTACGTCCGCACGAAGTCGCGCACCATCACGAGGTCGACCGCGGGGCTCTGGGTGTCGGCGACGCCCTCGATCTCGTGCGCGAGCTCTGTGACGTGGCCGCCCGCGAGGCTCGCGATCACGTCGAGCTGATACGTCAGCTCCTTCGAACGGCGACGCCACGTGTGGAACTGGCGCTTGCTGCGCTTCGCGGAGCGGCGGGCGCGGCGAGCGGCATCGTAGGTGTTGCGTACGCCCTTCTCGATCGTGTCCCACTCGAGGTTCGCGGGCAGCGCGGCCTCGAGGGCCTCGACCTGCGCGGCGGCGCGGGCGGCGCCTTCGGCGAGCAGCTGCTTGATCTCGGGGTTCGGCGGCAACGCGGCCTTCGCGTTCTCGATGATCGCGTTCGCGGCGTCACGCGAAACCTCGTCGAGCGCGAGCCCGTGGATGACCTCGGGCGCGACGGCATGATCGCGGGTCGGCGACACCCCGCGTCGCGCTTCTTGCAGCGCGCGGCGCACCGCACGACGCTCGCTCTTCGGTAACGCACCAGCGACCAACGAAAGCACCGCGCGCGCCCGGCGCAGCGCCTTGCGATAGTCGTGAACCGCCGTGTTGAGGTTCGCATCGACCTTGCCGGCCGCCTCGCGCGCCGCATCCGCGGTCGCCGCAAACTCACCGACCAGCGCGCGCCGCAGCTCGTGCTCGTTCTCGAGCACCGAGGTCTTCGTGCCGAGTGGGCCGAGCTTGTCGTGCTCGTGCTCCGAGTACGGGGGAACGGGTTGGCCAAGGGGCTCCACGGTCGTCGTCGCCATCTAATGTCTATACAACGGGGCTTCCGGATTACGCGTTCGTCACGAAACTTTGTTCGGTTCTAGCAAAAACGTCACAGTGTGCGCGGCTATGGTCGTCCCCGATGGCCAAACCGATCCTGTTCGAACCTGTCGAATCGCCGTACCTGGTGCCTGCCGATGGCTCGTTCAAGATCCACAAGGCCCCGGTCGTGCCGCCGGACAAACACGCGCACAAGAAGGAGAATCACGACCGGCTCGCGGAGGCGGTCGAGCGGCTCGCGAAGCTACAGGGCCGGTTCTACGCCGCCGACCGCTACTCGCTGTTGATCGTGTTCCAGGCGATGGACGCGGCCGGCAAGGACGGCACGATCAAGGCCGTGATGAGCGGCGTCAATCCGCAGGGCTGCAGCGTGTCCGCGTTCAAGCCGCCGTCGCCGAAAGATCTCCAGCACGACTTCCTGTGGCGGATCGAGAAGGAGCTGCCCGAGCGCGGCCAGATCGGCATCTTCAACCGCTCGCACTACGAAGAGGTGCTGGTCGTACGGGTCAATCCGAAGCTGCTCGAAGCGCAGCGCCTGCCGCGCGTGCCGAAAGATCTCGACGAGCTGTGGGACGAACGGTTCGACTCGATCAACGAGGCGGAGAAGCACTGGGCGCGCAACGGCTGCGTGATCCTCAAGTTCTTCCTGAACGTGTCGCGCGAGGAGCAGCACAAGCGGTTCCTCGATCGGATCATCGATCCCGACGACAACTGGAAGTTCAACGCCGGCGATTGGGCCGAGAGTGCGAAGTGGGTCGAGTACCAGGACGCGTATCAAGCGGCGCTGCGCGCGACGAGCAAGCCGTGGGCGCCGTGGTACGCGATTCCCGCCGACAACAAGCCGTACATGCGCGCGACGGTCGCGTCGATCGTCGTCAAGACGCTCGAGACGCTGCCACTCGATTTTCCGAAGCCGTCGCCGGCGGATCTCGCGGTGATGGAGAAGATCCGCGCCGAGCTCGAGCGTACGAAGGCGTGATCGTGGGCGCTAGTGCCCGCCGGCCGCGAAGTCGGTGCCTTGTTTCTTGCCGGCCTCGCCGCTGCGCATCAGCATGATCCGCAGGATCACGGGCGCGACGCACTCGTTGAAGCCGACCACGCCCAGCAGGATCGTGGCGGCGCCTTCGCCGAACGAGGTCCTGAAGTTGGTCCGCAGCACGGACGCGAGGGCGAGTGCGAGGCCGGCCTGCGGCACGAGCCCGAACCACGCGTACTTCGCGACCACCGGCTCGGCATTCGAGATCCGGCACGCGACGCGCGCGCCCACGAAGAAGCTCGTCGCTCGGGTCGCCGCGATGACGACGACCGGAATGATCGCCGCGGCCAGCTTGTAGATGTTGAGGTGGCTGCCGGCGAGCGCAAAGAACACGAGGAACACCGGCAACTGTGCCGCTTCGAACTTGTGAAGCAGCGCGGTCGCATCGGCCTTCGAGAAGTTGCGCAGCCAGATGCCGGCGGTGAGGAGCACGATCAAGACGTCGAGGTGGACCTTCGGCGCGATCTCGGCGACGACGACGCAGACCATGAGCGCGAACAACGCGGCGCCGCCACCCTTCACGTACAAGAGATAGCGCCCGATCACGATCCCGATCACGAGCCCGAACGCCATCGAGCCGATGAGCTCCCACGCGACCTCGAGCGCGGTGCCGACGACGTCGATGTTGCCGCCGATCACCGCGCCGGTGATCGCGAGCACGACGGAGAAGATCGTGATCACCGTGAGGTCGGCGACGACGACCGACGCGAGCATCGTGCGCGCGAGCGGACCTTCGGCGCGCGTCTCCGACAGCATGGCCATCACGACGGCCGGCGACTGTGCCGATAGCGCGGTGCCGATCGCGAGACATACGACGACGCTCGGCACGAAGTCGAGCTTGCCGAAGATATCGGGGAGGAACGGGCGCATCACGAACAGGGCTGCACCGATCGTGAACATCGAGCCGATCACCGCGAACACCGTGATGCCGCGCAGCGTCTTCATCAGGGGCTTGATCGCTCGGAGCTGGAGCTCGGAACCGGCCTCGAGCGCGAGGATCGCGGTCGCGGTATCGCTCACCACCTTGAGCGTCTCGGTCATCTCGTGGTTGACGAAGCCGAGAACGAACTCGCCCGCGAGCACGCCGGAGATCAAGTATCCGGTCAGCTTCGGCAGGCCGAAGCGGTTGACGATCTTCGCGGTGAAGTATGCCGCCAGCAGCAAGAACCCGAACGCGAGCTCGGTGCCGGCGACCGACGTATCGGTGGTGAAGCTGCGCGCGGCCTGCATCAGGCCGCCGACGGCGAGCAGGAGCAGGAGCGGGATCACTTGGTACCGGCAGGAGACGGCGGAGCGGGCGGCTCGTCGCGGTAGATCGGGCCTTCGTGGTCGTCGGAGTCGTGGTCATCGAGCTCGTCGATCGGGCCCGAGTCTTCGAGCTCGTCGATCGGAACCACCGGGGCCGTCCGCGCCCTCACCGGATCCTTCGTCCGCGCGACGAGCAACTCGGCGACCATCGCGCCGCCGATCACCGCGGTCATGATCCACGTCAGGCCCTCGTCGCTGTACAGACTCTGAACCGAGATCACGAGCGCGATCGACAGTCCGGATAAGGGTGTGACGAGCGTGCGCTGATCGGCGAACGCACTCGGCAACAGCGCACCGACCGCGGTCTTCGACGCGATGATGCCGGTCCACTTGCCGATGATCCGGCCGGCGACGAACAGCGGGACGAGCGCCCAGCCACGCCAGTCGGTGATCGTCCATAGTGCGCCCGCGACCATCAGGAACAACAGGTGCACGGGTCGTTCGAGGTGATTGAGGATGCGGAACACGCTCTCCCGCTGCTCGTTCGGGAAGTTCGTGACGAGGACGCCGGCGATGAAGCAGATCACGATCGGCGACAGACGGAGGTTACCCGCGAGCCCGGACGCGAACGCGATCGCGCCGAGGACGACGGCGAGGAACTCGACGTTCGAGACCGGCACGCGGATCATCGCGAAGATCAGGACGCCGATCGCGACGCCGAGACCCAGCGACACGAACACCCACGCGGTGTTCGGTAACTGCCACGTCGTCGAGCCGGTGTCGTCGCGGAAGTACGCGGTGATGAACAGCAGGCCGATCACGCCGACGAGCTCGTCGAGCTGGCCGAGCAGGATGTCGACCCCGCGTCCCTCGTGCCACGTGCGGTTCGCGAAGCCGCGGAACTTACGCGGCGCGGTCATCGCGGCCGCCGTGCCGAGCAGGATCATGTCGCGCCAGGTCGCGGGATCGTCGAGCGACATGCCGAACGACACCATCAAGATACCGCAGCCGGCGGCGGTGATGCCGAACGGACCGAGCGCCTCGACGAGGATCAAGTAGGCGGTCCCCTTCGGCACGCGATCGAGCACGCGGATATCGAGCTGGGCGCCGATGATGAAACCGATCCAGCCGAGGCCGAAGTGGAGGATCGGGCGGAGCTTCGCGAGGACGTCGGTGTTGAGGATGCCGATCTGCGGCAAGCTCGCGAGCGCGCCGAGCGCGACGAACGGGAAGCCGGCGGTGATCACGCCGGTGATGCCGAGGCGTTCCTGGAACCGGACGACGCGGCGATTGCCGCCGAGGTAGGCGAGCACGAGCAGCGCGACGAGGCCGCCGATCACCTTGATCGCGAACAGCGAGCTGACCTTGGTCTGGTTCTCGGCGTGGTCGACCTGCGCCTTGCCGGGGGTCGTCCCGGCGGTCGGGTGGTCGAGCTTGGTAGTCGCGGGCGCGGGCTTCGGCGTCGGTGTCGTGACCTGCGTAGGCGTAGGCGTAGGCAGCGGTGTCGTCGTCGTCGGTGCGGCGGTCGCCGGCGAGTCAACTGCCGGTGGCGCGGCCGACGGCTGCGCGATCACGAGCGCCGGGATCGCGATCCATAGAAAGATCAGGCCGCGCTTCACGACTCTCCGAGCAAGCGGTCGATCGCCTTCGCGAACCCGGCGTCCTCGGCGCACGTCTTCATCGTCTGCGATTCGCTGATCGTCTTCGCCGCGGCATCGAGCACGTCTTGATGCGGCTCGATCGCGTTCTTCAGCTGCTGGATCTTGTCGTGGCCCGCGTGCAACACCTTCGCGTTCGCCGCGAGCACGTCCGCGTTATCGGCGGCGATCTTGTCGAGGTCGCGTGCCACCGTGGCACAATCCGCGACGGCCGGAGGGCCGAGTACCTTCGCGAGCTGCTGGTACAGGGTGGTCGAGCGTTCGGCGAGCCGCGGCAGATCATCGTCGAGACCCGGTGGCTGCGCGGCGTCCGCAGGTGCGCTCGCGTGCGTCGCGTGGGTCGCGCCGGTTTCAGAGCCCGCCGGTGGTGCGTGCCCACAGCTAGCGAGCGCGGCGATTGCCAGCCAGCGCAACATCCGGCGCTATTTTACACAGGGCCACCTCAGGGCATACACGTGGCGTCGGTATTCGGTGGCGGTGCAGGCAGCTTCACGCCCATCGGCACGATCGCGACGCCAGCCGTGGACAACACGACCACGTCGTCGAGCCCGTCGCTGTTCAGGTCGCCGGTGACGAGGTCGTCGACGTCGATGTCCTGTGTCGTCGACAACGCCTCGAGGTTGACGTTGCCGACCTCGCGCGCGTACGCGATCTGAAAGCTCGTACCGGAGTTGCGCGTCGCGATATCCCAGAACAAGTCGGTGCCGCTATCGGTATCGACCTGGCCCACGACCAGGCGATCGGGGATCGAGGCCGCGGCCACCCGGCTGCGCTCGATCGTCGTGCCGATCGTGCTCGCGGTGCCGCCGTTCGGTGCGATCACGAGCTGGGTCAGCACCACGCCGGTCGCATCGACGTTCGCGACGACGATCCGCGGCTCGGAGTCGGCCGTGAAGCCGACGCCCGCCCCCCGGACGAGCGGCTGATCGAGGAGCCTGCACGCGGCGCTCCCCGTGCAGCTCGCGATCAGCGTCGCGGCCGGGACGAACGTCGTCGCGACGAGCCCGCCGACGTGAAGCGTCGCGAGCTGGACGAGCGTCGGCGCTCCCGCAGCTTGGAGCTGCGTCACGCAGCCCGCGTTGTCGAGCCGCACCGCGGTGACGCCGGGGACGTCGAACGATTGGAGGTTGCCACCGTGCAGATCGATCTGCCGGACCTTGTTCGTCGGACCGGCGAGGAACACCTTGCCCGGCGTCGTTCCGCACGGCGGCACGACGATCGCGTCATTGCACACCGGGCACACGAGCGTTTGATCGGTCACGGTCGTCGCGTTGAACAGCGGCACGAGCACGCCGCGATCGGTCACCGAGTAGACGTCGCGATCGGTGCCGGCACCGGGCTCCGCGACGACGGCGACGACCGTTTGCGCGCCTGCGAGCGCCGGCAGCGCAGACTGCGTACCCATGTCGGTGGCGTTCGCTTTGCCGGTCGCATCGACCGTGATCGCGAGGTCGTGCGCGACATTCGCACTGTCGATGCACACGAGGCGATGCACGGGCCCCTTCTGGCGGATCGTGCAGAACCGGCGCGCGCTCGACGGCGTGAACCCCAGTGCGACGGTCCCGAACGCGGTCGCCGAGAGCGACGAGTACGGCTGCGGCTCCTCGAGGGCCCAGGCCGCGCGGATCTGGATGGCGTAGCCCCCGAGGATGCTCGGCGGATTCGGGCGCAGCTTCGTGACGCCGTTGCCGTTGCCGGTGCAGCTCGGCAGCGTCGGTTCCCACACGCCGTCGGAGACCGTCGCGACGTTCGCCGGATTCGCGGGCGTGCTGCCTGCCGGGCCGTACACGGTCCACGTCACCGGCCGCATGTCCGGCAACGATGCGCCACTCGCATCGGTCAGCGTGATCGCGACGTCGAGCATCGACGGATCGGTCGGCGGATGGATCGACACTGCGGCGGCGACGAACGTCGAGATCGTCATCGAGTCGGCGCCGATGATCTCGTCCTTCTCGGCGCAGCCGACCGTGACCAGCGCCATGTTCGCGGAGAAGCCGCGCGCGACGATCACCTTGTGGCCGGTGCGCGAGATGCCGCCGAGGTCACCGCTCGCGCTGCCTTCGAGCACGACGTCGTCTGCGGCGAGCGCTTCGAGCCCCGCTGGATCGACGCGCGAGAACTCGATGTCGGTGCACTTCAGCGAGTCCGACTCGTAGACCGTGACCTCGGTCGTGGTGACGGTCACGACGCTGGGATGAGTGACCGAGACCGCGAGCGTCGGATCGCTGCCGCAGGCAGCGAGCGCAACGAACGTCGCCGGTACGACGACGGCGCACCATCTCATCGATCGGATCCTATCACCGCAGACATGTCGCAGCGTTTTCTCGTATCCTTCACGACGTGAGCTTCGATCGGCGGACGCTGATCCAGACGGGTCTCGCGATGGCCGCTACTCGAGGGCGGACTGCGCCGCGGTCGTACGCGTTGCAGATCGTGGGCCAGCAGGCGGCTCCGGTCGCACTCGGTGCGCGCACGATCACCGTCGGTGCGCACGCGAGCTGTGATCTCGTGCTCACCGACCCGCAAGTGTCCCGGAAGCATGCGGAGCTCGCGATCACGCCCGATGGAATCCGCGTGAAGGACCTCGGCTCGACGAACGGCACGTGGTTCCAGGGCACGCGGATCGGCGACGTCGTGGTACCGGGAGGTGCCACCATCAAGTTCGGCAACACGCCGGTCCGGATCAGCGGGACCGACACGCCGAGCCTGCCGCCGAGCGACCGCGATCACTTCGGCGCGATGGCGGGGCAAAGTGTCGCGATGCGCGAGCTGTTCGCGGTGCTCGAGATGGCAGCGCCGAGCGACGCGACGATCTTGATCGAAGGCGAGTCCGGCACCGGCAAGGAGCTCGCGGCGCAGGCGATCCACGACGCGTCGACGCGCGCGGCGGGCACGTTCGTCGTCGTCGATTGCAGCTCGATCTCCGAACAGCTGATCGATTCGCACCTGTTCGGCCACGTCAAGGGCGCGTTCACCGGCGCCGACCGCGATCGCAAGGGCGCGTTCGTCGAAGCGAGCGGCGGCACGCTGTTCCTCGACGAGCTCGGCGAGCTACCGCTCGCGGTCCAGGCGCGGCTGTTGCGCGCGATCGAAGCGCAGACCGTTCAGCCGGTCGGGGCGGATCGCCCGCTCAAGGTCGACACCCGCGTCGTCGCGGCCACCCACCGCGATCTCCAGCGCATGGTCGCGGCGAAGGAGTTCCGCTTCGATCTGTTCTACCGGCTGGCAGTTGTCCATGTCGCGTTGCCGCCGCTGCGCGACCGACTCGAGGATCTCCCGCACCTCGTCGCGACGTTCTACGTCCGCAAGAAGCTCGAGCCGGGCCCGATCGACGGCGCCAACCTCGACAAGCTGCGCCGCCACGCGTGGCCCGGTAACGTCCGCGAACTCCGCAACGCGCTCGAGCGCGCGTGGGCGATGTCGGGTCCGAACACGAAGTTCCGCGAGCTCAAGCTGTGGCTCGACACGGGTGCGGCCGCGCCGCAACACGCCGAGGTCATCGACACGTCGCTGCCGTTCAAGGAAGCGAAGGAGCGCTGGAACGACCAGTTCGAGAAGCGCTACGTCGCGATGGTGTGGCAGGCGAACACGAACAACGTGACGCGCGCTGCCGAGCACGCGGGCTTGTCGCGCCGTCACTTCCGCGAGCTGCTCTACAAGCACGGGCTCGTCGAGCGGCCGAGCGAGGACCCGGAGGCCGATTGAACCGAGCGGATCTGTCGTGACCAAGTTCGGCGCGTACGAGATCCTGTACGAGCTCAAGAGTGGCGGCATGGGTGCGGTGCTCCTCGCGCGGCGGCGAGGCCCGGGCACGTTCGAGCAGCTCGTCGCGATCAAGACGATCCGGCCGGAGTATGCGCAGGCGCCTGCGGTGCGCGCGATGTTTCTCGACGAGGCCGCGATCCTCGCGCGCCTCAATCATCCCGGCATCGCGACCGTGCACGACTTCGGCGAAGAGGCCAGCACGCTCTACATGGTGATGGAGTACGTCGCCGGCTTGCCGCTGCGTGATGTCGGCACGCACGTCATGCCGCCGGTCGTGATCGCGCGGGCGATCGCCGAGGCTGCGCGCGGCCTCCATGCGGCGCACGAGGCCCGCGATCCGAGCGGCGCGGTGATGGGGCTCGTCCACCGCGACATCAGCCCCGACAACTTGATGCTCGGCTACGACGGTCACATCAAGGTGATCGATTTCGGGATCGCGCTCGTCAAGAACCGGCAGGCGCCGGTGACCGAGTTCGGCACCGTGAAGGGCAAGCCGCCCTATATGTCGCCGGAGCAGGTCAAGAACGAGCCGATGGATCGGCGCAGCGACGTGTGGGCGCTCGGCGTCGTGATGTGGGAGCTGCTCACCGGCCACGGCCTGTTCGACGGCGATTCGATCTACGCGATCGCGCTCGCGGTCGAGCAACAGGCGATCGTGCCGCCGTCGCAGGCGCTCGCTCCGGGCCGCGCGTTGCCGATCGGTCTCGATGCCGCGGTGATGGGCGCGTTGCAGCGCGATCTAGCGGCGCGCACGCCGACGGCCGCGGCACTTGCAGAGCAACTCGAACAAGTCGTCCAGGTGGCGAGCGGCGAGACCCTGGCGGCGTGGGCCGCTCGCGAGCTCGAAGCGGAGCGGGTGAAGCATCGCGAGTGGCTCGCAAACGTGACGGCGGGTGCGAAGGCGCTGCCCCGCGCGGTGAGCCGGCCAACCGATCAGCCGACGCAGGTCGGCCCGCTTGCGGCGGTTGCGGTCGCCGATCGCGCGGCCGTGGTGCCGCCGCCCGGTGCGGCAGTCGAGCCGTCGCCGGCAACGTCGCTCGGCGGCGCGAGTGATGATGAAGTCATCGCGCCGGCACGTAGCCGGACGCCGCTCGTGATCCTGGTGGTCGCGCTTTTACTCGCGGGCGTCGCCGTGTTCGTCGCGACGCGCTCGCACGAATCGGCAAAGGTGGTCTCGCTCGATGCGGCCGTCGTCACCCACAGCGACGCGCCGCTGATCGTGCAACCCGGACCGCTCGACGCCGAGGTCGATGCTCTCGAGGTCGACGCGGCGATCCCGATCGATGCAGGCGGTCGCACGATCGTGCGCCATCACGATGCCGGAGTGATCGCCGTGAAACCCGATGCGACCGCGATGGCCGTCGTTCCGACCGGCAGGGGGCACGTCACGATCCGCGCGCTCGAAGGCTCGAACACGATCGTGATCGACAACGGCAATCCGACGCCGCCGCCGATCTCACGCGATCTGCCGGCGGGACCGCACACGATCAAGTTCTTCGACGGCAAGTCCGGTGACCTGCTCGACACGCAGCCGATCGAGGTGCACGACGGCGACAAGCTGAAGATCGTGCAGCGAAAGCATTAGCTCGCGAGATCTTGGACGTCGCGGAGCTCGTCCGTGATCCCGAACTTGCCCTTGGGATCGCGCGCGAGCGTGCCCATCGCGACGACCGGGTCGTGCGTGAAGAACAGCCGGCCGTGACGCGCGAGCAGATCGGTCAGCAGCGTCGTCTTCTCGTCGATCAGCATCTCCGGGTAGCGGTCGTAGCCCATCGTGATCGGGAGGTGGACCCAGGCCTTGCCGGGGATCAGGTCCGCAGCGAACACGACCGGGCCGGCCGGCATCGCGACCTCCGCGAGCAGGAGACCTGGCGTGTGGCCCTCGCTGCGATGGAAGCGGTAGCCGTCCCCGAGGATCTCGGAGCGCTCGCCGCTGACCTGCTCGACTCGGCCGGTCGCCTCGAGCAGCTCGACCAGGCCGGGGATGAACGACGCGCGATCGCGGGCATGGGGCCGGACCGCCCGCGCCCAGGCCTCGGCACCGACGACCCAATGGGCACGCGGGAACACGAGCTGTGGCTTCACTCCGGGCTCGTACGCGGTGAGCGCGCCACCCGCGTGATCGAAGTGGAGGTGCGATAACACCACCACGTCGATGTTGTCAGGCGTGACGCCGATCGCAGCCAAGGACTCCAGCAACACGTGGTGACTCTCGACCACACCGAAACGCTCGCGCATCGCCGGGTCGAAGAACG
>JBDUAS010000053.1:0-34914 GCA_040004535.1 Deltaproteobacteria bacterium
CGCGACAGCTGGAGGCACGCCTCGTACGTCATCACCATGCCGATGAAGCCGAGCGTGACGATGATGAACACGAGCGAGCGATTGCCGATCGCGTACATCTGGCGCGCGATGTCGCCCTTGCGGCGAGCCCCGCGCCGGAACCTGACGATGCCGGCGATCGTCGCGACATACGTCAGCCACAGCTCGCGCGCCGCTCGGAACCCGTCGAGCACGCCACCGCCGACGTTTGCGATCCGTTCCCTCATGCGGACAGGTACGTGATGAAGAAGTCGAGCAGCATGATCGACACGGCCGATGCCACGACCGACGCGTTGACCGCGCGGCCGACGCCGACCGCACCGCCGCGCACCGTGACGCCGAAGTAGCAGCTCGCGACCGCGATGGCGCCGCCGAACGCGAACGACTTGTAGACGCCGTGCAGGAAGTCGTACGGCTTCAGGTTGTCGACGAAGCTGTAGTACATCGTCGGCCAATCGATCTGGAGCATGTAGCGGCCGACGATCGACGCGCCGAGCAGCGCGACGAGATCGCCGATCACGGTGAGCGCGACGAGCATGATGATCATCGCGAGCACGCGCGGGACGATCAGGAATCGCACCGGATCGATCGCGAGCGCGCGCAGGCCATCGAGTTGCTCGGTCACCGTCATCGTCGCGAGCTCTGCGGTGTTGTTCGAGCCGACGCGCCCCGAGAACATCAGGCCGATCAGGATCGGCCCGATCTCGCGCAGCACGGCATAGCCCGCGCCCCAGCCCGCGAGCGACGTCGCGCCGAGCTTCTTGACGAACGGGCCGGTCTGCAGCGTCATCAGGCCGCCGGCGAAGAACGCCGTGAGGACGATGATGGGAACGGACTTGTTCCCCATCTTGTAGAGGTTCTTCCACAGCTCGCGCGTGTCGATCCAGTCCCGGAAGGGCTTCGTCGGCACGAGCGCGCGCAGGACCTGGCCAGTCATCACGAGGATGCCGCCGACCTCCTGGGCGACGCGCCGCGCACCGGCGCCGACCGAAGCGATCGGTTCACCGAACATCTTCAACTCCGCGCTGCCCCTCGGCAGCGCTGCCTGGCCGGTACGTGCCCGGCTCGTCGAGCGGCCCTTCGAGCTCGCCGCGCACGAATTGGCGGACGAGCGGATCGGGTGCATCGGCGATCGTCGCGGCGGGTCCGCGGTAGAGGATCGTGCCGCGGTACAAGAACGCGATCTCGTCGACAAACTGGGCCAGCGCGGCGACGTCCGAGCTGACCGCGAGCACGGTCGCGCCAGTGCGCTGCTGATCGGCCGCGAGCAGATCGTAGATCTTTTGCGTCGTCACCGGATCGAGGCCCGCGGTTGGCTCGTCGTAGATCACGAGCTCGGCGTCCGCGACCGTCGCGCGCGCGATGCCGACCCGCTTCTTCATGCCGCCCGACAGCTCGCCCGTCAGCTTGTCCTCGCTGCCGGCGAGGCCGACCGCGCGCAGGCGAGTCGCGACGCGCTCGGCGATGATCGAGGACTCGAGACCGCCGCGTTGCTCGAGCGGAAAGCTGACGTTGCCGGCGACCGTGAGGAAGTCGAACAGCGCGTAGTTCTGGAACAGCATGCCGACGCGCTTGCGAACCTCGCCGAGCTCGCTCTCGCGCTTTCCGATCACGCTCGTCCCGAGGAGCGAGATGTCACCGCTCGTCGGCTGTTCGAGGCCGCAGATCAACTTCAGGAGCACGCTCTTGCCGGCCGCCGCGGGCCCGATCAGGCCGAGCCGTTTGCCGGGCGCGAGCTCGAGCGAGATATCGTCGAGCACGGTGCGGTGACCGTAGTGCTTCGCGACGTTCGCGACGCGGATCGCGGGCGCGGCAGTTATCCCTACGGACATCCGCCGAGCTCTGGCAGGCGAGGGACGTACTTGGAGTCGGGCTCGAGCTTCTTCAGATCCGCCTCCGCGGCGCACCGCCCGGAAGTGTCACCGGCCTGGCCGAGCGTCACCGCGAGCTCGAACAGCGCGTCGTCGCGCAGGATCGACGCGGGATAGTCCTTCGGCAGCTGGCGAAACGCGGCGGCGGCGCCCGGCAGATCGTGGAGCGAGTCGCGGAGCACCTTGCCGAGCTCGAGCTGCGCGTCGTCGAGCCAGACCGAGAAGTAGCTGCCCGGACCGATCGCGACCTCGCGCGTCGCGAGCAGCGCCTTCAGACGCACGACCGCACCTTTCGGATCGCCGAGCTGTTCCGACAGCTGCGCCGCGTACCACCGCGCATCATCCTTCAGGCCGCTCGTCGGAAAATCCGCGGGGATGCGATCGTAGAACGCGCGCGCGGCGGACGGGTTCGCGAGCTCGTGCGCGTAGAGGTCGGCGAGCGACCACGCGAGATTGTCGGCGACCTGGGTCTCGGCGAGCGAGGTCAGCAGCTTGCCGAATTCGTCGGCGAGCTGCTGTGCGGCGCGACCGCGGCCATCGTCGAGCAGCATCTTGACCGCATCGCCGGCCGCGGCCTGATCGGGATAGTCGGTGACGACCTTCCACAGCGCGGTCCACGCATCGGCCGTGCGTTGCGCGTGGAGCAAGAGATCACCGGCCCGATAGAGCGCGGTCGCCGCGGTCTCGGCGTCATCGCCGGCGCGCGCCGGAATCGCGAGGTACGTCGTGATCGCGGCGTCGGTGCGGTGCGCGTGCTCGAGCGTCTCGGCCTCACCGAGCAATGCGCTGCCGCAAGCAGCCTTCGCGCGGCGTGCGGGGCGCAATTGATGACACGTGGTCTGTGCGGCGCGGTAGTGCGCGACCGCACCGTCGGTGTCGCCGGCATCCTCGCTGTGCTCGGCCGCGGCAAGGTCGGGCAGCGTCGCGGATGCGGAGCACGCGGCCAGCGCGAGCAGGCAGATGCGTAGGCGTAGGCGAATCACGAACGAACCTCTTCGAGCGTGCGAGCCGCAACGTGGTTGCTCGCGCGTGCATCGATCACCACCGCGTGCGGGACGTTCGTACAACCCGGACCGCTTACGCTTACGTTTACGCTTACGCGCTCACGCATTCGGCAATGACCTTCGCGGCGCGCAGCACGGCGTCGCGATCGACATCGAGATGAGTCACCGCGCGAATTCTCTTCGCACCACCCGAGCCGAGGATGACGCCCTTCGCCTTTGCGTTCGCGACGACATCTGCGACGCTCTTCGTCTCCAGATCGATCATCACGATGTTCGTGTGAACGCGCGACACATCCACCTGCAGGCCCTTCGCACCTGCGAGCGCCTCCGCCATCGCCTTCGCGTTCGCGTGATCCTCGCCGAGCCGCGCCCGGTGATGCTCCACCGCGTACAGGCCACCCGCCGCGAGGATCCCGGCCTGGCGCATCCCGCCGCCGTACATCTTTCGCGCACGGTGGCATTCCTTGATCAGCGCCTTCGATCCGGCGACGACCGAGCCGGCGGGCGCACCGAGACCCTTCGACAAGCACACGCTGATCGAGTCGAAGCCCGCCGCCAGCGTCTTCTCGCTCGCACCCGTCGCGGTCGCCGCGTTCCAGATCCGCGCGCCGTCGAGGTGCGTCGCCATGCCGAGCTCGTGCGCGGCAGCGATCACCGCCGCGAGCTGCGCGCGGTCCCACACGATGCCGCCCGCCATGTTGTGAGTGTTCTCGACCGCGACGACTCGCGTCGCCGCCTGATATGGGTCGGCGGCCTTGAACGCGGCGCGAACCTCGTCCGCGGTGAACGTGCCGTCGCTGCCGATCGTCTGGGTCTGCGCGCCTGCGAGTGCCGCGAGCGCGCCGGATTCGTGGCGCCAGCAATGCGCGCCGACGCCGATGATCACTTCGTCTCCGGGTCGGGTCTGGCAGCGCAGCGCGATCTGGTTCGCCATCGTGCCGGTCGGCACGAACAGCGCGGCCTCGGTGCCGAGCAGCTCCGCGACGCGCTCCTCGAGCCGGCGCACCGTCGGGTCTTCGCCGTAGACATCGTCGCCGACCTCCGCGCGCGCCATCGCGTCGCGCATCGCGGGGGTGGGGCGAGTGACCGTATCGCTGCGCAGATCGACGGGAGCCGACATGGCGGCAGCCTACCGCGATCGGCGCCGCGGCGACCTACGGCGTGTTGCTGATCGGCGGACCCTCGTCGGGGTGCTCGCCGGGCTTCTCGCGCTTCTCGTCGGTCCGCGGCTTCTCGGCCTCGTGCGGCGAATCGCGCGGCGGCGCAGGACGATCTGCGTCTTTTTTCGTCGGCGCCGGTGCGGGTGCACCGAGCTCGGCGCGCAGCTTCTGCTCGAGCCGGCCGAGCATCTCGATCTCCTGCCACTCCGGTCGATCCGCGAGCGTGATCACGAACCGCACCTGATGGCGGTCGTCCTGGACGACGTCGATCACCTCGAGCGAGCCACGGAACGTCCGCTTCTCCTCGTGGAGCTCGAACAGCATGTAGCCGGCGTCGCCGTCCTTCTCGATCAGCTTGAGGCCCTCGTCGACCCGAATGAACCGCACTGCGGTCGCGAATGCCTCTGCGCGAGGATAGGCGAGCGTCTTCTGCGAGCGCGCAAAGGCCGGCTCCGGCCGACCGAGCGCGGCGAGCGACAGCAGCAGGGCCAACATCCAGCGCATGCCGCGATGGTCGCTACGCGGCGGCGCCGTCGCCAGTTTTTGGCGCTACCTCGGCGCGACGAGCCGTCCACAGGTCGTGGAACGACACCCAGGGCGTCGTGAGGCCGAGCGCGCCGCACAGGATGTACCAGCCGACCTGCAGCGCGTAGTGCACGTTCGCGAATGCGAACGTCAGCGCGTAGAGCGCGGTGTGCGGCGTGTTCGCGTCCCGGCCGAGATACAGGGTCAGGCCGAGCAGCGTGAACGCCTGGAACTGGCCCATCAGGCCCGGCGCGTTCGGCAGCGTGATGCCGACCGCGACGAGGCCCATCACTGCATACGCGCCGACGGCGGACAGGTCGAGGTGAAAGCCGCGCGCGAGCACGTACACGCCGGCGCCGTTCGCGCCCCAGTACGCGATGCTCCACGCGAGGAACACGAGCATGTTCTTGCGATCGCGCAGGACCTCGAGCCCGCGGATCATCTCGAGCAGCTTGCCCTCGATCGCCGCGGCGAGCTTCGGCGCGAGCCGCCGCAACAGCGAGAGCTTCAGGCTGAACGCGACGGTCTGCGCCGGCCAGCGCAGTGCGAACACCAGGAACACGAGCGCGGCCGCGAACACGAGCAGCGCGGCCCAGGCGGTCACCATCATCCAGCCCGGCGAATCAGGCCCGCGCAGCGCGAAGCACGCGCCGAACACGAACACCGAAACCAACAAGCCGTCGACGATCCGCTCGACCGCGACGGTGCCGAGCGCCGCGGTCGCTGACACGCCGCGCTTGCGCAGCAGGCCCGGCCGCACGAGCTCGCCGAGCCGCGCGGGCAGGGCGAGGATCGCCATGAAGCCGACCGCGGAGATCGCGAGCATCGGTCCGGTCGGCACGTGGATGCCGAGTGGCGCCAACAAGTTGTTCCAGCGCAGCGAGCGACACACCTGCATCACGACCAGCAGCCCGACGTAGATCGCGAGGTACGGCGCGAGCGCGCTCGGATCGAGTGCGCGCACCGCTTCCCAGATCTGCGTGCGGGTCTCGTGATCCGGCCACACGAGGTACGCGCACAGCGCGAGCATGCCGAACGACAGCGCCAGGTTGATCGCGAGCTTCATCTTCTTCGGGAGCGCTAGTCCGGCAAGTCGCCCGCGAGGAGTGCGCGCGGCGCGTGGTCGAATAACCGCACGGTCGTCGCGTGGCCGAGCTTCTTGTCGATCCACGCGAGCCCTTGCTGCGCCTGCTGCAAGTCGCCGAGCTGGTGCGCGTCGGTCGCGACCGCGGTCGCGAGCCCGGACTCGAGGAGATGGCGTGCGGCCTTCATCTCGCGCTTGCCGTGGAAGCCGCCGACCGCGCCGAGGTCGACCGCAAACGCGCAATGGCGGCGGAGCTCGCGAGCGAGCCGGTCGTCATCCCACAGCGCGTGGTAGCGCTCGGGATGAGCGAGCACCGGGACCTTGCCGGCCATCCGAAACTTGAACAGTTGCTCGACCATGCCGGGCGGCATCAGTGGCGGTGGGATCTCGACGAGGAACGCCACCGTGCCCCGATAATGAGGGATCGTTCCGTCGAGGATTCGCTTGTAGAACACATCATCCCACATGTTCTCGGCGCCGAGCCGGAGCGTCGGATGATGCGACCTACGAACGGTTTCGAGGCTCGTAAGTGTCTGCTCGACCCGCGGCCAGTCCGGTAAGTACTGGCTGGCCTTCTGGTGCGGCGTCACGCACTGCTCCGTGATGCCAAGTGCCGCGAGCGCGTCCAGCATTGCGAGAGATGCCGAGACGTCGGGAGCACCGTCGTCGAGTCCATACAAAACATGGCTATGGAGATCGACGAAGCCCACGCGAACGGCTGTGTACCGCACTTCGCTGATTGCGGGCCAAGTGTTTGAAGTGATTGCTCGTAAGGATCGTGCGTGTTAGAGATCGAGGAGTATGGCTCAGTCCGAAAAGCGCGAGAATTCGGTCCTTTTTTCGCTCCGCGAGCTCCGTCAGATCGAGGAGAGCCGCGTTCAGGAAGAAGAGCACGCCGTTCGTAGCGCCGAAGAAGAGCGCCGGATCGCGCGCGAAGCAGCGGAGCGCAAGATCCGCGACGCCGAAGAAGCGAAGATCCGCGAGGAGCGCGATCATCAGCGCTCGATCGAAGAGTCGCGCGTCGCCGCCGAGCGCGAAGCGCGCATGCGCGTCGAGGCCGGCGAGGCCGCCGAGCGCCAACGTAACCAGGCCGCGCTCGAGCAGCAGCGCCTGCAGCAAGAGATGGAGCTGCGTCGCGCCGAGGTCGCCCAGAAGCGCCCGACGTGGATGCTCGCCGTCACCGGTTTCGCGATCGTCGCCGCCATCGGCCTCATCTTCTTCGCGATCCAGCGCAAGAACGCGGCCGACGAAGCCGACAAGCAAGCCGAGATCGATCGCCGCGCGAAGGAAGAGGCCGTCAAGGTCGCCGCCGACGCGCAAGAGAAGGTCGAGAAGATCCAGCACGACCTCGACGATCTGACCGACAAGATCGGCAAGGCCGTCGACGCGGTCGCGACCGCGCAGAACGACGCCGATCGTTCGTCTGCACGCTCGAAGCTCCAGCAGCTCCAGAAGGAGCAGTTCGAGATGCGCCAGCGCGCCGCCGATGCGAAGGCCGCGGCTGCGAAGGCCGAGCGCGCGCGTGGTGTCCACACCAGCGCCGAGTGCCTCGCGAACCCGCTCGCGAAGGGCTGCTCGTAAGTGCTCGCCCACCGCGTCGGCACCGTGGGTGCGATCGTCGCGGTCCTGATTCTGAGCGTGGAGCTGGTGGGCGCGATCGCCTGGAAGCACCGCGCAGTCGCAAGCAGCTACGACCATTGGGCGACGCTGCGCGGCACCGAGCTCGTGCTCGATCATGCCCGGGCGAAGAGCCTGGATTCGACGCTCGAGCAGGTCACGGTCGCCCGCCAGTCGCTCGAACGCGACAACTGAAACCGCGGCTCGATCGGCGTGTCCTGGTGACATGCGGATCGCCATCTCTTCGCCGATGCGGTGGGCCACCGGGCTCGCCGCCGTTGCCACGATCGCTCTCGTCGCGACCCGGTCGCCCGTGCGAGACCATGGAGCGATGCCGGTCAAGCGCATGTACGCCGACGCGAACCGCGCGACGCGCGCCGGCCTCTCGCAGATGGAGCGCGAGCTCGACGCGCTCACCGATCGGGTCACCGAAGCCGTGGACGCGGTCGTGGCAGCCGAGACCGAGGATGAGCGACGGGTCGCGCGCGCGGAGCTCGCGAGGTTGCAGACCGAGATCGAGGTCGAGCGCCAGCTCGTCACCGAACGCGCGCGTCAGCTTCGCGTGACTCTCGAGCCCTAGTGCAATCCCGGGCGCGGCGGCGTGTCTCGATGGCATGCGGATCGAATCGTCCATCATGTCGTCGTTGAGCGAGCTCAAGGCGATCCACCACGAGCGGATCGCCGACGAGCAGGCGAGCTTCGAGCGTGCACGGATGGCCGAGATCGAGGCGCGGCGTGTCGCCGAGGAGGCCTTGCGTGCGGCCGAAACGGCCAAGCTACGCGAGGAGCGCGAGGCGCAGGTCCGGATCGAAGAGGCGCGGGTCGCAGCCGAGCGGGAGGCTCGGTTGAAGGTCGAAGCTACCGAAGCGAGCCAGCGCGCGCGCTACGCGGCGGAGCTCGAGCAGCAGCGCCAGCTCCAGGAAACCGAGCTGCGCCGCGCCGAGATCGCGAAGCAGCGGCCGAAGTGGATGATCGCGGTCACCGGCGTCGCGATCGCGGCCGGGCTCGCACTCGGCGTGTTCGCGATCCAGAGCGCGCGCGAGGCCGAGGCCGCGCACGCCAAGCAGGTGATCGCCGAGCATGAAAAACAGCTCGCCCGCGAGCAAGCCGCGCAAGCGCGGATCGAGCTCGAGGGCCTCGAGAAGGCGATGGACAGCTCGGACGCGAAGCTAGCGGAGCTGACCAGGTCGCTACAGGTCGCGCAGAACGACGCCGACCGGTTGCGGATCAAGCACCAGATCGACGAGCAGAACAAGATCGCCGCCGACAACCGAAAAAGGATCGACGACATCAACGCGAAGAAGTGGAAGCACGACCGCGATCAGACCCTCGATCAGAAGGGCTGCCTCGACACTCCGCTCGGCTGCCTGACCAAGCCCTAGTCAGGCGCGACATCAGCAAGCTTCGAGGCGTGCTGACGCGCAGACGGGTTCTCGCCGGTAGCGCCGCGCGCGCGGCGACCGCTTGCTCGCGCAAGCTCCGGCCCACCTCGCGGGGCCCGGTCGTCTAGGGACAGGTTCGGGTCTGGAGGATCAGCGGCGCACGTGGCGGCTGCGTGAAGTCGAACGCGTCGAGCATGCTTCCGGCGCCGCCGTCGCGCGCGTGCGGATCGGTGTCCGACATGAACGGCATCCCGAACAGCTCCGCGACGAGCCGTGGGATCGACGCCTGCTCGGTCACGGTCTTCACGACCTTCTGCTTCGCGTACGGCGAGATCACGAGTGCGGGCAGCCGGAACCCGACGTTGAACCAGTTGCCGTTCGTGCACTTCTCGACGGGCGGCACGACGTGATCGTAGAACCCGCCCCAGTCGTCCCACGTGATCACGATCGCGGTCTCGTTCCAGTGCGGGCCGTTCATGATCGCGTTGACGATGTTGACCGTGAAGTTCTCGCCGGTACACGGACCGTACGGCGGGTGCTCCGAACCTCCGTTCGGCGCGCTCGACACGTCGATGTGCGTGAAGTTCGCCATGTCGCCGCTCGTGAGATCCGGGATCAGGCTCGAGTACGAGCGGAAGTGCGCGGCCTTCACCTCGGCGTTCGCGCCGATGCCGTCGACGAGGTTGAACGCGGTCGAGATGTTCGTGCCGCTGCCGTTCGCGTAGGTCCGCCAGGTCATCCCGGCGGGAAGTTGATCGATCACGGTCGGCACCTTGAAGCACGGCTTCGCGGTCCCGAGCGCGCAGGTGTCGGGGTTATAGGTCGGCACCCTCGCGGTACCGGTCGTGTCCTGGCAGCCGTTCGAGCAGTCGTCGGTCCCATCGTCACACGCGGTGTTCGCGTAGTGCGGAGCTTGGCCCGTGATGACAGCGAAATGGCCCGGCGAGCTCGGTCCGCCGATCGTCGAGAAGAAGTGATCGAACAGCGCGAAGTTGCGCGCGTACGCCCAGTAGTTCGGGATCTGGCTCTCGGCGAAGTAGATGAACGGCCGGCGCGGATCCGACGCCACGATCTGATCGAAGCCGTTCATCTTGCCGTTCGCGTACGCGAGGATCGCGGAGTCGTGCGAGTGGCTGACGTCGCCCGCGAGCATCCCGTCGGGCGCTTTGGGCCGCGTGATCGTCGTGCCGTCGTGGAGCTTCGCCGTCATCGACGACTCGGCGCCCGGGAAGTTCGTGAAGTAGTTATCGAACGTGTGGTTCTCTTTGACGATGACGACGACGTACTTGATCGGCGTCGGCAACCCGTCGGTCGCCGCGTCGGGATCGAGCGAGGACACCGGGGCATCGACGTCGGCTGGAGTGGTGTGCGAGTGGCTACAGGCGGCCGCTGCGACGGTCAGCGTGAACATGAGCAAACGACGCATGCCGTTCACTTCCAGCAACCTTCGCGCCGCTGTAACGCACTGTGTAAGCGGCGAACATCACGTCCAGTTGCCCACCGTCGTGCCCAGACTCAGATCTCCGTGCTCGTGTCAGGTTGCAGGGCGCAGCCCTCAGGCGCGACGACGCTCTCGTATCGCACGTAGCGGAGCCCACGTGTTTAACGCCCGCGCAGGATCGCCTCGGCGATCTTCCGCGCGTCCTCCGGCGACAGCTCGAGCTGCATCGTCTCGTTGCGAATGATCACCGACTTCTCGTGATGCTCGACACGCCACACCGCCTTCGGTGATGGCGTGGCAACGCGCCCGACCGCGACGCGTTCGACGAGCTGACTGCGTTCGTCGTCGGTCGACGCACGCCTGACCGAATAACGATGGTTCGAGAGGGTCGCGATAGGCTCGAGCTCGACCGTGGGTCGCGTGTCAGGATCAGTCACGCGCCCAGTCTAACGAGTTCCTCTCGGAACTTCGGGTATGCACCGGATACGAGAGTTGATAGGGTGATCGCGTGACTCGGTGGATTGTCGTCGGTGTGCTGTGTGCTGCGTGTGCCGCGTGTAACGACCCGGTGGCGCCGCTCGCGACTGCACAACCAGGTGTGGTGTTTACGTACCCAGCGGACGCACAAGTCGACGTACCGACCGGCGCCCACATCGTCGTGTCGTTCTCCGATCCCGTCGAAGCGAGCGCGCTCGCGATGTGCGGTGGCTCGGCGACGGCACCGACGGGCGGCGTCTGTCTCGTCGGACCGAATGGAGTGGTTGCCGCAGCGGCGACCGTCGTCGGTGATGACAAGAAAGCGATCGAGATCGACACCCAGCTCGACGCGGGCGCGAGCTACGCGCTGTTCGTCGATGCGGCGGTCGCGCCGACCGCGGCGAACTTGCCGGCGAGCGGCACGCCACTCGTTCACTTCACGACGCGTTCGTCGCAACCGAAGTCGACGCCGCCGTCGTTGATCGCGGTCAACGGCGGCGATCCGGCGAACCCGGAATCGTTCCGGCCGATGATCGAATCGACGACGATCGAGCTGTTGTTCTCCGAGCCGCTCGACACCCGAAGCGTCGCGCTCGCGCCCGGCCAGATCGAATTACTCGACAGCCTGAATCAAGCCGTACCGGCGACGTTGCTGTGCGATGGCATTCACGTCGCGATCGATCCGAAGACCGACCTGACCGCCGGCAAGATGTACATCCTGAAGCTCGGCAACAAGGTCGTCGATCGCAGCGGCCAGCCGCTCGTGCCGACGACCGTCACGCTGACGCCGCACGACAGCCGTGCCGGCAACCCACCGATCGCGCAGACGCTGAAGACCCGCCAGACCGGCGATCCGGGCTCGACGGTGTCGCGCACCGGCCTCGCGCCGAACACGGTCTCGATCTCCAAGCCGTTGATCGGCTCGCAGACCGCGAACGTGCTCGACAGCGAGCTCGCGACCGAGATGGGCGATCCGAAAGTGCTCGGCGGTCCGATCGCGTTCACGATCCGCAAGGGCGCGCGGCTGCGCAACAGCGGCCTCGAGGTGAAGCTCGGTGGCCAGATTCCCGTCGGCCTCCAGACCGGCGAGATCGAGATCGAGCTGCTCACCGACGGCGGTGGCCGGTTGTTCCGCAATCCGCATCAGCCGGCCGAGCAGCGCCCCGAGAACGAGCGCGCGCCGCTGTACATGGACCTGTCGATGGACATCGCGATCTACGCGATCGATCCGCAGGGCAATGCGGTGATGTCGCAGACCATCCTCGGGCTCACCGGTGTCGGTGTCGTCAGCGCGACCGACGGCGTGCTCGACGTCGAGACCGTGACGGCGCTCGACCTCGGCCTGCTCGGCGTCACGTCGGCGCCGACGAACCTCGTGCTCGAGCTGATCACGGAGACGAACGGAACCGGATCCGGCGGGTCGAGCGCGCTCGCCGCGGATACGACGCCGCCTACGCTCGTCACGAGCTATCCGGGTCAGAACGAGCACGACCTCGCGACCGACGCGGGCGTGGATCTGTTGTTCAGCGAGCCGATCGATCTCGATCGCGCGCGCGCGGGCGGCTTGAAGCTCCAGACCGGCGCCGGCGTGGACGTCCCGTTCGTACTCGAGAGTCGCGGCGCCGCGGTCGTGTTGCGGCCGGTCGCTCGCCTCGCGCGCGGCGCGTACAAGGTCGTGTTCACGGACGTTGCAGACCTCGCGGGCAATCCCGCGACCGCGCTCAACCCGCTCAACTTCTCGACGGCGGCGCTCGCGTCGACGAGCACGCCCGCGGCGATCACCGGCTCGCATCCCGGCGTGGGCTGCTCGCTGACGGGTGGAACGATGACGAGCCCAGGCCGCTGCGTCAACGGCGCCGGCAGCGACGACCTCTACAAGCCGTTCACGCTCGCTTCCGACGAGCCGGCCGAGGTCACGTTCGACCAGCCGATCGTGCCGACGAGCTTCACGCTCGGTACCGCGTGCGGTGCGGGCAGCGTGCGGTTCGAAGAGGTCAACGCGGCGGGCACGTGCACCGCGGCGGTCAAGGGCTCGCTGATCGTCCACGAGCGCGAGTTCCAGTTCATCCCCGACGTCCCGTGGGTCGCCGGCAAGACGTACAAGATGACGCTCGTCACCGGCGGCAACGCTAACTGCGACGCGAACGAGATCTGCGGCTCGTCGGAGACCGCGAGCTTCGACATCCTGCACGGCATGAACGGCAACGGCGAAGCGGGCGGCCCCGACCTCGTGATTCCGTTCACCGGCGCGGCGCCGATCGGCGCGACGTACTTGATGGCGACGACGGCGCCGACCACCGATCTCAACGGCTCGAGCACAGTCGACGGCAGCGAGGCGACCGAGGACGGCAACCGCACCGCGATGCACATCAGCGGTACGTCGGGCGCGGTGAGCAGCGCGACGTTCACGAGCGGCCAGTGCATGGGCCGTCCGTCCGGCGAAGGCTGCATGTACATCAACGGCTCGATGGCGACCGAGCTGTTGCCGATCCAGATGGGATGCGCGCTGCCGGATGGCACGATGGCAGCGGTCTGCCAGCCGGTCGCGATCGCGCCGGGCGTGATGTTCGGGACGTCCGTCGGCATGGATGCAGTCGCGACGCTCGGGATCACGCTGTCAACGAGCACCGATACGTCGATCATGCGCGTGCGCGAGCCGGCGACGGGGCCGATCACCGGCTACGTCTACGACGACAACGGATCGCCCAAGATGATGGTCAAGCTCGACCTCTACATGGACGCGCCCGACATGAGCATCACGCTGTCGAGCCACGACCTGCACTCCAAGCCGGTCTCGCTGATGTTGAAGGGACCGGTGTCGTTCACGCCCGATGGGCGAATGTCGATCGCGGTCGCGAACGTCGCCGACGTCCCGATCGTCATTAACATCTCGACGACACTCGCCGGCGCTAGTGCCGTGACGCTGGCGCTACCGGCCGGCCAGATGAAGCTGCAGCTACTGTCGGTGCCGCTGCGGGGAGCACTGCCGTGAACCGCAACTTGCTCCTCGGGCTCGCTCTCGCGTTACTGCCCAGCGTCGCGGACGCCGATCCGGTCGACACCGGCGAGCCGATTCCGGAAGCGACCGCGCCCGCGCCGGTGGCCGAAGATCCGCCGCCGTTCTATGTCCGCGCTGGCGTCGCGGTGATCAAGCCGCTGTCGACCTCGAAGGAGATGGAGCTCGCGGATGTCGACGGGCCGGCGAGCCTCGCACTCCATAACGGGCCGATCCCGGGCTCCGGCGCGTCCGTCGATTCCGCGACGGTAGGTGCGTTGATCGTCGGCTATCGGCTGCCGTACATGCACCGCCGGCTGTCGCTCGAGACCATCCTCGGCCTGCCATTCACCGTCACGTTCAAGGCGACCGGCACGCTCGCGAACGACTCGATCGCACCGACCGCGCTCGGCATCCCGACCGGCGTCGGTCCGCTCGGCCCCGACCTCGGCCAAGCTTCGGCCGCGCCGATCACGTTGAGCCTGTTGTATCGGTTCCTCGACGGCCGCGTCCAGCCGTACGCCGGCGGTGGTGCCGCGGTGATGTTCACGTTCAACGCGAAGGCGACGAACCCGACGCTGACGATGGTCAGTCAGCCCGACATGACGATCAACCCGGCGCCCGGCCTGCTGTTCCAGACCGGCGTCGACGTCCAGCTCTACAAGAAGTGGTACGCGCGGCTCGACGTGAAGTTCATCGCGTTCATGCAAGCGAACGCCGAGGTTCATCACATCCAGGTCCAGACGCCCGACATCCCGTTGTTCGACACCGTCGAGATCGGGACGGCGAAGATGAGCGTGATGGTCAACCCGCTGATCATCCAAGCGGGGATCGGCGCCGACTTCTAGTCGGCTCTCGACTCGCTCAGCCTTTCAAGAGCGAGTCGAGCGCGGCGGAGAGCTTGTCCTCGTCTCCCTTGTCGTAGCCGTACTGCACGATCTGGAGGTTGCCCTTCGGATCGATCACGAACGTCGACGGCATCTTGTCGGGGTCGTACGCCTTCATCGCCGGGCTGTTCTCGTCGGGCATGAACACCGGGAACACGTGCTTGAGCTTCAAGGAGTCCATGAACTCCTTGCCCTCTTTCTCGTTGTTGTTGATGTTGACCGAAACGAACAGGACCTTACCTTTGAACTTCGGCGCGACCTTGTCCCACGCCGGCAGCTCCTTGTGGCACGGCGCGCACCAGCTGGCGCCGAACGTGAACAGCACCCACTTGCCGGCCATGTCCTTCAGGTGGAAGGCCTTACCAGCCGCTGATTTCGCGTCGAGCTCGACGAAGTGATCGCCTTTCTTGATCTCGGCGAACGCGGGGGCCGTGGCGAGGAGCAATGCGGCGGCGACGATAGACTTCATAGACTTCATGGGTCGACTCCTAGAACTCGGTGCGAAGCGCGAGCGAACCGCTCGGATAGCTGTCGGAAGCGCCACCCGCGGCGCGGGCACCGGCGGCGTCCCACGACCACGAGAACCGCTGGTAATCGAACGCACCGCGCGCGACGAAGTGCGCGGCGAGCCTGTATTCGAGCGCCGCGCCGATGTCGAGGCCCCAGCGCGTCGACGGGCCGAGCGTCATCTGCATACCATCGGCGCCGCCGAACACGGGCTCGAGCTCGACTTCACCGCGAAGCACGATCTTCTCGCCAACCGGCTGCGCGAGCCGCGCGCCGATCGTGATGTAGTTGTACTCGTTGTTGGGCGTGCGGCTCGGATCGGTCGATTCCATCGAGAACGCGCGATGGCCGAGACCGAGGTTCGCGACGACTTCGGTGCCGTGATTGACGAGCGCGTAACCCCCGTTGATCTCCCAGCGCGAGATCGAGGTGCTGGCGGTGCCGGTTGCGAGCGAGGTGGTCATGGAGAGCGTGCGTTCGGCCATCACGTCGAGCGACGTCCGCTCGGTCGGCTCGACGCCGGCCGCGAACTGCGCACCTCCGACGGGCGTCGAGGTGAATCCATTCAACGCCATCGGCGGGGTGAAGACGCGGCCGATCAGCGCGAACCCGGCGCCGACGTGGAGATGCAGCGTCGATTCAGGCGCGGCCGCGGTCGCGGTCGAGCTGCCACCGTCGACCGCCGGGTCGCCGCCACCGGTCATCGCTTCGATTTCGTCCATCGAGACGGCGCTCGCGTCCGCCGTCTCCTTCGGAGCGGCTTCGTGCGTGGTCTCGCCGTTCGACTCGGCAAACGTCGGCGTCGCGAGCTCGGCCCTCGGTGCGGACTTCGCAGATGACCTCGGCGCAGGGAGGCCCGGCGGGGCTTCGTCGTCGTCGTGCACGGGCCTCGCGGCGACGGCCTTGCGGGCCGGTGGAGGAGGGGGAACCGGCGAGGGCGCCTTCTTCGGCGAATCGATCTCGATATCCGCGAGCGCTTCGGCGCGCGGACCCGAAGGTGTCTTCTTGCCCTTGCTCAGATCGCCGACTTCATCGGTCAGGTTGATCGCGAGCACTTCGAGATCGCCCGACGTCAGCTTCTTGCCGGACAGCGGCGTCTCGTCGAGCGAGCGCATGTTGCCCTGACCATCGTAGATCACGATCCGGAACGTCTTCTGACCACCGGCGGTGATCAGCGCGCCACCGATCACGCCGTCGACGTGGAGGCGCTTGACGATCTCCTTGCTCGCCTCGGTGTGACGCGCGATCTGCCCGAGGTCGGGCATCGGGATCACGAGCTCGGTGACACCGGCCTTCTCGAACACCGGCACCAGCTGGTGCTCGACGGTGTCGTGATGGGTGCCGGCGATGCCGACGAACACGATGGCGGGCGCAAGGAACATCATGCGTTTAACCTCACCGATGCATCGACCTTGGACGCGGTCTGGAGACCGACGTTACCGTTCGGAAGGAGACACAAGCTGTAGTGCTGGAGCGCCTTCGACGTCGGGCCATCGATCACGGCGCCGTTGAACGTGAAGTCCGCGCCGTGCGCGCTGCAGTGAAACTTGGTCGCCGAGGTTTGCGCCGACAGCGTCACCCCCTCATGCGTGCAGCGAGACGTCAGCGCGTAGAGCCCGTTCGCATCGCGCACGATGAACATCGCGCTACCGCTGATCAGCTTCGGCGTGTTGAGCACGAACGTCGAAGGTGCGCCGACGTCGGTCGCGGAGCCGGTGCAGGTCCCGGCATTCGAGCCCGAGCCCGAACCCGAGCCCGAGCCCGAGCCCGCGTCTGGGTGGGTGACGTTCGACGCGTCGATCGGATTACCGTTGCCATCGACACCGTCGAGGCCCCCGGTGCCCACCGCGTCGCCGCTACCGGAGCAGCTCGCGAGGAACGCCGCGCTGGCCGCGCCGAGGCACGCGAACGCACAGACCTCGCGACGCGATAGATCTACAAGGCCGGGAGCTCTTCTCATCGCGGCTATGAGACCGCATCACGGGCCGAAATGTCTCTCTCATCAAACTCACAACGGGTAACGATCTTGTGGCAGCGATGCATCAGTGTCCGACATCTGCACATCGCATGGGGCAGTGCACCTAGCGTCGCGATTTGAAAATGGAAATCGAACTTGAAATGCGCCGCTTTGAAGTGAAATCCATTTTCAAACTCGTATTGCATTTGTTAACGGATTCGATGCGGCCGGCTCTCGCAATTTCGTGATCGTTTCGGCGTTTGAAACGCATTGAAACGTGGCGTTCACAGTGACGTCTAATCTAGAAACCGATACGGTCGCCCGCGATGTACGTGCCGCAGACGGTGACCATGAGGGTGGCCACGACGGCGATGGTCGTGTTCCACCTCGGTGCGTGTGCCGACGTGACGAACGCGCCTGAAGCCGATCCCTCCAAGACGTTGAACGAGACGGCGTTTCGTTGTGGCGCCGAGCCGGTGTTGATCACGCAGTGTAGTTACACGGCGTGCCACGGTAAGGCCGACAGCGCATTGCGCGTGTACTCGCTCGGCAAGCTGCGTAATCCACCGGCGACCGATTCGCTGACCGCATCGGCGCCGCTGACCGATGCCGAGCAGCACGCGAACTTCTTGTCGGCGGCGGCGTTCGCGACGTACGGCGTGGCGCCGGCCGACAACTGGTTGTTGAAGAAGCCGCTGCCGGCAGCCGACGGTGGCTTCGAGCATGCGGGTGGCGCGATCTTCAGCAGCACCACCGACGCCGGCTACACCGCGATCTTCAAGTGGCTGAACGGAGCGACGTCATGCAATTGAAGCTCGCGGTCGTCATGATGCTGGCGGCGGCGCCGGCGTACGCGTTCCCGACCGGCGGCCAGTTCGATCAAGACGCCGTGATGAACGATGGCGGCGGCGGCATCGCGTTCGACGGTGCGCCGCGGTTCACCGGTCACACCTGCGAGGTCTGCCACACCGACGCTCCGCACTTGATCGGCGTACGGATCGAGGCGGATGCGCCCGAGCTCTTCACCACCGGCTACACGCCCGGCCATCAGTATCATCTGCGCGTCGTGCTCACGAACGAGCACGCCGGGCTGCAGTACGTGCAGAACGGCACCAACTGCGGCCAGCTCGATCAGACGCCGTACAAGCCGTGCGATGACAACGGCTTCGGTCTCGACCTCGACGATCAGAGCGGCGCGGTCGCGGGCTCGTTCGCGCCGGTGATCTCGAACGCATGCTCGACCGCCGTTCCCGACGATCCGATCGTCCACATCATGAAGAACAACGCCGTCGTCCACGAACAGCACAACGGCCGCACGTCGTGGGACGTGTGCTGGACCGCGCCGGCCGCAGGGACCGGAGCCGTGACCGCGTACGTCGCGGTCGTCGACGGCAACGGCGGCACCGGCTCCGCGGCGTTCCCGAACGACACGGTCAACGACGATGTCGCGGCCGGTGCCGTGCCGATCGCCGAAGCCGGAGGCACCGTCATGCAGAACGCAGGTGGCTGTAACGTCGGCGGGGATGCCGGACTGCTCGTCGCCGCACTGATCCTGTTGCTCGCGCGCGGCCGCAAGAAGCTGATCGCGGTACTCGCGATCGCCGCGACGACCGGCTGCGTCCACGTCCGGCCGCGCCAGCGCGAGACGCTCGCGCATCGCAACATGACGTTCGGGCCGGATCCCGCGGAGGACGAGCTCGATCTACACATGCAGGAGTCGCGCGAAGGTTCTTCGGGTGGCTACGGATCGTCAGGTGGCGGATGCGGCTGCAACTAACGCTGGTCGCGGCCGCCATCGCGGTCACGTTCGCCCCGCGAGGCCACGCCGATACAGGCTTCGTCTCGAAGGTCCAGCTCTACGCGGATAGCGATCACACGACGGTGATGTCGCCGCTCGTCCAAGGCACCGCCGATGTCTCGCCGGATACGACCGTGACGCTCGGCTACGTCGCCGACGTCGTGTCGTCCGCATCGGTCGACATCGTGTCGCAGGCGTCGCCGACCACGATCCACGACACCCGCCAGCAGGTCTCGGCGTCGCTGTCGCAGACGCTTGGCTCGGTGAAGCTGCACGGCGGTTACTCGTTCTCGCACGAGAACGACTACCTCTCGAACTCGCTGAACATCGGGTTCGACAAGGAAGCGTTCGACAAGAACACGACGTTCACGCTCGGCTACGCGTTGAACCTCAACAACGTCGGGCGCCGCGACGACGACAACTTCTCGCGCTCGCTGACGAACCAGAGCTTCTCGCTATCGTGGACGCAGATCGTGACGCCGACGCTGCTGACCCAGCTCACCTACGAGCTCGGCTACGCGAACGGGTTCCAGTCGAGCCCATATCGGTTCGTTCCGATCCGGCCGTCGCTCGATGCGACGCCCGAGATGTGGGTCATGGAGACCGATCCCGATACGCGGTTCCGTCACGCGGTCGTGCTCGGCGTCAATCGCGCGCTCGGCGATAGCTCGTCGCTGCAGGGCGACTACCGCTATTACCACGACACCTGGGGCATCACGAGTCACACCGTCGGCGCGCGGTTGTTCACGCACCTCACACCGTCGCTCGAGCTCCGCCTGCGCGAACGGTTCTACACGCAGAACAGCGCGAGCTTCTATCAGCAGAACTATACGGCGGTAGAGCAATACATGGCGTTCGACCGCGAATTGTCCTCGCTATGGTCCGAAACGTTCGGCATCAAGCTCAGCTACTTGTTCACGCCGCACATCGAGGGCGAGCTCAAGTGCGACGTGTTCTATTTCAGCTACTCGGAGTTCGCGCCGCTGACGTCGCGCACCGGTACGAACACCGGTGTCGGCCTCGCGATGACCTACTGACAGCCGCTGCGCTTCACCGTGACGCGGCGCGCGGCGGCCGCCTCGAGGACATCGACCATGTCCTTGGGCTCGATCTCCTTGCGGATGCGCTGGTAGACCGTGCCATCCGTGGGGTCGACGAATAGCACCGACGGCAGCGTCATCGAGTCGTACTTGGTCTTGCGAGCCTCGTTGGCATCGCTCTGCTCGGTGACGTCGATCTTGAGCGGGATGAAGTCTTTCGTGATCGCGGCGTACACGTCATCGGTGCCGAACGTGCGCTCCATCGCGTGACACGGATTGCACCAGCCGGCCGAGAAGTCGATCATCACGAGCTTGTGCTCGGCCTTCGCCTGCTGAAACGCCGCGACCTCGTTCGTCACCCACTCGACGTGATGCTTCGGCGCCTGCTTCCAGAGCCAGATGCCGACGGCGCCGGCCAGCACCATCGCGACCGCAAAGCCCTTGCGCATGCGCTCGCTCCACGAGCCATGGAACGACTTCGTCACCGCGCCGGCTCCGAGGCCGATCACGACGATGATGCAGGCGACGACGAGGAAGCCCGTCGTCGCGGGCACGGCATCGCGGAGCCCGGGCAGGAACGGCATCACGTAGTAGATCGCCGCGAACAACAGGCCGATCCCGCCGACCGACTTGACGTAGTCCATCCACGCGCCGCTCTTCGGTAGCGCGACTGCGAACGCCGCGAGGATGAAGAACAGCACGCCCATCCCGAGGCCGTAGACGAACAGCAACGCGCCGCCGCCGACGGCGTTGCCGCTCGTCGACACGTAGAGCAACAGGCTCGCCAGGAACGGGCCCGTGCAAGGCGCCGCGATCAGCCCGCCGACGAGCCCCATCGCGAACGCGCCGCCGAAGCCCTTGCCGCCGATCTGGTTGAGCTTGGTCTGCCACGCCGCCGGGAGGTTGAGCTCGAACGCGCCGAACATCGACGCGGCGAGGACGCTGAACAGGATGACGAGCGGGAACACCACGAACGGGCTCGCCAGCTGTGTCCCGAACGAGCCGGCCTTGCCGATCATCGCGAACGTCACGCCGAGAGCCGCGTACATGACGCACATGCCACCGACGTACGCTGCAGCGAGCAAGACGGCGCGCTTGCGAGGCACGTCCTTGCCGCGCGCGCCGAAGATCGCGAGCGTGATCGGAATCATCGGATAGACGCACGGGGTCAACGACGTCAGGAACCCGGCACCGAACGCGCCGAGGATCACGAACAGCCAGCCGCGTTGCTGGGCATCTTCGAGGCAGTCGCTCTGGCATCCGCTCAGGACGAACAGGGCGAGGACGAGCAGCAGCAGGAGAGGGCGGGTACGGCGCATTGCCAGCGACTATACGGCCGGCGTGGACTCGCGGTAGACGTACGCCGTAGACACGCTGTGACAGCAGTGAGACTACGAGTGCACGCTCGCCCTAATATTGATACGCAACAACCACACACCCTTGTGAGCCGTTGCGTTACAGCCGGTAATGGATCTGCGCGAGCAGGTAGCCGCCGTTCGTGTGCGATCCGAGATCCAGGAGCTCGACGCGCGCGCTCAGCAACCACTCGAGGTGCGAGGTCTGGAACCAGTGCATCTGGGCATCGAGGCAGTCGCGGAACAGTCCTTTCACCCGCGTGTCCTCGGTGAAGTGGCCGGCGCCCACATCGAGCAAGAACCCGCCGCCGAACGGGTGACTCGCGAGCGCGTACGCGGCGAGCTGCGTGACCTTGTCACTGGCGGCCGCGACAAAGTCTTGGCGGATGACCTGTGCCTCGCCGAGCAGCTGGAGCTTTGGCCCGGGCAAGTACAGTTTGCCGGTCAGTCCGCCATAGGTACGGTGCGCGTCGTCGCTCGCCGAGTACTTGGCCTCGGCGCCGACCGCCGCGTGATCGCCGAGTCGCGCCTCCGCGTAGAGGGCACCGCCGTTGCCGTGTTCCTCGGCTGATGCGATCGGATCGTGGATGAACCCGGCTGCATGGACCTCGAACGCGTCCTTCACGTACGAGGCCGCGACCGCATAGACCTCGCCGTAGAGAGGATAACCGCCGTATCGTTGCGTGTAGACGACGTGCTCCGCGAGGCGCAGGCCAAACGTCGGCAGCAAGCGGCCGACGCGGATGTAGAAGCCCTCGTGGTCTTCGGGGTTCGACTGCCACATCACGTAGTGCTCGCGCGACCACAGCGCGTGGATCGCGCTGCCCTGATCTTGCGGCCGGCGCAGCCCGCCGATCGCGAACACCGAGAATCCATTCCAGTGCACGTTCGCGGAGACTTCGGCTTGCATCGGATAGCCGGCCGCGCTCGATGCGCCTGCGTTGACGTAGCCGGCGGCGCCGCGCACGTCCCCGCCGAGATCGAGCCAGCTCGGCTTGGACATGCCGTACATCCACTGGCCGTTGCCGCCGCGCCACGCCGTGGTCTCGGCGGTATTGGTCCCGTTCTCGTTGAGGATGCCGCCGCCGTCGGGCGCGAGGTGACAGCCGGTACAGGTCTTCTCGGAATCGAGCTGGTATTGAGGATAGGCCGCGGCGCGACGCGAGACCGAAGCCGCGGCGAGTGCCGCGACGACAAAGACGATGGTGCGCATTGTCTACAGGCCCTTTGCGCCGTTGTTGATCCACGTCTCGATCAACGTGATGTCCTGCGGGTCGAGTGGTGCGTCGGGCGGCATGAGCTTGCCGCCGTTCGCGGTCAGCACTTCCATCAAGTTGTGACGCTCACCACCGCCGGTACCGACGAGCTGCTTCAACGCCGCCTTCGCGGTCGCGAGCGTGTCGAACGCGTAGCCGCTCTGATTCGTCGACGTCGAGTGACACTGCGGTGCACCGCAGGCGGGGGCGAGGATCTCGACAGAAATCACCTCGACGGTCGCGGGCCGCGGATCTTCCGCGCCGCATGCAACGAGCAGCGCGAGAAGCAGACTGAAACATCTCATGCGGCCCATGTAACTCGATCGGAGCGCGCGCGTCACTGAGCGAAGAATGTTTCCTTTTGTTTCAAAGGCGAGCGAATGCGCTCGATTTGAGACACGGAATCGAAAATCAATATCAATAGAACGTTAGATTTTTGATGAGGCGCGCTCTGTGCTCTCCGATTAGCACGCAGGTACGAGTCGGCCGTCACGCCGCGCGCGAGGACCTGACCGCGATCGGTCATCGTGCGTGGGCTTTGCACATCTCGTGAAGCTCGTGGCATCGCCCCCTCAGGGCTGACATTGCCGGGTATTTCAACCCCCTTCGGGCGTCCTGGATCTCGGGCGAAAACAAGCTCTTGACCATCGTGCCCCGCGCGAATGATGCTCCGGTTGATGGTGGCTGCCGGGCCCACGCAGTCGGGGAACGAGCGCGGCAGTGCTTCGTCGCAATACGACTTGCTCGCGCGCCTCGCCGCGGGCGGCATGGCGGAAATCTTTCTCGCGCGCGCGAACAGCCTCGCGGGCTTCGAGCGCTACGTCGTGTTGAAGCGGATCCGACCCGAGCGCGGCGACGATGCGCGCTGGGTCGCGATGTTCCTCGACGAAGCGCGCCTCGCGGCGCAGCTCCAACACCCGAACATCGCGCAGGTGTTCGACCTGGGCCGGATCGGGGACGAGTACTTCTACACGATGGAGTACGTCCACGGCGAAGACGTGCTCGACATCCTCGCGCGCACCGTCGAGCTGAAGCAGAAGATGCCGGTGCAGGTCGCGCTCGCGATCATCGCGCACGCTGCGGGAGGGCTCGCGCACGCGCACGAACGCTGCGCGCCGGACGGCCGGCCGCTGGGCATCGTCCATCGCGACATCACGCCGTCGAACTTGATGGTGAGCTACGAGGGCACGGTCAAGCTCGTCGACTTCGGCGTCGCGAAGGCGCGGTTCCGCACGACCGAGACCCAGGCCGGAACGATCATGGGCAAGGTCGCGTACCTGTCGCCGGAACAGTGCACGACCGGGTCGGTCGATCACCGTAGCGATATCTTCTCGCTCGGCATCGTGCTGTACGAGATGTTGACGGGCACGCGCTTGTTCAAGCGCGAGAACGACTACGAGACGCTGCGTGCGGTCGCGGCCGATCAGCCGATCGCGCCGTCGGCCGTGGTGGCGGGGTTGCCGCGCGGACTCGACGAGATCGTGCTGCGCGCACTCGCGAAGAATCCCGCGCAGCGGTTCCCGACGGCGCACGCGATGCTCGATGCACTCGAGCAGGTCGCGGAGTCCGCGAACATGTCGATCACGTCGAACGTGTTGCGCCGCTACATGCGCGACCTCTACGGCACGCGGGAGGAGCCGTGGCGCGAGCTCGAGCGCGCGATGATCCCGATGATCGAGGACTCCGACATCGAGCTCGTCGAAGAGAGCGCGCCGCGCGCACTCGCGGGCCTGCCGATGGATGCGGTGGCCGACAGCGTGCCGATGCTGCAGGAGGCCACGGGGATGATCGATCTCGAGGCGCTGTTCGGCACGCAGCTGTCGCGCGACTCGCGGCCGAGCCACGGCGGTTACCCCGTCCAGCCCGGGCCCATCCCTACGGGATCGATCTTGATGGTGCCACTGCCGGTACCGAACGCGCGACCGGCGACGCAGACGTCATTACTGCGGGTCGCGACGGGCTCCGCGGATGGCGTGCCGTATCCGGTGCGGCGCACGCTGAACACCGCGGCGGTGCGGCGGCCGCGGACGATCGCGACGGTCGTGATCACCGCGCTCGCGGTCGTCGCGCTCGCGGCGATCGTCTACGTGATGGCCGCGCGGGGTGGGACGGCGACGCCAGCGGCGAGCGTCGCGGGATCGGGTTCGAGTGGAGCTCCCCCGACGGTGACGCATATCGACGAGCCGAAGCTGACGCCGGTGATGGCAAAGCCTCCAGCACCCGTAGCACCACCACCTGTCTCCGCGATGCCGGCTGCACCGGTCACGAAAGTAGCGGACAAGCCGAAGGCCGAGCCCGTGAACGCGACGACATCCCCAGCCGTCGTGCCGCCGCCGATCATGCCGCCGCCGAAGCCCGCGGCGAAGACTGACAAATCGGGCGAACGCCCGGCGCGTAGCACCGCCGAAGGCCCTCCGAAAGTAGATGCCGCAAAGAAGAAGGACGCTTGCAGCGACCCGTTGGACTGCCAGTACTGATCGCGGTCCTGCTCGCAAGCTCGGGCGCGCGCGCCGACGACGGCGAGGACGCGAAGGCGCTGTTCGAGCGCGCCCGCGGCATGGTCAAGGCCGGCGACAACGCGGAGGCGTGTCCGCTCTTCGAGCAGAGCTTGAAGCTCGCACCTGCACTCGGCACGAAGCTCAACCTCGCGATCTGCTGGGCGGCGATCGGCCGGCTCGCCGACGCGGAGCAGCTGTTCCAGCAACTCGTCAAGGAGACCGAAGATGCGAACCAGCCGCAGCGCACGCAGCTCGCGAAGGATGGACTCGACAAGTTGAGCCCGCGCGTGCCGCACGTGAAGATCGATACCGGAAACCTGCCGGCGGCGACGAGCGTCGATGTCGACGGCAAGCTCGTCGATGCCGGCGAGCCGATCGCGATCGATCCGGGCCACCACGAGATCCACGGCACGCACGCGCGCTCGGTCGCGCTCGACGTCGAAGAGGGCGAGTACGCGGAGGTCAAGCTCGACGCGCTCGTTCACGTGCCGCGGCCGCAACAGGTCTGGATCACCGGTGCGGTCGCAGGTGGCGCGCTGTTCATCAGCGCGGTCGCGGGCATCGCGGTCCTGAACGAACGCGGCAGCGCACTCCACCACTGCGCGACGTCGGTCACCGATGGCTCGCTCGCGTGCACGCAGCGCGGGATCGATCTGCTCGATCGCGCGCATACCATGGCGCACGTCTCGACTGGTTTCCTCGTGATCGGTGCGGGCGCCGCCGCACTGACGGCCGTACTGGAGCTCAAGTGGCGGCGCTCGAACGAGGACACGACCGTGATGATGATCCCGTCGCCGCATGCATTCGGCGTCGCGGTGGAGCACGCCTGGTGAAGTACCTTGCCTTGCTCCTGCTCGCGGGCTGCGAGCTGTTCGTCGACGTGCCGGCCGCGACGCTGGCGCCAGCGGATGCGAGCGACGACGGCGTGCACACGGAATGCGTGCTGTCGCCGGACTGCACGATGCCGGGTCGACCGGTGTGTCAGGCGAACGTCTGCCGCGGCTGTCTCGTCGATGCCGAGTGCCCGGGTTCGAACGTGTGCCTGGCCGATGGCTCGTGCGCGGATCCCGCGCGCGTGCTGTACGCGGCGCAGACCGGAACTGGTAGCGCATGCAGCGAGGCGGCGCCGTGCGCGTTCGATCAAGCCGTTGCCGCGGTGACCACCACGGCGAATGTCGTCAAGCTCGCACCGGGCACCTACGATCGTCCGGCCCAGCTCGCGATCACCAAGGACATGATCGTGACGGGCGAGGGCGCGACGTTCCATGGCGCCGCGATGACGCCGGCCACGTTGATGTTCGACATCACCTCGGTCGGCGTGACGTTCATGCGCGTGCACTTCGACTTGAACGGGATGTTCGGCGCCGAGTGCGTGATGAACGGCCAGCTCCACCTCGATCGCGTCGTCATCACGAACGGCGTCGCCGGCGCGTACTCGAGCGCGTGCACGTTCTCGATCGATCGCTCGCTGATCGATGCGGTCTCGCTCTATGGCCTGTACCTGATCAACTCGACGGTCACCGTGACGAACACGTTCGTGACGAACAGCGGGGCGACGTCGCAAGGCGGCCTCGTCCTCGACGGCTCGACCGGCGTCGTCGAGCACGTCACGCTCTCGGGCGACACTGCCGCGATGGCCGGCGGCCAGGCGATCCGCTGCACCGACGGCAACGTCGCGATCCGGAGCTCGATCGTGTTCGGCAACGGAGCGCCGGCAATCGAGGACGCGTGCCTGGTCGGCCACAGCGTGATCGATCCAGGCTACGCCGGCGCAGGGACCGGGAACGTTCAGATGGATCCGCTGTTCGTCGCGCCGGCGACCCACGACTATCACATCCAGGTCGGCTCGCCCGCGGCGGGGTTAGCCGACCCTGGGTCGCAACTCGCGCACGACTACGACGGCGATCCACGACCGAACCCTGCGGGCTCGATGGCGGACTCCGGTGCCGACGAGATTCCGTAGCGCTCGCGCCCGCTGAGCGGAGCGTCTAGCGCTTCGACGTGCCCTGGTGGCTGCGCTTGCCGCCTTTGCGACTCGAGCTCGTATTGGTCTTCTTGCCGCGGCCGCTGCCGCTCCTCTTGCCGCCGCGGGTCTCTTTGTTGACCGTTGCCCACGCGATCGCCTTCGCGCGCTTCGCCGAGTGGCTCTTTTTCGCGCCCTTCTCGATCTTGCTGGCCATCCGCTTTTGCTTGCTCGTGTAGGAGTTTTTGCTTCCGCGTGCCATGGCTCGACGGTCGTGCACCATGCGTGCCTAGGGCTTCACCAGGGAGCAGGACTCCGCGATAACGCTGCATGCGGCAAGAGCCAAGCAACAGGGTGCCAGGACGATTTTCTGCGACCTGAAGGCAGGTCGCGGCTCGACCGCGCATGAAGCGGTGCCTCGTCCTCGCGCTGGTCTCGATGTTCGCCCTGATCCCTGGATGCGGCCATAGCGCCGGCAACGGCGGGGATGACGACGGAACGACCGGCGACGGTGGCATCCCGCCGGGCTGCGGCGACGGCATGATCAACGGCTCCGAGCAGTGCGACGACGGCAACACGGTGGATGGCGATGGTTGCTCGCACGCGTGCATGCTCGAGAGCGGCCACACGCCGAGCTGCGGCGACGGCATCCTCGAGGTCGGCGAAGGCTGCGACGATGGCAACACGGTGAGCGGCGATGGCTGCTCTTCGGTGTGCCAGTCCGAATCGGCGGGCCTGCCGTGCACGTCGCACACGTTCCGCTGTGGACCGAGCGGCGACGTCGAGGTCTGCAACAACGCCGGCACGGCCTGGCAGTACGTCTCGAGCTGCAGCACCGGCTGCAATGCGGGCGCGTGCACCGACCCGACCTGCCAGGCCGGCACCAAGCGGTGCCACGGCGAGGTGGTCGAGACCTGTAATGCGGGCGGCACGGGCTGGGATGCAGGCGAAGACTGCAGCGCGACCTACTGTGCGAGTGGCACGTGCGCGCTGCCGAGCCTGGACGTCGGCACGAACTCGACCTACGAGGGCACGGTCATCGTCGCCGGTAACTTCACGGTCGACGCGAACAGCACGCTGACGTCATCCACCGGCGACCTCACGATCATCGCCGACAACATCACGGTCTCCGCGGGCTCCGCGATCGCGGTCGCTCCGACCGGGCTGAATCCGCGCGGCGCGACTTGCTACAACTATCCGTACACCAACTACAACACCGCGAACTACGGCGGCCCGCAGCCCGGCCAGTCTGGTTACTACTACGCGCCGACGTACGGCGGCGACTTCGACGCCGCGGTCGAGCAGGGCGCGCCCGGCGCGGCCGCGAACTACTACTACTGCAACGAGCCGGCGGCGGCGACGCCGGTGACTCACGGTGGCGGTCGGTTGCGCTTGATCGCGAAGCACGACGTCACGATCGCGGGCCAGTTGCTCGTCGCGGGCGAGAATGGCACCGCGATCTCGGGCGGCTCCGGCGGCGGCATCCAGATCGCCGGCGACACGATCGAGATCACCGGATCGATCTCGGCCGCGGGCGGCACGTACAACTCGACACCCGCCGGGCTCGGCCGCGTCCGCCTCCTCTACGGCAAGACGCTGACGACTACCGGTAACGTGATCGGCAAGCTCACGAGCGGCCGGCGCCCTCCGATCGACCTGACGTCGCCGACGCAGCCCGACACGACGCTCACCTACAACGATGACTTCACGACCCTGTCGGTCGCGCACGAGCGCGCGTTCGACGACGCGCAGGGCTACCTCCACAACATCAGCACGACCGAGTACCAACCACCGCAGCCGGCGGGCGGCATCTTCTCGGCGACGGAGTCATTCGACGTCCCGGCCAATCGGTTCGTCGCCGGTGACAACTGGGTTCACCTCGCTTCGATCGATGCCGACTCGGCGCTCAGCCCGGTCGAGAGTCGGTTCCACGTCAAGATCAACACGACCGCACCGACGGCATCGTCGACCAGCCATACATCGCCGACCGTGTGGTATCCGAACGCGAACCCGTACTTCGCATGGACGCTGCCGACCGACGACCAGAGCGTCAAGCGCGTCCACTACGTGTTCGATCACTTCGGTGACACGGTCCCGAAGGTTGCCGACACCGCCCTCGCGACATCGCAGAAGCAGTTGCTCGTGTCGAACGTCGCGGATGGCATCTGGGTGCTCCACGTCGTCGCGGAGGACACCCGAGGTCACCTGACGAAGAAGGCGGCGCACGTCGTCGTCCGCGTCGGCGCGGACCCCGGTGCCGGTACCGTGTTCGGTTCGGTGTTCGACAACGCGAACCATCCGGTCCCGAACGCGCCGGTGCGCGTCAACCGCGGCCTGTTCACCGCGACCACAAATGCGCAGGGCAGCTACACCATCTCGGGCGTGGCGGCCGGCACGTGGGAGATCAGCGTGCAGGGCTACAACGCGGCCCCGCAAACGCTGACCGTCACGGCCAACAACCAGGCGTCCGCCAACTTCACGGTCCTGCCGTAAGCGGTACGCCGCGGCTACCGACTACAGGCGTCCGGTCAGTGCCATCACGATCAGGATGAGCACGATGATACCGGCGGGCGACCAGCCCCACGGACCGGCCGACCGATAGCCGAGCCCGCCACCGAGAAGAGCAAGAACGAGAAGGATCATAAGAATCGTCAGCATGACCTCGGGTAGTTCAAGCAGCGCGCCAACACCCGAGCATCGCTCCTACATGCACTTAGCCCACGGGATGCGGCGCGCACACCTCACGCCCCGATGCACTCACGCACGGTAGACATTGTCGCCACGCGCGCACCTCGGAGATCACCGCACTGCGCGGCGCGTCAGCCCGATCGACCGCCTCCATGGACACGACCAGGTGCGCGGCCGACAGGCGATCGATGCCCCACACCGTCGCCGGATCTACCGTCACGACGATCTGCGTCGTGCGGGGGCAGGGGCCGGGGCTCCGCGTGAAGTTCCCATGCGTGGAGTCACGCGACGTACGTAGAGCGCGACGCTCTGCGTGCAGCTAGCGCAGCGCGCTCGCGACGGCGGCGTCGAGATCTTTGAAGTCAGGCACACCGATCGCTGCGTAACGGATCACACCGGCCTTATCGATCACGAACACGCTCGGCAGGCCTTGGACGAGATACGCGCGGGTCGCCTTGTTGTCGGCGTCGATGCCGATCGGATACGTCATTTTATGTGTCACCAAGTAAGCCGCGATCGTGTCCTTGTCCTCGTCGGAAATCCCGAGCACGTGGAGCTCGGGATGGCGGGTTGCGAGCTCCTCGAGGTGAGGTGACAGGATCGCGCACGGGCCACACCACGTCGCCCAGAAATCGAGGATCGTCACGCTGGTGGGAGCGAGCGCTAGCGCACTCCCACCTCCGAGCGGCGACACGGCAATGGTGGGAGCTGGATGGCCGACGAGCCCGGCTTGCAGCTTGTCTGCGCTCGGTCGCGCTTCGGCGGTCACCGTGATCGGCATGCTCGCACCAGCGCGCTTCACGACCACCGCAGCGACCTGGTTCGGTTTCATCGTGTGCGACGTCTCGACGACCTGCTTGCTCGTCGTGATCGGATGGCCGTCGATCGACGTGATCTCGTCGCCGGACTTCATGCCGGCCTTCTCGGCGGGCCCCCCGGGCACGACCTCGGCGATCTTGCTCGTCATGCCATCCGGCAAGATCCCGAGCCACGCCGGTGGGAACATCGATTCGACCCGCTGGGTCAGCTCCGGCGGGGTCAGCGCGGCTTCCTCGATCCTCGCGTTCGCGATCGGCTCGTAATCGATCGTGACCGTCAGGTCCGCAGCGACCGGACGCGAAGTCGTCGGCGCGAAGTGATGGTGCTCGATCACGCGGGTCAGCAACAGCGTACGGCGATCGAGGAAGAGCTCTTCTTCCTTGCTCGCGAGGTGCCACGTTCGATCATCGGAAGCCGCGACCGCGAACGTGTCGTGCACGATCGGCGGATGATCGAGGTTCCACACCGCGCGCCGGGTCACACCGTGCGAGGCCTCCGCCAGCGCGACCAACGCGGTGCCGGTCTGGGTCTCGAAGTCGACGATGTGATCGAGCGACGGCGCCTTCGCATACGTGTGGATGCCGTTGCTCCACAGATCGAACGCCTCGCTCTGCGCCCCGATCTGATCGAACGCGAGATGAAGCCGATCGTGGCGCGTATAGGCCGTTGCGAACACGTGAAGCTCCGTGTCCGTCTTGCCCGCCGAGGTCACCGAGACCGTGACCTTGCCGCGATCGCTATAGGTCAGGAGCGCGTGATAGCGGTCCGCCATCTCGCGGAGCAGCCGGTCCGGATCGACCGAGGCTACGGGAGCGTTCGGCCCGGAGACACACCCAGCCCACACGACCCACGCGAGCGACATCCGCATCGGTCGAGTATGGAAGGGACTTCTATGGAGGAGCCACCCAGATTTGAACTGGGGAATGACGGTTTTGCAGACCGTTGCCTTACCACTTGGCGATGGCTCCAGGGGCCGTACTGATAGCACAGCTCCGCTGTGGCTGAACAGCCGATGTGCGCCCGCGCTCGCAGCGCTCCGCGCACCCACGCACAGGTGGACCGCGCCTCACGCATAGTTGCGCCGGGATCGCGGCAATTCTCTCACGGCATACAGGCTGCACATGGGACCGGCATGGACATCGTCACTTGGCTCGTAGTTGGTCTCGTTGCCGGCGTGCTCGCCGGTCTCCTCGTCGGCGGCTACGGCGTGCTCGTCGATATGGTCATCGGCATGGTCGGCGCGGTGATCGGCGGCTGGCTATTCACCCATGAAGGCTGGCACGCCCCGATCGCGGGACTCGGCGGCACGATCTTCATCGCCTTCATTGGCGCGTTGATCTTGCTCGTGATCCTGAGGCTGTTCCGCTCGGCGACCTATAACGGTCGCAGGCTCTAGTCGAACCGGCCGTGATTCTCGGTCGTGCTGAGCGTCCGAGGATCCATGCGATCGCAGCACACGATCCCGTTGAGGTGATCGATCTCGTGCTGGAGGATCCGCGCGTACCAGCCGGTAGCCTCGATCACGCGTGGCGTGCCGTGCTCGTCGAGCGCTTCGACTCGTACGCTGCGAAACCGCGGCACGAGCATCACGAAGCCTTTGAACGACAGGCAGCCCTCGTAAGCGACCACGCGTTCGTCACCGATCGGTGAGATCTTCGGGTTGATGATGACGTGAAACGGCACGCCGGCGCGTTCGCGGGTCGCGAGTTGCTCGGGCGTGAGGCCCGCGTGGAGCTCGGGCGCGTCCTCGATCACCGCGAGCGCGAGTGACAGACCGACCTGCGGCGCCGCGAGGCCGACGCCGGGCGCGTCGCGCATCGTAGCGCGCATCTCGGTGATCAGCTGCGCGAGGTTGGGCAGGTCAGCGACCGCGACCGGTTGCGCGGTCGCACGGAGCACGGGGTCACCCACCTGGACGATCGGGAGCATGGCGTGGCTATAGTACGCAAATGCAAAGCGTCGCGTATGCCGTCGAGGATCGAGTCGCCACGATCACGCTGAATCGCCCAGACCGGTTGAACGCGATCGATGCGTACCTGCCCGACGAGCTCGCGGACTGCGTCGCCAAGGCGAACGCCGACAGCGCGGTGCACGTGATCGTGGTGACCGGGGCAGGGAGAAGCTTCTGCGCCGGCTACGACCTCCAGGAGTTCGCCGAGAAGCCGGGTGCGAATGCGGGCGTTCAGGACATGCCGTGGGACCCGATGGTCGACTTCCGGTTCATGCACGGCAACACCCAGAAGTTCATGTCGCTGTGGCGCTCGTACAAGCCGACGATCGCGAAGGTCCGAGGCCATGCGGTCGCCGGCGGCAGTGACATCGCGCTGTGCTGCGATCTGGTCGTGATGGCGAGCGATGCGAAGATCGGCTATCCGCCCGCGCGCGTGTGGGGCATCCCGACGACGGCGATGTGGGTCTATCGGCTCGGCGCCGAGCGCGCGAAGCGGATGCTGCTGACCGGCGACTTGATCTCGGGCAGCGAAGCCAAGGCCATGGGCCTCGTCACCGAGGCGGTGCCGGAGTCCGAGCTCGATGCCGAGGTCGCGCGGCTCGCGGCGCGGATGAGCGGCGTGCCGCGCAATCAGCTGATGATGGCGAAGCTGATGATCAACCAAGCGTTCGACAACATGGGGATGGCGTCGACGCAGATGTTCGCGACGCTGTTCGACGGCATGGCGCGCCACACGCCGGAGGGTATGTGGTTCAAGCAGCGCGCCGAGGAAGTCGGGTTCAAGCAGGCGGTGCAGGAGCGCGATTCGGGCGACGTGATCGCGCCGGGCGTGTCGCGTTAGCCGGGGTCGGGCTCCGTATCCATCGCGAAGTCGAGGAACGTGTAGCGATCGCGGAGCTCGCGCGCGTGGGTGAACGCCTCGGCGAACAAGCGATCGGGAAATCCGATCTGGGCCGGCATCGTCGGAGCACCGGCCGCCGTCAAGACGGCGGCGAGCTTCTCGGGAGGTTCGACGACCTCGGCCAGGCGCGCGTGCATGGCGGGCCAATCGCGCGCGAGCCGGTCGTTCGTCGCGGCGACATCGATCTGCTTGGTCACGACGTCCTGCCAGATCGCCGCGCCGCGCTCTGGCCCGAAGTGATCGATCACCGACTTGTGCGTGATGCCCACGGCGTGGAGTCGCGGGATGCCGGGCCGCGCGAGCACGGTGGTCTGGAGCCGCGCCATCACGAGTGCGGCGACGCCGACCTGCTCGCCGTGGAACGGCTTCACGACCGGACCCTGACCGCTCGTGATCATCTCGAGGTAGTGCGAGATCAAGTGCTCGCCTTGGCTCGCCGGATAGCTGCCTCCGCACAGCGTCATCCCGAACCCCGACAACACGAGCACGCGGACGAGCGCGCGCAATGCGGCGTGGTCCTTCGCGAGCAGGCCGGCCGCGTTCGCGAATAACACCTGCTCGTCGTCGCGGAGCAGCGCGAACGGCGCCTCGCGATACGGCTTGTCGAGCAACAGGTGCGCGAGCAACCAATCGGCCTGCGCGGTCGGCCGGCAGATCGAATCGCCGAGCCCGGCGCGGATCAGGCGCGGCGGCGCGTGGGCGAGCACGTCGAGATCGAAGAACGCGGCGATCGGCGTACGGACGCGGACCGAGCGCTTCGCGCCATCCTCGTGGATCGACGCGCTCATCGAGGTGAAGCCATTCATCGACGGCGCCGTCGCGAACACGAGCTGCGGGATGTTGCGTGCGAGCGCCGCGAGCTTCGCGAGGTCGTTGACCGTACCGGAGCCGACCGCGATCAACGCCGAGGTGCCGGGCGCGATCCGCGCTTCGACCCACGCGGCCGTCGTGCGATCGCACTCGGGCTGCTCGGGCAGCACGATGCGCTGGACCCGGAACTTGGTCTCGAGCGCGCGCGCGACCCGTTCGCCGAGCGCCGCGTAGGTGTCGACATCGCCCAGGATCGCGAACGACTCGCCGGTCTGGAGCTGGTCGACGAGCTCGAGCTCGCGGCCGGCGAGCGAAGGCTCGATCACGATCGCGCGGGCTTCGCAGCGCAACAGCTCGCCGGTGTCCGGATCCGGGTACGTGCCCGCGAGCAGCTCGGCGATGTGATCAGCAGGCATCGAGGATCGCCCGCAACTGAGAGCGCAACGAGCCGACGAGCGGCGAGAACGAACCGTCGAACGCGGCCGAGCCGATCGTGAAGCCGTCGGCCCCTGCCGCCTTCAGCGCTTTGATCTGCGCCGCGGTCGCGACGCTGCCCGCGACGAGCAAGTACCCGGGGGTGCCTCTCCGGGCCGCGCGTACGAGCTCGAGTGGATCGGCCTCGGTCGCACGATACGCGAGCAGATCGACGCCGGCGCAGCCTTTCGCCGCGAACCGTTTGCAGTCGGCCTCGACGTCGGCCGCCGAACCACCGAGCTTCGTCGGGTGCGAGAATGGTTTGCCGGGGAACGGGTGATACGTCGTCGCGCTGCCCTTCACGATCTCGAGCACCTCGTCGACCTGCGTACCACCGAGCAAGCGCTGGACGCCGATGTCTCGCGCGACACGCGCGGAATCGAGGCACGCCTCGGGCGTCGTCGACACGACCTCCATGTACGAGGTCGCTCCGCGA
>JBDUAS010000499.1:0-3356 GCA_040004535.1 Deltaproteobacteria bacterium
TCTTGAAGATCTGGCACGCGATGGAAGCGTGCGTGAAGCGCGGCTGCGAGCGCGAAGGCATCTTGCCGGGTGGCCTCAAGGTCAAGCGCCGCGCCGCCGCGATCTTTCGCAAGCTGAAGAGCGATCCGCGTGCGCAGCACGATCCGCTCGCGATCATGGATTGGGTCAACCTGTGGGCGCTCGCCGTCAACGAAGAGAACGCCGCCGGTGGTCGCGTCGTGACCGCGCCGACGAACGGCGCGGCTGGCATCATCCCGTCGGTGATGACGTATTACCGGCGGTTCTTGCCGAACGGCGACGACGAAGGCTCGATCCGGTTCTTGCTCACGGCCGCCGCGATCGGTGCGCTGTACAAGAAGAACGCCTCGATCAGCGGCGCCGAGGTCGGCTGCCAGGGCGAGGTCGGCGTCGCGTGCTCGATGGCCGCGGGCGCGCTGGCGGAGGTCATGGGCGGTACTCCCGCGCAGGTCGAGAACGCCGCCGAGATCGGGATGGAGCACAACCTCGGCCTGACGTGCGATCCGATCGGCGGGCTCGTTCAGGTCCCTTGCATCGAGCGCAACGCGATGGGCGCGGTCAAAGCGATCAACGCGGCGCGGCTCGCGCTGCAGGGCGACGGCACGCACAAGGTGTCGCTCGACAAAGTGATCAAGACGATGTGGCGAACCGGCGCCGACATGAGCAGCAAGTACAAGGAGACCGCACGCGGCGGTCTCGCGGTCAACATCATCGAGTGCTGAGCGCAGCGCGCGTTAATCCCTGATAGGCTGCATGAAGGCATGGACATCGTCGGGCTCGAGCCACGGCGGAGCGATCTGGCGCGCGGGATTCTGATCGCGCGCAGCGCGCGACCACTCGATGCTGGCGCCCAGGATTCGCTGTGGGCCGCGCTCGCGAGCGCAGGTGTGACCGAGCGAACCGAAGAAGAGACCGAGGATCACGCGAACGACCCGGAGCGTCAGTTCCACGCCGCGCCGTGGTTGCCACCGGCCGCCGAGGAGCTCGCCGCGCATCGCGCTGCCGTCGAGGCGGCGGCCGCGAAGTTCGAGCTCGAGAAGGTGTGGTTCGTGAAGGTCGAGACCGGGGCCGATGGTGTCGCGTGGCTCGAGCTCGAGGCCGAGTCGCGCGCCGAAGCGATCGGTGACGACGACGATGATGATGACGAGCTCGATGATGACGACGACGACGAGCTCGAAGGCGCGGTGATCGTACCGATCGGCACCGACGAGCAGCCGCCGACCGAGGAAGTGCTCTACACCGCGCCGGATGCACCGGCAGTGACGTCGCTGCCGATCATTCCCGAAGCGGACGACGACGACGCAGATCTGGATGACGGAGACGACCTGGACTCGATCCAGCTCGAGAGCCATTGGCGCAACGGCGCGCCGCCGTTCGAGCACTCGGTGTCGTTCCCGATCGAGCGCTACCCCGAGATCATCGACGACTACGACTGGGAGAGCTTCGGAATCGCGGTCAAGCTCGCCGGCTCGGCGACGCTCGGCGAGGAGTCGGTGATCAACGCGTTCTTCGCGCTGTGGCTATCGGTGTATCAGGACGAGCGCGCGGAGGATTTCGAGCCATTCCAGCGCGCGGATGTGATCCACGATCGCCGCCATCGCTCGGCGTTGATGTGGGTCGAGCGGTTCGCGGTGCCGGCGACTGCCGCAGATCAAGTTCATTTCCTGCTGTGGATCGCAGCGCGGCTCGACGAGATCGTGCCGCTCGCATGGGCACGCTTCGACAGCGTCGACGACACGATGAAGGCGCGCGCGAACGGCGACGACGGCGAGCCTCCGTTCGTGCTCGCCGGCAATCCGTTCGCGGATCGGTTCCGCCGCCAGGGTGAAGAAGCGGCGCTCGCATGGGCGGTGTCGCAGAGCTCGTGGAGCCGGCGCGAGCTTGCAGGCATGCTCGTCGAGGTCGCACTCGAGCACGATCCTGATGACCCGAAGGCAGCGCTGGTCGCCGAGCGGCTGTTGCGCCGCGCGCAGTCGTTCGAGCCGGGCTCGGATGCGGCCGGCTATCTCGCGATCGTGCTCGTGCGCCAGCATCGCTTGCCCGAGGCGATCCAGCTCGCCGAGGCCGCACCGAGTCGAGACGTTCGGCTGCTCGTGATCGGCGAGATCGCGGAGCACGCACCCGCGGATCTCGGTTCCGCACTCGCACTGCTCGACGATGAGACCGCGCGCGAGACGCCGCCGGAGGATCTCGCGGAGCTCGTCGCGTCGATCGCGCGCCACGCGTCGGGAGCGGGGACCGGGCATCTCGCGGCAGTGCTCGCGAAGCTGCCGGCCGATGTCCATCTGGTCCCGTATCTCTACAACGCGAGCTTCTCGGTCGACCGGCCGCAGGCGCTGGCGATCCTGCGCCGCGTGATCGGCTTGCCGGAGCCGGCGAGGTCCTCGGGGGAGGCGAGGACGGCGCTCGTGATGGCGTGGAACAACGCGTGTATTCACGCGCACGCACTCGGCGACTATCGCCTCGCGGTCGAGCTCGCCGACGGTGGGCAACGATTCGCGGCGGAGAATCCGTACATCTATCACTCGGCCGCGTGTGCCTATGCAGCGGTCGGCCAGATCGATCGTGCGATCGCACAGGTCGCGCTGGCGATCGAGCACGACTACGAACACGCCGAGAAGATGGAAACCGATGCGGATCTCGCGCCATTGGCGAGCGATCCACGCTTCGGCGCGCTGTTCACGGAATGGCGCGGCAAGCGCGCAGATCTCAATTAAGCGGAGGGGATCCGCTAGCTCGGTCGAACCACAGCGCCGGAGGCCTCGGCCGAGATCTGCCTCGTCGCTTCGTCGTAGTGCGCCCAGCACACCGGCGCGTACGACTCCTCGGCACCGAGCTGGATCTGCGGGCCCTCGACCGTCGGCGTGCCGTTGACGAAGCGTAGGTTGCAGATCGCCTTCTTCTGGCAGTACTGGCAGGTCACCTTGACCTCCTCGATGCCATCGGCGAGCTCCATCAAGCGCTGCGCGCCCGGGAACAGCTTCGTCTTGAAGTCGGTGCGCAGGCCGTAACAGATCACCGGCACGCCTGGATCGACCGTGATCCGGCGCAGATCGTCGATCACCGATGGAGAGAGGAACTGGGCCTCGTCGACGAGCACGCAATCGAGCCCCGCGAAGTCGCGCGGATCGAGCACCGTATCCTCGTCGATCATCACATCTGCGCTTGCCTCGAGCCCCGACCTCGACGAGATCTTCTCCGCGCCGAACCGCGTATCGAGCCGCGGCTTCATCATCACGACGCGCTTGCCCTGCTTGCGGTAGTTATGCGCGACCGCGAGCAAGTTCATCGACTTCGCCGAATCCATGGTGCCGTACCGGAAGTAGAGCTTCGCCACG
>JBDUAS010000231.1:0-11303 GCA_040004535.1 Deltaproteobacteria bacterium
GGCCGCCGAACTGATAGCGCATCGCGGACAGGATCCGGTTCGCGAAGTCCTCGGCACCGCGCGATGCGAACCGTTCGCTGAGGGCAGCGCCGAGGACCGGCGCCGGCACCCCTTCGTCGATCGCCGCCTTGAGCGTCCACCGCCCTTCGCCGGAATCGGAGACTCGCCCGGTGAACCGGCTGAGGTCCGGGGCTTCGAGCAGCGCCGCCGCGGTCAGATCGAGGAGCCAGGACGCGATCACGCTACCGCGACGCCAGACCTCGGCGATGTCCGTGAGATCGAGGTTGTACGCGTAGTGTTCGGGATCTCGCAGCGGCGTGGTCTCGGCGTCGGTGTCCTGTTTTCGAGTGCCGACGTTGGCGTGATGGAGGATGTTGAGGCCTTCGGCATACGCGGCCATGACGCCGTACTCGATCCCGTTGTGCACCATCTTGACGAAGTGCCCGGCGCCGGACGGGCCGCAATGGAGAAACCCGCGCTCGGCGGTGCCGCTCTTGGCCTCGCGACCCGGCGTTCGGGTCGCGCTGTCCATGCGTGGTGCGAGCGCGGCGAAGATCGGCTCGAGGCGCTTCACGATCGCCGGGTCGCCGCCGATCATCTCGCAGTAGCCGCGGTCGATGCCCCACACGCCGCCCGACGTACCGACGTCGACGTGATGGATCTTTTGTAGGGCCAGCGCCTTCGAGCGCCGGATGTCGTCCTGATAGAACGAGTTGCCGCCGTCGATCACGACGTCGTCCGGGCCGAGCAAGGGCGCGAGCTCCTCGATCGCGGGATCGACGACGCCTGCCGGCACCATGAGCCAGATCGCGCGCGGCGATGACAGCTTGGTGACCAGGTCCGCGTAGGAGCTCGCCCCGACCGCGCCCAGCTTGACGAGCTCGGCGACCGCGGGCGCCTGCCGATCGTACACGACACATTCGTGACCCGCGCGCATCAGCCGCTGGACCATGTTCGAGCCCATTCGTCCCAGACCGATCATTCCTAGTCTCATGACATCTCCTTGGTTGGCGACTGAAGTGCGCGTTCGATCGCGATGCGGAGCGCTGCGAGCCCCGCGCCGACGTCGCTGCCGAGATGGACGCGCAACACGCGCCGGCCGCGCGCGGCCAGGACGGCCAGATCGCCGCGCGCCTGGGCGGCTTCGACGATCCCGAACCCGAAGCGGTGACCGGGCACGGGGAGCTCGTCTGCGTGATCGCAGGTGAGCTGCAAGAACACGCCGGTGTTCGGTCCGCCTTTGTAGACCTGGCCGGTCGAGTGCAGAAAGCGTGGACCGAAGCCGACGCAGGTGGCGACTTGCCTGGCATCGCGGATCGCGCACCGGATGCGCTGCAGCTCCGCGTCGTGGGCGTCGTCACGCGCGATGAACGCGAGCAACGCGACGTAGTCACCGCGCGAGATCCGATCGAGGTGGGCCTTCAAGTAGCCGGTCAGGGTGTGATCACCGGAAGCGCCCTGCTGTAACGCGGCGCGATTGCGATCGTCGGCGAACAGCTCGAGCGCACCTTCTCGGCAGAACGGCTCCTCGAGAGGCAACGTGCCCGCTTGCTCGTATGCGTCGGTCAGCGCGGTCGCGGCGTGCTTGCTCGCTTCGACGTCCGGCTGGTCGAACGGGTCGATGCCGAGGATCGCTCCGGCGGTCGCCACCGCGATCTCCCAGCGGAAGAGCTCCTGCCCGAGGTCGAGGGGCTCGGCGAGCGCGATGCGCACGATCGGTTGATCTGCCTTCTCGATCGCGGCCATCCGCGCGTCCTGAATTGGGTCAGGGGCACCGTCGAGCCGGAGATACACGAACACGCGATCGTCGCCATACGCCGAGGGCGCGCCGAGCGGCTCGCGATCGATCGGGATGAGCCCCTTGCCGTGCTTGCCGGTGGACTCGGCGAGGAGTTGCTCGATCCATGCACCGAGCGGCGCGATCGCCGGCGACGCGACGAGCGTGACCTTGTCGCGGCCTCGCTTGGCGAGCGTGCCGAGGATCGCGCCGAGCACCACGCCGGCGTTCTCGTGCGGAGGGACCGACGCGGTGCACGCACGGACGAGCGACTCGGCTCGATCGAGGAAGTCGGGCACGTCGAGGCCCATCACCGCGGCAGGGACCATGCCGAAGTTGGACAACGCCGAGTAGCGGCCGCCGACCCCCGAGACCCCGAAAAACGTGTGCGCGAAGCCAAGCGACGCGGCGCGCCCCACCAGCGGCGAGCCCGCGTCGGTCACGGCGATGAAATGCGAGCCTGCGTCCACGTCGCCGACCTCGTTGCGCACGAGGTCGTGGAAGTATTCGAGCAGGAGGTTCGGTTCGAGCGTGGTTCCCGACTTGCTCGAAACGATGAACAGCGTCGTCGCCAACGCGACGCGCGCTTGGACCGCGCGAATCTGCGCGGGATCGGTCGAGTCGAGCACGACCAGCTCGGGATGATCGGGGATCGAGCCGAACGTCCGTGCGAGCACGTCGGGGCAAAGACTCGAACCACCCATGCCGAGCACGACGGCGTGGGTGAAGCCCCGCTCCCGCACATGCTCGGCGAGCGCGGCGAGCTCCTTGGTCTGCACCCGTTGCCGACCCGCGAGCTCGAGCCAGTCGAGCCAGGCGTGCTCGTCGTGGTCGGTCCACAGCGTCGCATCGCGCGCCCACAGCCGGCGCACGTTGCCCGCCACCCGCCATTGCTCGAGCGTCGCATCGAGCTCGTCGCCGAGGGGCGGCGGCAGGGTATACGAGAGCCGATCGAGGACGGTGCGAAGCACGGAATCGCGTTTGAGCTCGACGGACGACATCAGCTTGTCGAACGCCGCCGAAAACTTCGCGATCCCCTGCTCGACGAGCTGACGCACGACTTCGTCGATCGCGATGCCGGCGAGCGCGAGCGCGCCCATCACACCGCGCGCCTCGTCGAGCCCTTCCTCGAGACGATCGGCCGCGTGCCCGTGGTCGCGCATCGCGTCGAGCGTCTTCGGCGGAATGGTATCGACCGTGTCGGGGCCGATCAGCGCCTCGACGTAGAGGACGTCGCTCAGGTGCTCGTCTTTCGTGCTGGTGCTGGCCCACAGCAGGCGCTGCGGTTGCGCGCCGTGTGCCGCGAGCGCCCGCCAGCGCGCGGTGCGCTGGACCGCCTTCCAGTCGGCGTACGCGAGCTTTGCGTTGGCAATCCCGACGGTCCCCACGAGCCGTTGCAGCGCCGCGCGAGCCGCGCTGGTCGCGGGCCGACGCTCGATCATGTCGCCGACGAGCACGTCGATGCGGCTGACGAACATGCTGGCGACACTGGCGACGCGGTCGATCGCCATACCTCGCGCGAGTCGCGTCTCGAGGCCGGACATGTACGCCTCGAGCACGCGCGCGCACTGGCCGCGGCCGAACAGCAACGTGACGTTGACGTTGACGCCCTCGCCGATCAACTGCTCGATCGCAGGGATGCCCTCGTCGGTGCCCGGCACCTTGATCATGAGATTCACGCGCGCCACCTTCGCCCACAGCCTCCGAGCCTCCGCGATCGTGGCCAGCGTGTCGTGCGCGAGGTACGGCGAGACCTCCATGGAGACCAAGCCGTCGCGCCCATCGCTGGACTCGTAGGTCGAGCGAAGCACCTCGGCCGCCTGATGGATGTCCTCGATGACCAGGCGCTCGTAGATCGCGGCAGCAGCCTCGTCGGTTCGCCGCACGTCGCCGCGCAGCGCGGAATCGTAGTCCGTGCTCTCCGCGATCGCCTTCTCGAGGATCGACGGATTCGTCGTGACGCCGCGGATGTCGTCGTCTTGGACGAGCCGCGCGAGCTCTCCGCTGACCAGGAGGTCCCGTCGAATGTAGTCGAGCCAGATCGACTGGCCGTGCTCGTGAAGTTCCTTGAGATCCATGTTGACCCTCCTGTTATCGAACCAGCGCCAGCGCGCGTTTGATGACGGCGTCGACCGCGCAGCCGAACTCTAGAAGCACGACGTGGCCGAACGCCGAGGACTGCCGTGCAACTCGGACGCACGGAACGTCGAGATGTCCGGCCGTCACCAACTCGGCCAGGCCGCGAGCACCATCTTGTCCGCGAGATCGGCCGAAGCACACGAAGGCAGCCGACACCGGGAGCGTTGTCACGCCGAACAGCTGTGCAAACGCCGGACTCGCCGAGCTCACCGTTGCGCGACCCCGACGGTTTGCCCCATCGCACGTGGCGTGGCGCTGCCACAACGAGCTCGCGGATCTGGCGAGCTCCTGGCACGAATCGAAGTCACCGCAGATCGCGGTGGACGCCGCCGAGTCGAACATCCGCGCCGCCTAAGCCGACTGGACAAGGCTCGGCGCTTGGCCCGGCCATCACTACGTATCTCTACGTATCTCTACCGAGCGCGCTCTTGGCGCGGTGTGCGTGCAAGGCGTGCGCGTCGTCTCGTATTGAGCGCGCAATGGCTAAATGGGGCACGCCGGCAAGGGCAAGAGTCTGGAACAAATTGAAGCGCACTGGCGGTCGGGCGAACCGGCTCGAGCACTATGACGGGAGCTACCCAGGACTACGCAGGACCGGGCCTGGCGCCTGTCCCACCTAACCGGCGAGGGAATTTGAAGATTGGTCGGTCCCCTGATACCCCCCTGATACCCCCCTGATACCCCCCCTGGATACTTGCGCGCTGCGGTCGAACCATCCTCCGAATGGCCCGGCTCGCCACGGGATCGACGTCCAGGACACCGCACTTCGCGAGCTGGGTCAGCGTTCCCTGTCGGGGACGGCCGCCCACCTGGTGCCGCTGATCTTCGTCGAAGCCACGATGCCGGCGTCGCACGGGTTCTCCGGTGTGGTCGTGATCAGCGTGGTCGTCGGGTTCCTCGGTGTACGTCTTGTCGCACGTCACCGCACGATCTGCGGCCTCGGCTCGCTGCGTCAACGGTGGAGCCTGATCGCGATCGGTGGCATCGGCATCAACATCCTGTGGGGCGTGATCAACGCGGCGGTACAGCTTCGTGACGGCTCGGGGATGGATGCGCTCGTCATGGCAATCCTGATCTCCGGCGTCGCGGTCGGCGGCGTCAACGCCTTCGCGCCGAACCGGCTCGTCCAGATGTTCGCGCTCCTGACCCTGCTGTTGCCGACCCTCGTGTGTGGCGTGGCGGGCTTGATCTCTCCCGGCCTCACCGTGCTCTACGCCGTGTTCTTCGTCTACATGTCCGCCCTCGGGCGGCGAGCGTCGCGCGATTACTGGCACGGCGTGGAGACGGCGAAGCTGCTCGAGGCGCACGCCGTCGCGCAGGAACAGGCGGCGGTCGAAGCGCGCGCGATGAACGAGCAACTGCGTGCGGAGATCGCGCACCGCGCGCGCGTGGAGATCGAGCTCCGCCACGCGCAGAAGCTCGAGGCCGTGGGCCGCCTCGCGGCTGGCATCGCGCACGAGATCAACACGCCGCTCCAGTTCGTGACCGATAGCTGTCACTTCCTCCGCGAGGGCGTCCAGGATCTCGAGGCAGGAGTCGCCGACTACACGCAGCTGATCTCCGACATCGTCCAGCGCCAGACCACGCCCGAGGCCGCCGAAGCTCGTGCCGCGAAGATCCGCGACGAGCGCGATCTGGACTTTCTCCACGAGCAGCTCTCGGGCGCCACCACGCGCGCGCTCGAGGGCCTCGACCGGATCGGCAAGATCGTCGGCGCCACCAAGGAGTTCGCCGCGACGAACACGGTGGGCAAGTCACCGACGGATATCAACCGCATGATCGAGAGCACGCTCGTCATGTGCCGCCACGAGACGGCGGCGGTCGCCGAGGTCTCGACCGAGCTCGCCGAGCTGCCCCTCGCCGACTGCCATCGCGGCGAGCTCAGCCAGGCGTTCCTCAACGTCATCGTCAAGAGGATAGGCCGTTCGATGCGGGTTTTTCGGGACGGCGAATACAGGCTGGGGCGCTCGAGAACCGAAGCTCTTGCAAGGAGTGTAAGCGAGCGGATGGTCTGGGGGCGCAAACCTGAGCGGAGGGCGCAGCGCCAATGCATGCCGGGATCCTCGCGACGACCGCCAGCGACGGCTCGTTTACGATCGACCGCGCGCCTCACGGACAGCTAGGCGTGATTGTCGACCTGTTTCACGTCGAGTCGCCGAGGTCGATCGAGGTCGGAGATGCGGAGGTCCATGTCGTCGTCGAGGTGTCGACGCTGGGCGTCATCGAAGGCAAGATCACGCAGCATGGAGCGCCAGTGGCCGACGCGGTCGTGAGTTGCCCTTCCAGCGTGGCGAACAATATCGGCGACGTCACGACGAAAGCAGATGGGCGGTATCGGTGTCCCGGATTCAAGCCTGGCGGATTCGGGCTAACCGCGAGAGACGTGCATGGTCGGTGGGGCGTCGCGCAGGGAACGATCGCGAACGGTGAAACGAAGACATTCGACATCGATCTCGCGAACGACGGCATGTTGTGCGGCACCGTCAGGGACAAGGTCGGCGCGGCGGTGAGCGGGCTGGTGGTCGGAGCGAACGACGCGACGCAAGAAGACATCGGCGAAGCGATGACAGCGAGCGATGGCACGTTCTGCATCCGAGAGCTCGCGAACCAAGGAACGTACGTGCTCTCGGCATCGTTGGACGGTCAGGCGATCACGTTGGACCATCCACCGGTCTCGCTCGAACACCGCGCGGATGTCGCGATCGTGGTCGATCTTCAGTTCGGGACGATCGCAGGAAACGTTGTCGACAGCGCGGGCGCACCTGTGGCCGATGCGGTGATTCGATCGAGCGCGACGAACACGAACCACGACTTCACGTTCGACGTGCAGCGTGGGGGTGTCACGATTACCGATCAAGCGGGTCACTTCTTGCTCACCCGCCTGCCCACCGGGAGCTATCGGATCTTCGCGCTCGCCCGCGACGGCGGCGCAACGAGCACCGAGGCGATCTTGACCGGGACATCAACCGTGAAGATCGTGCTCGCGTCGGCGGGTGCGATCCAGGGCAGGCTGGTCGGCTTCTCGACGCCGCCGATCGTCATGGGCACGCTGATGTCCGGTGGCCGCGAGAACGTCGACTTCGAGGTCGATGGCTCGTCGTTCAAGGCGACGGGGCTGGCGCCGGGTGACTACACGCTGCAAGTCGATACGTTCGGACACGAGGCCGACTCGCATCGCGTCACGGTCAGGGCAGGTGAAACGACGCAAGTCACGCTGTCGAGTCGCGGAGTCGCAAACGTCGACGGCGTCGTGGTCGATTGGAAGACGAACGCGCCGCTGCCGAACGTGCGGTGCAGTCCGCCGGTCGCGACCGAGCACGGCAATGTCGGTGGCGTGTACAACGTCGTCGACTCGCAAGCGATCAGTGATGCACAAGGCCAGCTCACGATGACGAACGTTTCGGCGGGCGAGGTCGCGATCCTGTGCGTCGGCGCGAATCTGGTCGGTGGTCGTGTCACCACGTTGCCTCTCGACCGAACGACGACCACGACGCTCGTGATGGTGAGGCGCGATCCGGCAGACCGCTCGATCGGCGCGATGCTCAACCCCGTCGATCGTTCCATCGTCCGCGTCGATTCCGCGGGTGCTGCGGCGCACGCGGGACTCCAGATCGACGACGAGATCGACGCGGTCGATGGCCGCATCGTGACGGACTTGTTCGGTGACGCGTTGCTGGCGGTGATCACGAATCGTCCGCCGGGCACAGCGGCGAAGTTGACGATCAGTCGTGGGGGCGCGGCTCGGGAGATCACCGTGGTCGTCGCAAACTAGTAGTGCAAACTATCGCCGTACGCGTGCGCCGACGAGCGCAGGCGTCACTCGAGCAGCAGGCTGATCGTGAGCGACTTGCCGGCGCGGAGCACGCCGAGCACGGCGGTGGTGCCGAACGCATGGTTTGCGAGCAACTGCGCGACGCCACCGTTGCCAAACGGAAGGGTCGATGCACCATCGATCGACACGATCTGATCGCCGACTGCGAGCCCGGAGTGAAGTGCCGGATCGGCGCGCAGCGCGGACACGGTCGGCGGAAGTTGATCATCGATCATGGTGAAGCCTGGATCGGGCGCTCGACCCGGCTTGACGGGAACCGATTCGACGTCGACGTCGACCGATCCGTTGGCCGGAACGTCGACATCGCGGTTGACGCGCGAATACTCGTAGCGACCGAGGCAATGGACACGCATCGCGCCGGCGGAGGCCGGCAGCGAAGCGTGACCTGATGCATCGGTCACGACGAGCGTGTCGTTATTCCACCACGGGCCCATGCCCCCGGCGCGGGGCGTGGTCATGCAGCGGACATCGGCGACTGGAGCCCCCGAGCCGAACGCAGTATCGCGCAACTCGATCCGGCCGCGACCGCGGGCTTCGAGCTCGACATTCACGGTGGCACCTGCATGCACCTCGACGATCTGCGCGTCCGCGCCGTGGTCGTCTTGTGCGCTGACCGAGTAGCGCCCGGCGCGCAGGCCGATGATCTCGAATTGCGTGCCATCGACCGTCGCGATGCGCGTCGCGTCCTCGGAGTTTGTCGCGTTCGCGGTCGGAGCAGGGCCGAAACCGACAAGCGTGCCCCGGATCGATCCGGAGCTCGCGAGCGTGATCGAGACATTGGTTGCACCGGCCTCCGCGATCGTCGCGGCCTCGCCACCGTCGGCACCGTACGCGCGCACGCTGTACTTGAACGGTTGCAGGTCGTGAAAACGAAACGTACCGCGGGTGTCGGTCACGGTCGTGGGCGACGACGAGATGACGGCGGGGTTGGGCATCATCGAAGGCGGCATGAGCGCGGTCACGACATTGGGATCGGTCTCCGGCGAGCCGTCGAGCACGACCCGAACATCGGGCAGGGGCACCCCGTGTTCGTCGACGACGTTGCCGCGGAGCTCGAGATGATCGATCACGACCTCGATACGCAGCCCGGTGACCTCGGAACGATCATCGGCGAGATGAACCGCGACCGGGTGCGCCAGCTTGAAGGTCTGGTTGTAGACGCCGTTCTCGGGTGCGACGACGACGTTGTAGCTGCCGGCCGACAGCAGCGCACCGTGAAACGCGCCGGCGCGATCGGTCACCGCGGTCCGTTCGTGCCACCACGACTTCACCGCTGGATCGAGCTGGAACACGACATCGACATCGGGAACCGGTGCACCACTCGCATCGACGACGACGCCGCTCGCGCTGGCCATCCGGTCGATCGCGAGATCACGCACGGTCTCGCGATCCGCGAGCACCTCGACCCACGAGGTGTCGACATATTCGAGTTCGGTATGGGCCTGGATCTGCGATGGACCCGGGGTCACGTCGTCGAGCACGTAAGCACCGTTTCGATCGGTAGTCGTCGTCTTCGACGTGCGGCTGACACCGTGGCTCCACTCGTTGTGCCAGTACTCGACGATCGCGCCTGCGACCGGCTGGCCACTGCTCGTGACCGTTCCACGCAGGCGGGCGCCTGGTTCGACCTCGAGGACCACGCCATCGAGCCGCGCCGCGCTCACACTCGTCGAGCTCGGTGACTTGACGCGATAGCCGCGGACGGCCCAGTGGAGCAGGCCGTGCGGCACGCCATCGATCGCGAAGCTGCCATCTTCCTGCGAGAACACGGGCGCGGCATCGACGAGGTTCGCCGGTCCGAGGCTCGTGACCTCGACACCCGCGAGCGGCGCACCAGCGAGCATGACCTTGCCGAGGACACGCGCACGCTCGTCGACGGTGATCACGAGCTCGCGCGTGCTCGCCCCGAGTACATACGTCTCGACGCGTGCACTACCGAGCCCGGCGGCCGTCGCGACGACACGGTAGCGGCCGGGTGCGAGGCCACCGATCTGGAAGTGACCCTCGCCGGCGGTCTTCGTCGAGGTTGGCGTGATCCCGGTGTCATCGCCCCGAGCTGCAGCACTCGTGACGATCACATTCGCATCCGCGACCCCCGTGGCCGCGTGGACTACGCGTCCGATGATCACGCCCTCGGGCGCGAGTACGAGATCGCGGTGAATCGTGCCGATACCTTCGAACTCCGTCGTGACGGTACCGAAGCCGTTCGCCGCAAAGGTCACGACGATCGAGGTGAGCGGGCGACACAGCTCGTAGTGACCGCTCGGATCGCTCGTCGTTCCCACGAGGCCGACTCGCGCGATGATCGGGGAGCCCTCGGCATCGGTGACTCGGCCGGTCGCTCGCGCGTCGCAGCCACCGAGCTCGAGCTCGAGCTGATCGGGTCGGGTGTGCGGATCATGGGTGTCGAGTTCGGTGATCGCGGAGGTGCGCTCGGGTGCGTATGCGATCACGACATACTCCGCTGGCGGTGGCGTGCCGAGATCGAACGAACCATCATCGGCGCTGACAACGTCGACGATCGCGAGATCTGGTTGCCGACCGATTCGTAGCGCGACGCGAACGCCGGCGGCCGGAGCGCCGTGATAGCGCACGTGGCCGGCGATCCGTCGCGCCGGCACGTTCGGCTGGATTACCCACCTCGGCACGCGCGCCGCGAGGACTTCGTTCGTCCTCGGGCGCGCGATGCCCTCGCCCGGCCCCTGCCCCCGCCACCTTCGCGCCGACACGACCACGATGGTCATGACGAGCACCACCACCAACAACACCACGAGTTTCTTCACGACGACCCCTCCCACGATTGGCCCGCGCGCGAACGCGCCGAGCGACATCATCCATGCTGCGCGATGTTCACGTTTCTCGTCGAGCTTCGCGCGGAGCTCGTCGAGGGCGCGCTTCAAGCGCCAGCGGATCGTTCCGTCGGGCACGCCATGCCGGCGCGCGATCTCGGCGGACGTCAGGCCTTCGAAGAAGTGCAACAGGATCACGTCGCGATACGGCGCCTCGAGTGCGAGCACGAGCTCGGTCAGGAGGCGTTGGGTTTCGACGCGCTCGAGCACGTCCGGCGCGGACGGCAGTGGTTCCGCTTCAGGGCTTCGAGCTTCGCGTGCGGTTTGGCGTGCACTACTCCGGTGGCGCATCCGCGCGATGTTCGTTGCGACGCGCGCGAGCCACGGCCGCAACGGGCGGTCGGCCGGAGGCCCGTGCTCGGCCGCGACCAGCAGCGTGTCGTGCAGAACGTCATCGGCAGCCGCTGGATCGCGGACCAGCGACAGCGCGAGCTTCCGCAGCCAACCGGACTCGCCGACCAGCTGCTCGAGGCGTGAAGCCGTCGACTCGTCCATCCACCCTAGAATGCCGCCGACCCCACGATCGTTGGAGTATATCGGCGGTCATCGCCGGTGTGGTCGGGTCTTCGGGCACGGGCAGCTGGATAGAACCGCCGATCGTCGCGTACGTCGCATCCGCAAAGTTGGGGCGGCCGAGCACGCGCGATGTTCACTACGCGGACGGCCAGGCGCCTTGTAACTGATGCAGGATCTCATGCCGACGCGC
>JBDUAS010000232.1:0-11299 GCA_040004535.1 Deltaproteobacteria bacterium
ATTCACACAAAAAAAGAGACTTGACCAGACGTTCTCGTGAACGGCGGTACCGATGCCGGACGTCGCCCGCGGTCCACTTCGAGACACTGCATGATCAAGTCATCGATAACCGGCGGAACATCCGCGCGAAGCGAACGGGGGCGGGGAAACGGTTCGCCATTCGCTTGTTTCTCCCAGAGCGCGTACATGCTTGCGTCCTCGTACGGTGCACGTCCCGTAAGCATCCGATACAGAACCATGCCTACGCTGTAGATGTCCGCGCGCGCGTCGATATCGCGGTCGCCGCGAGCTTGTTCGGGAGCCATCGATCCGACGGTCCCGACCGCCGAATGCGTCCTCGTCAGCTTTTCGCGATTACCCAGGTGTGGATCGAGCAGCTTCGCGATCCCGAAGTCGACGATGTAGACGAAGTATTGCCGCCCGTGGTGCGGCGCGATGAGGATGTTCTGCGTCTTGATATCGCGATGCACGATCGCGACCGCGTGGACTGCATCGAGACCCGAGCAGACCTGAAGCGCGATCGCGACGGTTACGTCGATCGGAAGTGGGCCGCGCTGCCGGCACAGCGCTTCCAGTGATCCGCCTTCGACGAAGGGCATCACGATGAACATCCGCCCGTCCTGCGGAAACCGCGACGCGGCATACACGTCGATGATGTTCAGGTCTTTGATCGCCGCTGCTGCTTTGGCTTCGCGCGAGAAGCGCTCGACCACGTCCTTGTTGTCGGTGTACTCGCCGAGCATCACCTTGATCGCGGCGCGCTTCCCGAGCAGTGGGCTGTACGCGCTGTACACGGCGCCCATGCCGCCTTCGCCGATCATCCGATCGATTACGTAGCCGGCGGCATCGCGCCCGATCATGTCGTGCGGATTCGGTGGGGATTGATTCGTCACCATGGGGACCCGTACTTCGTCGTCACCGCGAAACGGGTCTGAGCCCCGCCGCCCGGCGGAATCATACATCGAGGCAGCGCGCGACCGAACAACTGCGCCGATTGCGATCGAGGTCGCCATCACCAGGCCATCCTACGTGCGTGAGCCGAGAAATCCGCACGAGCCACTCTCTTGGTGACCTTCCGCCCGTTGTGGCGGGTGGAGTTACGAACGCGTAAGGTAGGTCACGCGATGGACGTCACGCAGAAAGAGCCAAACGCGGGTTGGGGGATCGAGGATGGAGTGGATGCCCTGCGGATTCTCGCCACAGCGGTCACGTTCGACCTCGCTGCGCCCGAGATCGTGATTGGGGGTGCCGCAGATTGCGGCATCGTGCTCGACGACCCGACGCGGTGTGTGTCCCGTCACCACGCGAAGCTTGTTCGCCAAGACACGAAGCTCGTAGTCAGCGACTCGGGCAGCACGAATGGGATCTGGCAGGACGGTGAGCGGCGGCTTTCCTTCGAGCTGTCGCCCGGGTGCCAGGTCAAGATCGGCGGCGTCACCCTGGTCGCGGAGAGTCCGCGTCTGCGCGTCCTACGGGCGTACCTCGAACGCGCGATCGGTTGGGGAGAGTCAAGACGCGAGGACGTCGACAACGCGATCGCGGCGATCCGTGGAGCAGTCCGTAGCCGCGCCGCGCTGGCGTTGTGCGGAATGAAGCAGCTCGTCGATGTCGCCCGGTCGCTACACGTGCTCACGATGGGCTCGGCGCGTCCGTTTGTCGTGGCGGACGAGGACCACGAGATCGACGAGGCGGGCGGCGGAACGTTGTGCATCGATCTCGCGCGCACATCGCGTACGGACGCGGCTGCTCTCGCGCTCGATTTTCAGGACACTAGCGAGCGCGGCCAGCTCGTGGTCTGTGCTCAAACGCGTGCCGACATCGCGGCGCTCGCGCTCGAACGTGTCTTCGTCATGGAACTTCCGATGCTCACGACGCGCCGTGAGGAGTTCGAACAACTCATCCACATGTACATCGACGACGCCGTGCGCGATCTCGGCGCTGACGGGCCGGCGCTCAACGAGCACGAGATGACTTGGCTACGCCACGTCCCGATCGACTCGCTGACCGAGCTCGAGGAGCTGGCGCGTCGCCTCGTCGCGGTACGGAACTGGGGACCAACGGCTGGCGCGCAACGGCTCGGCATCACGCACGTGGCCCTCGGCAAGTGGCTTCGGCGCCGGAAGATCCCGACGTAACGCTGCGGCGTTCGCGACGGGGCTATTTCGTCGGTATGTGCAGAACGGCGAGCGTTCGTTTCCAGATTTCGCGATCACCGTCGGCATCCGCAGAGCCGAGACTTGCCATCCGCGTCCAGGTCGCGACGAACTCGTGGTCGCCCTGAAACCGCGCGACCTGAAGGACACTGGCTTCGGAGGTCGTGATTCTGAAGCGGCACCCGCGGTCGCCATCGATGGAGATCGTCGCGATCTCGCTCGCGGTTGCCTGATTCGATTGAGAAATCGCCTGCGCGAGTTGGTCGCAGCTCGGCATCTCGGTATTTGGGGGCAGTGCCGCCCACGTGAAATTCATGTTCGAGCGCATCGAGCCTTGATCCAGACGTTCGGGTGTCATCCCGACGGTGCCCTCAGGGAGCTGCACTGATTTGTCTTGAAGCTCGGAGAGCGCCCGCCACGTATCGGGGATCGCGATCTTGTAGGGGCCGCTAACGAGCTCGGTCAGGTGCTTCGGTCCCCATGGCAGTACGCCGGACTTCTTCTTGGAGTCGCAACCGCCGACCAGCACGAGTGAGGCGACAACAACAATTCGAACGGTTCCGCTACGCATTGTTGCCCCCGAAGATGTGGTACTCGCGCGGCGGCCGAAGGGCTAGCAGGAGCTTGTCCCCGACGACGACGCCTACCCAGCGCTTGCGGCCATGCGTTAGCACGACCACGTTTCGTTCCACTGGGCCTTTTATGACATCGGTACGATCGTTCATTCGCGCGTGGATGGTGCGTCCTTTCTCCTCCCACGCGACAGTCATGTTGCTTGCGCCGCCGAGCGGACTCTCGGGGACGAAGCTGCGAGCCGTGATGGATCCTCGATGCGGGACGCCTTGCTTGATCAGCCGTTCGATCTGACGGACATCGCGCATTAGCAGCATGCGAAGAGCGAGAACCAGCCAGAAGCCAACTCCCAAGAACACGGCGACAGCAGTCCAAGCCAGATCATGGGCGTCGTCCGGGGACAGCGACTTGAACGAGAGGCAGATCGCTGTGAACAGAAGGAGTCCACCCCAGCAAGCGAGCCCGACGAGCGGGATCTTCCATGCAAGGCGTCTCCCATTTGCTAGCCCAGCACTAGCAACTTGCATGATGTGCTGTCGATCGATCTGAATTTCGTCCAGTTGTTCATTCATCGCTCCGCTTCCGGCCAGGTCGTTTGCTGCCGTCGCTGGTCTCCCACTACGCATTGTTGCCGCCGAAGATGTGGTACTCGCGCGGCGGCCGAAGGGCTAACAAGAGGTTGTCGCCGACCACGACACCCACCCATCGCTTGTGGCCGCGCGTTAGCACGACCACATCTCGTTCAACGGGCCCGTTCAGAACATCGGTGCGATCGTTCATCCGCGCAGAGACCTCTTGTCCGTTTTCGGACCAGGCAACCGTCATGTTGCTCGCGCCACCGAGCGGACTCTCAGCGATGAATTTGCGTGACGTGATGGCTGCTCGATGTGGCACGCCGTGCTTGATGAGCCGTTCGATCTGACGGACGTCGCGCATGACCAGCATGCGAAGACCGAGTGTCAGCCAGAAGCCAATTCCGAAGAACATCGCGACGCCGGCCCAAGCCAGATCATGCGTCTGCTCGGAGGGCATCGAGCTGAGCGAGATGCAAACGCCGATGAGCAGCTCGAGTCCGGCCAACGATGCGAGGCCGATAAGCGGAATCTTCCACGCAAGCCGTCGCGAATTGTTAAGGCCGGCCTGAGCCGACCGCATGATGTGCGCTCGATCGATCAAGTTTTCGTCCGAACGTTCGGTCATAGCTTCGATCCCCCTGCGTGGCGCGCGCATGTCGCTCAGCGCTCACTCCGTTTGTTCGTTCCATGTGTCGCCGCGTGGATCTCCTCCGCAAGCTTATTCGTCATGCTCACCGCGTTTGGTCCCTCGCCCCAGCGTTCAGGATGGAGCACCTTTGCCCGCCCGACCCTATCGCTGAGTTGGTCGTCATAGTCGGCCATTTGTTCTCCGGCCGCACGTGCTTCGTCCGTTCCACGCTGGGCGATGCTGACCTGGCCCGTGTACGGATTTCGGTAACCAACTCCGTCGGTGGCGCCGAGCGCCCCCCCGCTACCAGCTGCGCCCGAGTAAGCCTCTGATCGATCGTGATGAGCGGCCACCTTACCAACGGACTCGCCGAAGCCTTCGGCCTTTAACACTCCGCCGTTGATCGCGCCACCGAGCGCGACAGCGCCACCAACGGGCGCCATCCCGACCGTCGCCGCACCACCTGCAATCGTACCCAGCGTCTCGTTGTGCGTGCGCTTCGTGACCCACCTGTCCGCGTCCTCGCCGCGATCGGCCATCCAGGTCGCGGGCGTCGCAGCGTTGCCCTCACGATCGTGCAGCCATCCCGCTTCCTTCGCTTCCTCGGATCCGTACGCGCCGATCTTCACACCAGCCCCAAATCCGGCCGCCGCCGGAGCCAGACCTGCCGCAACTGCCGAACCCGTTAGCGATGCCAGTCCGGCGACTCCTGACACGATCGAGGCACTACCACTCATGATCGGGATCGATCCCTTCACGGCATCGCGACGGGCTTCAGCAATGCCGCCCTTCAGTTCCATAATGCCGCCAGCGATCGAAAGTGGAGACGCGATTGCGGCGGAACCCGCACCGAATGCCGTCTCCATGCCCCCGAGCTCGCCCGCAACAAGCTCAGCTTGCTCTTCGCCGAGTGCCGTCGCGAGACCACTTAGCCCCTTGCCCGCCGTGTCGCCGCTCAACAGCGCCTCGGCCCCGATGTGCGCGTCATCGAAGTAGCCGACCGCATCACCGAACTGTTCATCGGTGCTCTCGTGTTCCTCGCTCTCCGCCTCGTGCTCCTCTTCGGGTTGCTCGCGCCGCGCTGGCGCCGCATCGGCCCACGGATCCTTCACGCCGACCTTTGCTGCTTTGGGAGCCGGAGCTTCGCCGGGTGTGCGTGCCGCGGGCTTCTTGCTGTTCGACTTGGCACCGCGGGCGTGCTTCGGACGCGGCTTGGGCTTGCGCTTCGGCTCCCCATGCGCGGGGTCCGACTTCTTCCGGTTCGGATCCGCCGTTTGCTTCCCAGATTGATCCTGCATCGCCTGCCCTTTCGAAGACCGTTATCGACGCGTGCGAATCGCGGTTGCTATCCGACGAGTCGATTCCACCGTCTTACCGGTCTTCCACCATCATCGTGCCCCGCCTCGGTGCGTTCGAAACCCGCGAAGCGCGCAGGATGACTGGGTTACATGTAACGTTTGGCGTGGAAACGGCGGTGAGGTTTCGAGCGCTACACCAGCTTGCCCATCGCCTCGTATTCGAGGTGGGCGGCCTGACGAAGTTGTTCGTAGCCGATCGGTTTCTTGGCATCGGCAGCCAGAAATGCCGCACGTAGGACAGCGTTCCTGATGTTGCCTCCGGCCATCACGTATTTCTTGGCGAGCGACGCGAGATCGAGTTTGTCGTCGGTCGGGGCCGAGGTCGGAATCATCGCGCGCCAGAGTCTCTCGCGCTCGTCTTCATCGGGAAGTGGGAACCGAACGCGTACCGCCAAGCGGCGCAGGAAGGCTTCATCGATCGCGGGATCGTGATTCGTAGTGAGGATGCAGATTCCCGTGAACGCCTCGATTCGCTGCAACAGGAAGTTCGTCTCCTGGTTCGCGTAGCGATCGTTCGTGCTCGTGACGCTCGTACGTTTGCCGAACAAGGAGTCAGCCTCGTCGAACAGCAACACCGCGTGCGATGCCTCGGCGGCGTCGAACAGCGCGCCGAGGTTCTTCTCGGTCTCACCTACCCACTTCGAGACAATCTTGCCGAGATCGACCTGATACAGCTCGGTTCCAAGATCCTTTGCGATCAGGCCGGCGCACATCGTCTTGCCGGTACCTGGTGGGCCAGAGAACATCGCTGCTACGCCGAGTCCCCTTCCCAGCTTCTTCGCGAAGCCCCAATCCTCGTAGACCAGCCGGCGCGCGCGAATGCGCGCCAGCAACTCGACGACCGCCATCGTCTGGTCATCTGGAAGCACGAGATCTTCCCAGCTCTGCGTGACGGTCACGCGAGTGCCGAGCCCTGCGAGACGATCGTCGAGCACGTGGCGCAACCCAAGGCTGATGTGACGCGGCTCGATGGCCTCGCCTCGCGCTTCGACGCGCGCCGTCGTCGCGACCGAGGCAACAAGCGCGGGCGCAAGAGGGTACAGCGTAGACAGCAGTTCGGCGTCGCCGTCGCTGGCCTCCGGCAGCGCGCGCTTCCATAGCACCGCTCGCTCGGCGCCGTTCAGCGGTGGCAGCTCGATGACGCCTGGTAACGATCGCCAGCGCCGGGCAATTGGGTGACGAGCGGTCGCGAGTACAGGCACGTCGCGTGCGAGCGCTTCGACGAGCTTTACGCGGTCGGGCCGTTCGTCGTTGGGCGCCAATAACTCCAAGTTCAGGAGCAGAGGAACGCAGTCCCAGAGCTTGCACTCGCGCGCAAGGATGCGCAGCTGCCGGTCGGCGCGAACGAGCTCGCGGTCGAGCTCCGCGCAGTCCACCGCGATCACATTGGCGCCGCGCTCGCGTGCAGCGGCTACGACGACCGACCTCTTTCCGGCGCCCGACGAGCCGGTCACGATGACAAGGCCGTTCGAACTTCCCACCGCAGCCCGAACCCGCGCGAGCGCATCAGCCCCCACGGTGAGCTGATCGAGCCTCGGCATCATCGATGGCGTCTCGACGTAGCCGGTGAGCTCTTCCTCGGCATCGTGGATACCATGAGCGAGCGCGAGCACGCGCCTCGCGATCCGGTACGTCCTCCGGTGAGCTGGCACGTCCTCTTCATCGAGAGGCTCGATAAGGCAAGCCTGTAACAGTGGGCTGCGTGAGGAGAGATCGCGAAATCCAGCTTCGTCCGGCCGATGCCCGTAGACGATCCGACGTAGGACATCCTGATTCACATCGCTGTCGTCCTCGGTGGCGAGCTCGCGCAACTGCATTCGTGCGGCCGGATCGAGCTCTTGCGCGATGAGCGTCCACATCACCCGCTCCTGCGTCGCCGTGAGCTGCATGCGCACCAAAGGCCAGAAGTCGGCGCGCGCGGTCTTGTCGACCGCGGCCTCGCGTACTGCACACTCCGCCAGCCAGGCTTGCTGTGCGTCGACGCTCAACGGCTGCTCCGCATGAGCCACGGCCTCCGCGATCCGAAGGCCCGTTACACGGAGCTGGCGATCGACGAACTGTAGAAGCTCTCCACTCATTCGCGACGACGGCCTCCTAGCAGTGCGCTAAGGACGCGCGACCGCCGCTCGGCGGACAGGCGTCCAAAGCCAAGCGGATCGCGATCGTCCTGGGTCAGGGCATGAAGAGCGGCGCGCTCCTCCGCGCTCAGCGTGACGAAAAAGGCGCGCAGGCTCGCCTCTTTCGCATCGAACGCTTTTTGCACCGACTCACCAGGTCCGGGAGACATCGCGAGGATCCGCAACACCTCGATCTCGAAATGACTACGCGCCTCAGCCTGCTTCGTGACGGCGACCCGCGTCTCGATCACGGGCGCATCGGAGGGGCGACGTGGACCGGTACCGAGCGTCGCATTCGCGTAGATCGACAGGCTCATCATGGTGGACTCCGTATCGGACGAGGCGGTTCGAAGTTGCGCCCGACTCGTTTCTTTTTACGTGACCTCTCGGTCCATCTCCATCCCCTTGAATGCGTTCGGAACAAAATGCGCCTGTGGGCCAGCGTGGTTACCGCGGCTCGTAACCTCCGGATGCGTAAGCGCGGAATGCTGCATTTGCGCGTGGTAACCGGTTCCCCCCGATGGCCTTACGGGTTTCGATCGCTTGTCTTGCTCGTCGTGTCGGTCCGTTGGCGTCGTACAACGGTCACCGTGATGCCGCCGATTCGGATAAGCTCGTCGTCACGTCGTAGGGGGTCGTGATGGTTGTTCGTTGCACATTCGTCGTTTCCGCGGTCATCGCGGTCACTGCTGTTCCGGTCTACGCGGACCGCATCGCGCTCGAGTCGTATATCGGTAGTCGCCCGAGCGAAGCCGACAGGGTGATGTCGACGATGCGACCGTTGCTCGAACGCGAGCGCTTCACGGTGGACGCGCACGCGTTGCAGCGCGACTTCTCCGCGCACTTGTTTCGCTCCGGCGGTGTGAAGACGATCGGGCCGAAGATGTCCGCCGATGTCGACAGCGGGATCGGACAGTTCTTGAACGCGTCCTGGGCGGACGCGGTAAAGACACTGCGCGCCGCGGTCGAGCTCGCGCGCGCGAACCCGATCGCGTGGGTGAACGAGCCCAAATACCGATCGCAGGTGCAGCGCGGGCTGCTCTACCTCGCGCTCTCGTCCTCGAAGTTGAACGACGAAGAGATCGCCGCGAAACGCCATCACAGCGGCACCATCGATCTCGCGAGCGAGCGGGACCTCGCGATGCAGGAGCTGATCCGGCTATTCCCGAGCTTCGTCGTGAGCCGCAAGCAGTACGGCCTCGAGGCCGAGCAGTTGTTCCAACGGATTCGCAGCGAACAGACGAGCTTGGGACGCGGCTCGCTCGAGCTCGACATCGACGATCCAAATGCGATCGCGTACGTCGACGACACCGTCCGACCGACTCACACGACGATCGGCGATCTGATCCCCGGCGAGCATCACGTGCTCGTGGTCTCGAACTACGCGTCGCACGAATACAGCGTCGAAGTCATCCCGCGCCAGATCGCCCGGCTGAACATCGACACCGATCTCGACGCTGTGCTCGCAGTCGGCAACGACTGGGTAGGGTTCATGTACCCGTCGCAGACCGAGCGCACGACTCACGAGGCGCAGTACGTCGCCGATCTAGTTGGCAAGAACACGAGCGCGACGATGGCCGCGGTCCTCACCGTGGGTCATGACAACGGTCATCTCGCCGTCACGGGGATCCTTTATCGAACGAGCTCCGCGAAGCAGGTCCGCACCTGCCAAGTCGTGCTGTCGAACGCGAGCGACGCGACCTCGTTGACGAAGTTGATCACGTGCCTGACAGCAGGCAACGACGCATTTCAGAGCAATGCGTCGCCGATCAAGCCGGAGGTCTCGGCAGGGACCACGACGACGACAACCCCACCGAAGTCCGACGCGTTTGCGACGAGCGATCCAGGGAACACTGGCGCGACCGCGCCGGCACCGAGCCCCATCGAGCATCTCGAAGCGGGCGCATCCGAAGGGAAGCCGAGCTACGCGTTACCCGTCACGATGGTTGGTCTTGGAGCGATCGCGGTCGGCATCGGCGTCTACATGAACGTGACGGTTGAACCACCGGCGATGCCACCGCAGCCACATTACCTCTACAGTGGTACCGGCCTCGCGATCGGTGTCGCCGGACTCGCGGTCGGCGCGATCGGCGGCTATCTCTGGTATCGCGCCGCACATAGTCCGAGATCAGTACCCACGCTGCAAGCCGATCGCCATGGTGGCTCCGTGGGCATGTTGGTTCGGTTCTGACCGGTAACAGGTCCGGGCGATCGGGACGCAAGGTTACGCTCGCATCGATCGGCGGCGGTCATCGTATCCGGTACGCGTACGACGGACATGGACACACGCCGTGACGACACCGCGACGAGCGAATGGGCGCTCGAGGATTCCGTCTATCAGCTCCGCGAATGGGGACGCGACCACGCTTACCTGCTGCCGCAGACACCGCTGGGCGAATGGACGCTCGGCTCCTCGCGAAGCTGCGCGATCCGCCTCGTCGACGCTCCCCAATTCGTTTCGCGCGAACACGCGCGTTTGGTCCGCGCGGGCACCGTCACGATGTTGCGCGATTCCGCGAGTAAAAACGGCTTGTGGGTCGACGGAGCTCGACGACAATCGGTCGAGCTGACCCCGGGCCTCGAGATCGGCATCGGCAGCCTTCGTCTGGTCGCTGAGAGTCCGCGGTCAATTCTCGTGCGGGCCTTTATGCTTCGACTTCTTGGCTGGGACGAAGTGCTGCGGCCAACGGTCGACCGCGCGCTGCGAGCGATCCGCGCCGCGGCGACTCTTACATCGCCGCTCGCGTTAGTCGGCGGCGAAGGACTCCCGACCATTGCGAGGTACCTCCACGATCGCGCGTTCGGCGCCGAGTTGCCGTTCGTGATGGCGGACCCGGAACGCCGCCGCACGAGCGAGACCGCGCGCCACGCCGCGAACTATCCGTCCGCGCAAGAGGCGATCACCGCAGCGCGCGGGGGAACGCTGTGCATGTGGGCGGGGCGCCCGCCAGCGGATCTCGAAGGACTGAAACCACAACTGGCTGACGCCGGCCTGCGGGTCCGCTTGATCGTGTGCGCTCCCGAACGACACGCGAGTCCCGCTGCGATCCGCGTCCCCTCGTTCGTGGAGCGCGGACACGAGCTCGGACGCGTCATTGACGAGTGCGCCGCGGAGGCTCTCGGGCAGCATCGATCGACGGATCGCCAGCTCAGTGATCTCGATCGCGAGTGGATCCTTGCACGCGCTCCGACCTCCTACGTCGAGGTTGCTCAGTCGGTCGAGCGACTCGTCGCGTTGCGCGTACTCGGGACCGTATCAACGGCCGCGTCGTACCTCGGGATGTCACATGTGGCGATGACTCGATGGCTCGACCGTCGCGATGTGCCCCGTGTTCGTCGCCGATCCAAGCAACAGGGTCATGGCGAAGGATGACGCGTCTCACGGGCAGTTCTCACGGGTCTGATTTGATCCTACGCTCGCCTCATGGCGGGTCCGTTCACAGGCGTCAAAGTGTTCTCGGCAACGATGCTCGCCGACCGAGCCAAGCTCGGCGAGAAGGTCACGAGTTGGATCGAGGCGAATCCACACCTAAGGGTCGTGGACCTCGTGCAGACGCAATCGTCGGACGACGCGTTCCATTGCATCGCGATCAGCGTCTTCTTCGACGAAAAGAGCGAGAACGGCAAAGTACGAGCGCGTCAGCTCGCGAGGTGAGTCGAGGTCAAGCGCGCCAAGCTCCGAGGACATCGCCTTGGCTCGCACGTTGAGAACCGTCACCCGCAGGTGATAGGTCGCTTCCCTCGATGTGAAGCTCCCGGGCTCGGGGTGCGCCGTGAATACCGAACAACTTGCAGTCGAGGAAACGTGCACCGTCGATCAGCCGCCCGGCCCAGTTCGTCTCACGTAGATCGCAGCCGGCAAACACGGTGTCGCACGTAGTGACTCGATCACCAC
>JBDUAS010000500.1:0-3347 GCA_040004535.1 Deltaproteobacteria bacterium
GCGACGCCGATGGAGCGCACGCTCGATCTCAACGCCGACGTCACGATGGACATGATGAAGATCTACGTCGACTCGGCGGTCGGCTCGCCGGCGCTCAAGAGCCAGCTCGAAAAGGTGCTCGCGCTCCACAAGCAGCTGATCGACTACTCCGAGGAGCAGACCAGCATTCATCGCCGGCTCGACGAGTACCGCGAGCGCATGGACGAGCTGCACGGCCAGATCGTCACGCTCCAGGCGGTGAAGACCGGTGGTGACCTGATGAGCCACCTCAAGGACAAGATGAAGGACATCTCGGAGCGCGTGCAAAAGGCCACGATCTCGCTCGTCGACTTCGAGGAGAAGATCATGCTGTCGCGCGTCCAGTTCCAGGATGCGATCGCGGAGCTCACGCTGCCCGACGTGACCCAGCCCACGGCTTCGGCCGCCATCGTGACGCCTCACAAGTGAAGGTGCTAGCGTCCGGACATGATCCGGATGCTGGTGATCGCGATCGTGCTCGGAGCGCTGCCCGCGTGCGGGGATGACGGCGGCAAGACGGCAGACGCGGCGAGCGACGCATCCGCCGAGCCGGTCGCGTTCACGGGCGAGATGATCGACTGGGACTCCGACCACGCCGGTGCGTTCTGCGGCGTGTACATGGCGAAGCTGACCGAGCACGACACCACCACGAATACCGACACGACCGCGCCGAACGGCCGGATCGTGATGATGGTGCCGGACGCCACGTCGGTGCGGATCGATGTCACGCCGCCGAGCGGTGCATCGCAGTGCTCGACCGGCGGGGTGTATCAACTGCCGGGGATCATCATCACCGGCAAGACCGTGCTCGATTCCGGCAAGCAGGCGTCGTACCGGATGCTCGGCATGACGCGCCTGCCGGCGTGGTTCACCCAGTTCGGGCTCACCTACGACCCGGCGAAGGCGATCGTGTTCGTCCACGTCGAGGGTACGCCGGCCGTGGTCAAGAGCTCGGCCGCGCACGACACGCCGATCGCCGCCGACGAAGCGGTCTGGAGCATGAACAACGTCGGTCAGAACGTCGTGTTCGCGAACTCCGCGGTCGGCACGTCGGATGTCTCGCTCGATCTCACGAACGGCATCGGCGCGCAGACCGTGCCGACGGTCGCCGGCACGATCACGTACATCACGCTCGTCGATCCGTCGTAACTAGTGCCCGAACCGCGCCCAGGCGGGCAGGGTATCGCTGGCGCTCAGCAGGTGATGCACGTCCTTCATCGCGCGCGTTCGATCGTTCATCGTCGCGTGCGAGCCGTACATCTGCCCGGCGAGCTTCCAGCCCCCGATCGCCGCGGTCGGAACATCGACGACCGCTTTGTATGCCTCGTACGCGCCGTGCTTCGCGCCCGCGATCATCGACTTCATGGACCACGCGCCGCCATCGACGAGCGCGAGCTGGTCTTGCGTGAGCTCTTCCATGGCGCGCCTCAGAACGGGAACGCGGGGGCGGCGGCGGGCAGCTGCGTGCCGGCGTTGCAGTAGGACTTGATCATCTCCGACGCGCGGACCTTGTCGCCGTCGGTCGCGTTCTTGCCGTAGACCTGATCGGCGAACGTGGTGCCGCCCTTGAGGCCGGCGCCCGAGCACACGAACGACTTGTAGTCCTTGCGCAGCGTGTCCTTGAGCCCGTTCGCGTACTGGTCGTACGAGGGAGCCGCAGCGCCAGCGCCGCCACAGACAACTTCGAGATCGGTGAGCGAGATGTTCATCATGACCGATCGCTAGTTGCAGCGGTGATGCCAGCAATTGGCTGAATCCTGCGGGAGACAGTCGCTCCGCCAACTAGCGAGAGCGTGGTCGCTGCGGTGCGTGACGGCCGACCACAACTCTTGTTGCCAGCTGATCTAGGCGCCGCCGAGCTCGCGGTACTCGACCGGATCGTGTGCGCAGAACAGATCCAGATCGTCGTAGCTCGCGCGCAATTGGCGCAACGCAGCCGCCGACGCGCGCCGCTGCGCCCTGTCGATCTGGACGAGCGACTCGAACGTCGAGAACCCGCTCGGCACCTTTTGATTGCTGCCGTCGACCGCGTGGCGATGGAAGTACGCGTCCCCGGCGTGGACCTTCCAGCGCGCGCCGGCCTTCACGATCACCGCGGAGTGGCCGCGCGTGTGGCCGTGCATCGGCAAGAGGCCGATGTCGGCGTCGATGCCGCGCAGCTTCGTCACCGCCGGCAGGCCGCGCCAGGTGTCGCCATCCTCGGCGTAGACCTCCCACTTCGGGCCGTGCGCCCAGTGCGCCGAGAGATAACGCTCGCGCTCTCGCCGGGTCGGCCGGGTCGTCGCCGCGATGTGCTCGCGCTGGTGCAGATGGACCTTCGCGTGCGGAAAGTCCGCGATGCCACCGGCGTGGTCGAGATCGAGGTGGGTCACCACGATGTGGCGAACATCTTCGGGTTTGAAGCCGAGCGCGACGACCTGCGCGATCGCTGGCTCCGCCGGATCGAGCGTCGGTCCGACGAGCGACTTGAACATCCGTGGCAACCCGGTCTTGCCCTCGAGGTCGCGGGTGCCGAAACCGCTATCCACGAGCACGAGCCCGTCGCGCTCGGTCTCGACGAGGAGGCAGTGCGCGACCATCAGGCCGCGCCAGCCCTTCGCGCCGATCAGCCAGCCCGCGATCGGGCACATCGTCGCGCAGTTGAGGTGATGGACCGTCGTCACTTGGTCAGCTGCAGGTAGTGCGGCGGAGCGGCTTTGACGTGGCGAAGATAATCCGCAGATTCGAGCACCGCGAGCAGACCGAGCGCTGCGAACATCACGGGCACGGTGCGCGGCCGCAGCCACGTCCACTTCGCGGCGAGCCAGCGCACGAGCTCGCCGACCAGCGCATGCGCGTGCGCGCTCGGCTCGCGCGGCACGAGCGTCGCCGTCGGAAACTCGACGGGGCCGCTCTGAAAGATCACGGTATGATCTTCGAATGCCTTGCCGCCACCTTCGGCGCGCAGTGGCCGCGGCTTCGCGCGGCGGCGGCGCACGCGCACGTACGCGAGCGTCCGTCGCTTCAAACGACTGATGGGACGAGACGGCAACCAACCGGGTCCGATCACGACGTGCCCTCCAGGTCGGGTGCAGCTTCACCACGCTCCGCGAAGCTGCCGTTCTGTTGATAGCGCTTGCCGGACAGCCGATTGAGCGCGACGCGCCCCTTCCAGCCGAAGTACGCGCGGCCGAACTGCACCATGTTCTTCGGATCGTAGTACGGATTCTTCAAGTTGCCGATCGTGACGAGCGCGAGCACTTGCTCGGCAACCGACACGGGGCAGCCCTCGAGTCGGATCACGTCGCCGGTCAGCTTGCCCTTCGCGCTCGCGAGCTTCTTGAAGATGT
>JBDUAS010000233.1:0-11287 GCA_040004535.1 Deltaproteobacteria bacterium
GCTCCTCGCGCGTCGAGTACGGCAGCTTGCCGAGCTTGGTGACGCCGTCGACGAGATACGCGATCTCCTTGCCGAACGTCGCGGACAGTTGCTCGACGGTCGCGGAGGTGTCCTCGACACAGTCGTGGAGGAGGCCGGCGCAGATCGACGACACGTCGAGCTTGAGCTCCGCGATGATCCGCGCGACCGAGATCGGGTGCGTGACGTACGGATCGCCCGACTTGCGAGTCTGGCCTTCATGGGCCTGCGCCGCGAACTCGTACGCACGGCGGACCAATGCCAGGTCGGCGTTCGGATCGTATCCCGCGACTTCTGAAACGATCTGGTCGAGTTGATGCATCACGGCGCGTGATCCCCGTAAAGGTACCACGCTGCGACGCGTTGCGAGACGGCGCAGCTGGCCGTTCAGCTACTCGTTCGGCGGGGTCTCGGCGGCCGCGACGTCATCCTGGAACCGCCAAGTGAACTCGAAGACCTCGCCGCGGCGGCTGACCTTCAGCTTCATCCAGCGGACCTTGGCGGTGAACAAGTCGCGTTGATAGAACACGAAATCGCCGTTGCCGCGCCACACCGACAGCGAGCCGAGCGGCTGGCGGTTGCGCCAGCCGTCGTTCGCGAAGCCGATCGTGTTGATACAGTTGCCAGTCGCGGTGCGGCCGAGGCTGTCGCAGATCTGCGACCGCTGCTCCTGATCCCACATCGTGGTGATCACGTGGCGGCGGACGTGCTCGATCGATTCGGGATCCCAGTGGTGACCTTGATCATCGGTGAGGTCGACATCCCACTGCTTGAGGTCCGCGTAGTCTTCCCACTTGTGATCGATCTGGACGTGGAAGCGCAGGCGATCGCGCGACACCATCGTGAACGACGCCTGGTTGATCAGTGGCCAGCGATGCGGATGCGCGACCGTCGCGTTGGTCCTGTTCTCGCTCTCTTGAACATCGAGGTCCTTGTCGTTCACGTTCGGCGCGGCGAGATCCATATCACCGGTGACGATCGTGACCTTCTCGGAGGTCCGCAACGTGTCGGAGGGATGGAGCAGCGGGTTCGGCTGCACCGCTTCTCGCGCGAAGGTGCGCGTGCAACCCGCTCCCAACATCCCGACGACAACTCCGAGCAACCCCACAGTGAAGAGCCGCATAGGAACAGCCTGAGCCGCGGGGCACGCGGCGTCAACACATTCGAGCTACCGACGCTGACCGGTACACCGGTACGTCACGGCGAATTCTCGGTGCTGTCGCACCCGCGACGGCGAACGGTCAACCGGTTTCGATCAGCGCGCGCGCATGCGCCACGGCCGCTTCCGGATCGCCGGTGCGCGTCGCGAGCTCCGAGAGCGGGTGTGCGACATCTGCGCGATCGGCCGAACCGTAGCGGCGCGTCAGATAGATCGCGCGCAACGTCTGGTAAGCACGCTCGAGATCGTCGTTGACGATCAAGTGCTGGTACTCCGGGTAGTGAGCGAGCTCGTCTTTGGCCTTACGGATCCGGCGCTCGATGACCTCGGGACTGTCGGTCGCGCGCGAGCGCAAGCGGTTCTCGAGCGTCGTCATGTCGGGCGGAAGGATGAAGATCTTGAGGGAATCTCGCGGCCACAGCTTCGAGAGCTCGCGCCCACCTTGCCAATCGACGTCGAACACGACGTCGCGGCCGCTCGCAAGTGCGTGATCGATCGGAGCTTGTGCAGTGCCGTAGCGGTTGTTGAACACGAACGCGTGCTCGGCAAATTCGCCGGCTTGCACCATGGTCTCGAACACTTCGGGCGTGACGAACCAGTAATCGCGGCCGTTGATCTCGCCGGATCGCATAGGGCGAGTGGTGTAGGACACCGAGAACTCGAGGCCCGGGCTGAATTCCTGAATGAGTCGGCGCGTGAGCGTGGTCTTGCCGGCCCCGGAGGGCGACGACACGATCACGAGGACTCCGCGGTCGCTCACCCCGAATGAGTAACACGCCCAGATGACAGTAATCACGTGCTCGATCCCGGGCCGGAGATCGACTGCGTGCGACCGAGTCCGCGCCGATGCCCGTGCACGGTAGACGACTGCGAAACTCGGAGATCGGGCTCGGGCACTGTGGTCCGGCCCCGGATCGGGAGCGTCCGGACGACGCGATCAGCGGCGCATCTCATCCAGATCCGGATCGAGCACGTGATTACTCGACGTTCTGGACTTGCTCGCGCATTTTTTCGAGGACGGACTTCGCCTCGACGATCGCCGCGCTGATCTCGGTCCGCTGCGACTTGGAACCGATCGTGTTGAGCTCGCGGCCGATCTCCTGGACCAGAAAATCGAGCTTGCGGCCGCTCGCCGTCGCGCCCTTCGCGATCGTCCGCGCTTGCTCGAGATGCGAATCGAGCCGCACGAGCTCCTCGGTGATATCCGCGCGCTCCGCGAGCAACGCGACCTCCTGGGCGAGCCGCGCCGGATCGACCGCAGCGTCGCCGATCAGGCGCGCGAGTCGCTCGCGCAACTTCTGCTGCAGCTGCTCCGCCACGCCTGCCGCCTGACCTTCGATCGCGCCGCGGAGCTTCGCGAGCTCGTCGAGCCGCGCCAACAACTCGCGCTCCAATGCACGGCCTTCGGCAGCGCGCATCGCCTGCAACTGCGCGAGCGCCTGATCGAGCGCCCCCAGGATCGCGGCGTCTGCTGCCTCCGGTTCTTCGGCCGAATCGGTGGTCGCGACCACTCCGGGCTGCGCGAGCACGAGGGCGAGATCCGGCGGCGCCACGCCGAGCGTCGTCGCCAACGAGCGCAATGCCTCGTGGGCCCGCTGCGCCGCCCCCTCGTCGATCCGCACACTGCTCGCGGTCGGCGGCCGCACGATGTTGACCGCGACCGAGATGCTCCCCCGCTCCACGCTGCCGCGGATCTTCGTCGCCAGTTGATCCTCCAGCGACGGCGCGATCTGAGCGCGTAGCTTGAGATCGAGAAACCGATGGTTGACCGAGCGCAGATCGACGGTCGCGCGCACCCCTGCGTGCTCGGCGACGCCTCGTCCGAACCCGGTCATGCTGCGCATCGCGCATCAATAACATAGAGTGCGAACCGTGCGGCTCCCCCTGCTCTGCTTGGCACTCGCCGCGTGCGGCGGCGGCGAGCCGCGCGCAGAGCGACCGATCAAGTTCCTGCACACGTTCAGCCCGCGCGAGACCGAGCTGTTCAACACCACGATCGCGGAGCGCGGCCTCCACGTCGACGCGTCGCTCGTGCCGTTCGCGCGCGGCCATCAGGTGATCGAAGAGCTGCTGCGCGCCGGGCGCAATTGCCCGGACCTGATCCGGATCGATGCGACGTGGCTGCCGGGCCTCGTCGCGGCGAAGCTCGTCGTGCAGCCGCCACCGGACCTCGGGACGGGCTGGGCCGCGATCGCGAAGGACCTCGCCGTCGTCGACGGCAAGATGTGGGCGCTGCCTCAATCGATCGACGGGCTCGTCGTGGTCCGGCTCGCCGGCACGCCCGCACCGGCGACGCCGGCGGTCACCGATCTGATCACGGCCGCTCACGTGAGCGAGCTGCCTCATCCGCTCGGCGTGCGGGTCGACGGCTACTGGTTCGTGCCGTGGCTGCGCAACGAAGGCGTCGATCTCGCGCCCGCCGCGCTCGACGGCCGCGCGGTACGTGCGTTGCGGGACTTCGCGGCGGTGTTCGGTGGGCTCGCCGCGACGCCGCCGAGTGCTGGGAGTGAAGCACCCGACGAGCTGCGCCGGTGGAACGCGCACGAGCTCGCGTACTGGGTCACCGGCCCGTGGCAGCTCGCCGACCTCCGCGACCGCGATCAGATCGAGGTCAGCGCACTCGCGCACGCGCCGCGCGGTGGTCAGTTGCTCGTCGTGCCGGCGTGCGCGGCGCAGCCGGCCGAGGGCTGGCGGCTCGCGAAGGAGCTGACCTCGGAGCGGGTTTCGTTGATCTTCAGCGATGCGTTCGCCACCGTGCCGACGCTCGCGGCCGCAGAGGCCCACGCGACGCCGCTCGTCCAGCGCATGCTCGCTGCACTCGCCTCCGCGGAGCCCCTGCCGCGCGAGCCGGTCACGCCTTTGCTGTTCGATGATCTCAACCCGGCGGTCGCCGCGGTCGTCGCCGGGGACGCGACGCCGGAAGAGGCGATCGCCGGCGTCCAGCGCGGCTGGCATCACCTGGTGACGCGATGACCGCGCGCGCGGTGGCACGCGGCTCGTTGCGCTGGCGCGTGTTGCTCGTGCTCGCACTCGCCGCGATCGTGCCGACGATCGTCGTCGGCGTGCTAGCGATCTCTCGCGCGCGGCACGACGTGGCCGATGAGGTCCAGCGCGGCGCGCTCGCTCACATCCGGGCGCTCGGCGCGGCGCTCGACGGCACGCTGCAGGATGCGCGGCGCACCGTCGAGCTCGCCGCGTCGCAATGGGCCGATGCTGCGGGCGATGCAAAGTCGACCCAGTTGCTCGTCCGCCGGCTCCGCCGCGACGTGCCGATCGTCGAGCAGCTGTCGATCCTCGATCCCGATGGCCACCTGGTGTCCGGGGATCCGGTTCCAGCGGGGCCCAAGCTGGAGGGGGCCGGACCTGCGCCGGCTCCCGAGGAAGACATTGGCTCGCACAGCTTCGGCGGATACATCGGAGACGCGGTGTTCGACCACGGAAAGCCGGTGATCCACATGGTCGTCCAGGCGCGCGGCCGCACGGGCGAGCTGATGGGCGTGTTCGTCGCGACGCTCGATCTCGGCTTCGTTCACGATGTGATCGCGGCGGCGCGGCTCGGTCCTGGCGCGCAGGTCCTCGTCGTCGACGGCGTTGGCATGCCGGTCGCGTCGAGCGATCCGGTCCTCGCGCCGGGCTCGCGCGCCGGTGATCCGGTGGTCGAGCGCGCGCTCGCGTCGACCGTCGAGGGCACGATGTCGCAAGCGGGCTGGGTCTCGGCGTATCGCAACCTGTCGAGCTATCAATCGCTGCGCGGCGTGCGCTGGGCGATCATTCATCGCCAGCCCGAAGCGGAAGCGTACGCGCTCGCGCGCCGCACGACGCGCGACACGATCGTGATCGGCGCTGCCGCCCTCGCCCTCGCGCTCGCGCTCGGTGCGTTCTTCGCCACGCGCCTCACCCGCCCGCTCGCCGACCTCGCGCGCCGCGCCGACGCGATCGCAGCGGGCCAGATTCCCGACGAACCCCCGGTTGAAGGTCCCGGCGAGATCGGAACGCTCGCGCACTCGGTCGACGAGATGGCGAAGCGCATCGCAGAACGCGCAGAGCTCGCCTCGGCACTCGCGCGCGGCGATCGACTCGCCTCGGTCGGTGTGATGTCGGCGCAGGTCGCGCACGAGATCAACAACCCGCTCACGACCGTGCTCGGCTACGCGAAGCTGTTGCTCGAGGACAAGCCCGAGGGCCACGCAGATCGCAACGCGCTCGAGCTGATCGCCGACGAAGCCGAGCGGATGAAGAAGATCATCGGCAGCCTGCTCGAGTACGCGCGCGCGCCGCGCCCGAGCGAGCCCTCGATCGGCGCCGGTGCCGTGGCCGGGACTTCTCAGCCCGCACAAGTGCTCGGCCACGTCGCCGCGCTCGTCGCGCCACAGCTCAAGAAGGTGCGCGCGACGCTCGCAACGGAGGTCACGACCGAACGCCGGATCGCGATCGAGCCGAGCGCGCTCCAGCAAGTGCTCGTCAACTTGGTGCAGAACGCCGCGCAGGCGTTCACCACCGGTGGCGCGATCGTGATGACCGCGAAGCCCGCACCCGGCGGCATCGCGACCGTGATCACCGTCGCCGACGATGGGCCCGGCATCCCGGTCGAGGCGCGTACGAAAGTCTTCGATCCGTTCTACACGACGAAGGCGCCCGGAACCGGCACCGGCCTTGGCCTCGCGGTGTGCAAGCACCTCGTGGCGACCGCGGGTGGCACGATCGAAATCGGCGACGGCCCGAACGGTCGTGGTGTCGAGTTCCGCGTCGTGATACCCAATCACCCGTGAGCGAAGCGAACCTCTGTATAGTCGAGCGCTTCGCGCGGCGATCGTGGGGTTCGGCCCGCTTGGGGGGCGAAACCCCGTGAGCAGCATCCTGGTCGTCGACGACGAACGCGGCATCCGCGCCTTGTGCTCGGAGGTGCTGACGCGCGCCGGCCATCAAGTCGAAGCCGTCGACTCGGCCGCCGGTGCGATCGTCGCGATCAACCGCTCGAGGTTCGAGCTCGTGCTGTGCGACATCAACCTGCCGGATCAAGACGGCGTGTCGCTGCTTCCGAAGCTGCTCGCGGGCGATCCACCGCCCGCGGTCCTCCTGATCACCGCGTATCCGTCGATCGACACCGCCGTCCGCGGCATGAAGCTCGGCGCACGCGACTACATCGGCAAGCCGTTCTCGCCCGACGAGCTCCGGCTGTGCGTACAGCGCGCGCTCGCCGAGGACGAGCTCCGCCACACCCACAACGCGCTCACGAAGCGGCTCGCATACGGCTCGATGGTCGGCGAGTCGCCCGCGATGCGCCAGCTCCGCGAGACGATCGACAAGGTCGCGCACTCCGACGCTACGGTGCTGGTCACCGGCGAGAGCGGCACCGGCAAGGAGCTCGTCGCGCGCGCGTTGCACTTCGCCGGCCGCCGCGCCGCGAGTGCGTTCGTCCCGGTCAACTGCGGCGCGCTCGTCGGCACCCTGCTCGATAGCGAGCTGTTCGGCCACGTGCGCGGCGCGTTCACCGGCGCCGATACTTCGAAGCGCGGCTTGTTCGTCGCGGCCGATGGCGGCACGCTGTTCCTCGACGAGATCGGCGAGCTGCCGCTCGAGCTCCAACCGAAGCTGTTGCGCGCGCTGCAGGATGGCGAGGTCAAGCCGGTCGGCGGCACGACCGCGATCCGCGTCGACGCGCGCGTGATCGCCGCGACGAACCGCACGCTCCAGGAGCGGATCGCGAGCGGCAACTTCCGCGAGGACCTGTACTACCGGCTCGCGGTGATCACGATCGAGGTCCCACCGCTCCGCGATCGCCCGGGCGATATCGGCCTGCTCGCGCGCCACTTCGCGGAGCAAGCCGCGCTGCGCGCCGAGCGCGGCCGCGTCGTGCTGTCGGATGCCGCGCTCGCGCACCTCGCGACCCAGCGCTGGCCGGGCAACGTGCGCGAGCTCGAGAACACGATCGAGCGCGCCGTGATCATGGCGAACGGTGACGTGCTCGATGTCGCCGATGTCGCCGGTCCGCGCGCACCGGCCGCCGGCGCTGCATTCGCGACGTTCGTCGGCGATCACGTACCGACGCTCGACGAGCTCGAACGCGCCCACATCTTGAAGGTGCTCGAGCTGTGCGAGAATCAGAAGACGAAGGCGGCGCAGATGCTCGGCATCAACCGCACGACGCTGTGGAAGAAGCTTCGCCAGTACGGGCTCGAAGCGGACTGATTGCGTCTAGAACGGCGCCGGCAGCTCGAGCGCGATGCGCTCCCCCGAATGCGGATGGGCAAACGCGAGCTGTTCCGCGTGGAGCAAGAGCCGCGCGCCCGGCGTGCCGTAGAGGCGATCACCGGCGATCGGCGACGCGAGCCCTCTCGGATGCGCACAGTGCACGCGCAGTTGATGGGTGCGGCCGGTCCGCGGGAACAGCGCGACGCGCGCACTGTCCAGCCGTTGCCAGTCGGTGATCGCGGCCTTGCCGTGGATCGGATCGACGAGCTGGCGCGGCCGATCGTCGAGGTCGACGCGCAACGCGAGCTCGATCGTCCCGGCCTCGCCGAGCTCCGGCGCCGGTGCGGCCTCGAGGATCGCGACGTAGCGCTTGTGGATCTCGCGGCGCGCGAACGCCTTCTGGAGGATCGCGTGCGTCGCTTCGTCCTTCGCGACGAGCATGAGGCCCGACACGTCGAGATCGAGGCGGTGGACGATGTGCGCGGCGCCGTAACGCGCGGCGAGCCGGGTCTGCACGGAATCGGTCAGCAGCCCGCTCCGGCCGGGAACCGAGAGTAGACCGACGGGCTTCGCGACGACGACGAGCCAGCGATCCTCGAACACGACGCGCGGCTCGTCCACAGCGATCTGGCTCGCGTCGCCGAACACCGGCGCGGGCGCGGCATCGAGGCCTTGCAGCACGTGCGCGAGGATCGGACCGCATTTGCCGCGGCAGGCCGGGTAGCACGTACCGCTCCGCCGATCGCCCGCGCTCGGTGGCGGGCCGAGCCAGACTTCGGCGAGAGCGATCGGCGCGAGGCCGTGGCGATACGCGTACGCGAGTAGTTTCGGTGCGGCGCAATCCCCGGCGCCACCCGGCGGCGAGTCGGGCGCGAACAGCTCGCGCAGTGTCTCGATCTCGCCGCGCGCGTTCGCGAACGCATACGTGTCCTGGATCTGGACGAGCAACGCGCGCGACCGTTCGCCGCGGCGGCGGACGAGCTCCTTCGCTCGTGCGGTGAGCTCGGCGACACGTGCGGTCAGCACCGCGGCCTCTGCGGCGTGCGCGCGATCGAGCTCGCGGCGTTCGGCGGAGTCGGCGCGGCTCTGTTGATCGAGCGCGTGCGAGGCGCCGCCTTCGGTACGAGCGCGCCGGCGCTGGTCCTTGTGGATCGCGTGGCGCGCCTTCAGCGCGTCGAGCGCGGCCGCCTGGCGTGCGACCAGCGCAGCGTGCTCGATGTGTGCCGGATCGTCGTCGAGCCTGCGCTGCTCGGCCGCGAGCACGCCGAGCTCGGCTTCGCCCGCCGGCCAGAATGCATCGCGGGATGCGATGTCGAACACCGGCCCGACAAAGCCGGCGCGGTCCCAGCGGCCCTCGAGCATGCCGGAAAACGCGCGCAGATAGCCGAGCTGGCCGGCGCGGTCGCGGACGACGAGCACGCCGAACATCTTTCCCTCGGCGAGGGGCGCGACGTCGAGCGCCTGGATCGCGCGCAGCGCCAGCGGATGCGGCGGCACGGCGAACGGGCTCGGCATCGCCGCCGGCACGTCGCTCGCCAGCGGCGCCGGATCGAAGTAACGGATCATGGCGGAGGTCGGAGCGCCGCGAGCGCTGCCTGCAGATCCGGCGGCAGCGGAGCTTCGAACCGCAACCGCTCGCCGGTCACCGGATGCGTGAACGCGAGCACCGCGGCGTGGAGCGCCTGGCGATCCAGGGCGCGCGCGACCTCGGCGGTGCGCTCGTCGCGAGGCTTGTGGCCGTACACCGGATCGCCGATCAGCGCCCAGCCCGCGTCGCTCGCATGGACGCGAATCTGATGCGTGCGCCCGGTCTCGAGCACGAACCGCACGAGCGCCGCCTCGTGCAGCTTCTCGACGACCTCCCAGTGCGTGACCGCGTGCTTGCCCGCCGCGACCTTCGAGGAGAACTTCTTCCTTTGCGTCGGGTGCCGCCCGTACTGCGTGCGCAGCGCACCGCGGCCCTGCGGCGGCGCGGGCGACGTGATCGCGAGGTAGCTGCGCTCGATGCCGCCGGGACTCTTCCCACCCGCGGACTTCTCGGCGAACGCCGCGGTCAGCGCCGCGTGCGCGCGATCGGTCTTGGTCGCGACCATCACGCCGCTGGTGTCCTTGTCGAGGCGGTGGACGATGCCGGGGCGCATCACGCCGCCGATGCCCGACAGATCGGTGCAGTGGTGCAAGAGCGCGTTGACGAGCGTTCCGGTCGCGTGCCCCGCCGCGGGATGGACGACCAAGCCGGCGGGCTTGTCGATCACGATCAGCTCGGCGTCCTCGTACATCACCGCGAGCGGTATCGGCTCGGCCAAGACCTCGAGCGGAACCGGCGGCGGCACGCTGACCTCGATCGCATCACCCGTGCGGACCTTAGCGCCGGCCTTCGTGACGGTGGTGCCGTTCAGCTGGACGCGGCCGTCCTCGATCAAGCGCTGGACCTGCGCGCGCGACAGCTCCGTCAGCGCCGCGGTGACCACGGCATCGAGGCGGCCACTCTCGACGACCTCGATCCGATGTTGCTCGGAGTCGTCGTCGAGCGGCTCGGTCACCAGATCTTCGACTTGACGTGACCCTTGGACTTCACGAGAACGTCCACGATCGCACGCTCGTAGATGTGCTGGCCGTAGATGTCCTCGGTGACGCGGCTCTTGAACAGCTCGCGGCCCTCGGTGATCTCGTCGGACATCACGTCGAACAGGTTGTCGTTGGCGATGCCCTCGAGGATCTTGGGCTCGTGATAGAGCGTCAGATCCGAGGCGATCGCACGGGCAAGCTGACGCGCGCGCTTGGGATTATCGATCAGGGTCGCCATGCCGTGATCGTACCTCGTCGTCCGCCTCGGGTTGAGGCCGTGCCGCACGATATCGCTCCAAATAGGTCTGCTTGACCCGCTCCGGGTCGAGCCCGAGGGCGCGCGCGTACTCGGCGAGGAAGCCACGCACGTACACCGGTGCCGGAAGTTTCGGGAACACCTCGGCCTCGAGCGCCTGGAGGTACGCCATGCCGATCTTCGAGCGCTCCGCGATCTCGCGCAACTCGACGCCGACCGCCTCGCGGATCTGGCGGAGCAGCGGGCCCGAGAACTCGGTCCGCGGCGTGATCTCGGGCATCGGTGGGCGCGCGGCGACGCTCGCGGGATCCTCGCTCTTGATCGGCGCGCGCGGCGTCGGTGCGGTGTCGTTCGGCGCCGGCGGCGTGATCGGCATCGGCACGCCGTCGGGGAACAGCTCGCTGTCGTAGTCCTTGCGCTTCGCGGCGTCCATCAGCGTCGTGTACGCGAGGTCGAGTCGGCGGTGCACGGCCTCGAGACTTGCCGGATCGTACAAGCCCGACACGGCGATCGATTCGGCGCCGTAGACATCACGGATCCGGCGGTTCGCGCGGCGAATGTCCTCGAAGCTCGCGGTCGGCGGAACCTCGAGCAGGTCGTAGTGCGAGTCGCTCGGCAGGACATCGCCGTGGTGCTCGCCAGGACGGACGGCGAGCAGGCCACGCGCGACGCGCTCGAAGCACTTCGCGATCCGGGTCTCGGGATGCTCGATCAAGAGCGGCCGGCGCCGGCGCGTTGACGCCCACACCGCTTCGTCGTATTCGAGGTGGCCGAGGTAGCGGATCGGCGTGCCGAGCCGGCGGCGTGCTGCGGAGGCGACCGCACGCCCGAGCTCCATGTCGGACTTCGAGCGCGCGGAGTTGACGATGAGGTGTGGCGAGAACCCGAGGATCGCCTCGCGCAGGGCCTCGACGTCGGTATCCGGCGTGCCGACCGCCGACAGATAGACGTCGAGCGCGCTCGGGGCGCCGCCCTCGAACACGTGATCGGTCCTGAGCTGCGCGAGATGGCCGAGCCCGCGGCGCTCGAGCGTGCGCAGGAACGCGGCGCGCACGAACCGATGCATCAGCTCGATCGAGGTCGGATCGGGGACG
>JBDUAS010000005.1:0-86129 GCA_040004535.1 Deltaproteobacteria bacterium
ATCAGTTTATCGCGACTTACTTGTCTTTGCCGACGACCCAGAACTTCAGGGTCGCAATCACGCCCGCCGCGAGGCGAACGGGAACTTCGTACTTGCCGAGCGCCTTCACCGGCTGGTCGAGCTGGAGCCAGCGATGGTCGATCTCGACGTTCGCCTTCTTCAGCTGATCGGCGATGTCGCGCGGCGTCACCGAGCCGAACAGCTTCTCGTCCTCACCGACCATGCGCTCGAACTGCAGCGTCATGCCGTTGATGCGCCCCGCGATTTCGGTCGCGTTGGCACGCTCCTTCGCGACGCGCTTCTCGATCACGGCCTTATCGTGATCGAGGCGGTTCTTGTTCGTGACCGTCGCGCTGACGGCGTAGCCGCGCGGCACGAGGAAGTTGCGACCGTAGCCGGGGCGGACCGAGACGAGCTCGCCGGCCTTGCCGAGGTTGTCGACGTCTTGCGTGAGAATGACTTGCATCGGCATGACTAGTCTCCCGTGACCGAGAACGGCAGGAGCGCGAGCATGCGCGCGCGCCGGATGGCCGTCGAGATCGTGCGCTGCTGACGAGCCGACGCGCCGCTGATGCGACGCGGGATCATCTTGCCGCGATCCGTGACGAACGACCGCAGGACCTGCGGGTTCTTGTAATCGACCTTCTGAAAGATCTCGTCCGACAACAGCTTCTTGCGAGCCGCGCCGCGACCCTTGCCGCCGCCGCGGCGGTCGTCGCCGTCGCGATCGAGACCATCATCTCCGCCAACATCCATACGCGTGGTCATGGCTTACTCCTTGTCCTCGGTAGCGGGCTCGGCCTTGTCGGCAGCCTTTTCGATGTTCTCGGCCTTTTCGATGTTCTCGGCCTTGTCGGCGCTCTCGGCCTTGCCGGCCTTGTCGGCCTTGTCGCCGCGGGGTGCGAAGTCGTCGGCCGGGTAGTCGGCGCTGTAGACGTCGCCATCGTCGTCATCGGACGACGACAGGTCATCGCCGCCGCGCGACAGGAACAGATCTTCTTCATCCGCCGCGGTCTGCGCGGCCTTCTCGTACGACGTGTCGTCGATCTCCGACGGACGCGCTTCGACGACGATGTTCTCGTCGACCTTGACCGAGAGGTAGCGGATCACGTTGTCGAGCATGCGCAGGTTGCGCTCGGCCTCCTCGACCACGCCCGAGTTGGCGAGGTAGAGCCAGTAGAGGTAGATGCCCTTGCGCTCCTTCGCGACTTCGTACGCGAGGCGGCGCTTGCCCCAGTTGTCGACCTTGAGCACTTTGCCGCCCATCGACTCGATCACGCCCTTGATGCGGGTGTTGACCTCGGCGACGCCCTCGTTCGAGGTGTTGGGGCGAAGGATGTAGATCGTCTCGTATTCGCGCGATGTATTCGGCGTGTCGTTCAGTGACTGCAGACGTGCCATTTCGAAATCCTCGTGGGTGTAAAGCCAACCCGGGCGGGGCTGGCGAGGTGGACGCGGTCTATATCACGACGGAGCGAGTGTGGAACGTCCGTTGTGCTGATTCATCGCCGGCACGATGCCCTGCTCGAGGACGGTCTCGATGTCCTCGCAACCGGCCGAAATCACCGACCCCAGCACGGCTTCCTGCGCCTTCGGAAAATCGCCGAGCACCCAGCTCGCGGCGTCCTTGGAGCCCGGTGGCTTGTTCGGGTCGCGGCCCACGCCCATCCGCAGCCGGGCGAAGCCACCCTCCCCGAGCTGCTCCATGATGGAGCGCAGGCCGTTGTGGCCGCCGTGACCACCGCCTTGCTTCAGGCGGACGATGCCGAAGTCGAGGTCGATCTCGTCGTGGACGACGAGCAGCCTGGCGAGGTCGATCGAATGGAACGCCAGCGCGCGCTGGACCGCGAATCCCGACAGGTTCATGAGCTCGAGCGGCTTCACGAGCACGCACTTGGTGCGGCCGACCATCCCGCTCGTGATCTCGGCGCCTTTGATCGCGCCGGTCTTCCAAGCGGAAAAGCCCGCCTTGCGAGCGAGCTCTTCGACGACCATGAAACCAATGTTGTGGCGGTTGCGCTGGTACTTCGAGCCGGGATTGCCCAGCCCCGCGACCAACCACGACACGGCTTACTTCTTCTTGACAGGCGCCGCAGCCGCCGGCTTCGCGCCAGCGGCCGGCTTCGCACCGGCCGAAGCAGCCTTCGCGTCGGGCTTCGCGCCCGCAGCGGGAGCCGCACCGGCGGCAGGAGCCGCGCCAGCGGCCGGAGCCGCGCCAGGAGCCACCGGTGCACCGTCGGCACCCACGGCAGTCTCGACGACGTCCTCTTCCGGCTTCGCGCAGGTCACCACCGCGAGGTCGCGGTTCGTGATGCTGACGACGCCGGTGGGCAGCGTGATCGCCGAGACGTGGATGACGTCACCGATCTCGAGCGGCGAGACATCGACGACGAGCTTGGTCGGGATGTCGTTCGGCTTCGAGCGAACGACGAGCTTGCGGAGGACGATGCGGATCTGACCACCGTCGATCGCGCCCGCCGGCTTGCCGGTGAACTCGATCGGCACCTCGGTGATGACTTCCTTGTTCGGATCGATCGCGAGAAGGTCGACGTGGGTGATGTCGCGACGGATCGTGTCGATCTGGTAGTCCTTGACGAGCGCGTGGAGGCGGTGGCTCTTGCCATCACCTTCGATCGTCAGGTCGAGCACGGTGTTCGCCTTGCGAACCGGGTCGAGAGCGGCGCGCAAGTGCTTGACGTTCACCGAGATGGCGAGCGGCTCGATCTTGCCGTCGGGCGAAGCTCCGTAGCAGATGCCGGGCACGAGTCCCTGCTGGCGCAGCTTGGTGGCCGCGCCCTTGCCCGAGGTGTTGCGAAGCGTGACGGTGAGCTTTCCGACTTCCATGTTCTTTCTCTCTTCTCTTCTCGGCCCAGTTACACGAACAGCGAGCTGATCGAATCGCCATGGTGAATACGCTTGATCGCCTCGCCGAGCAAACGTCCAACGCTCTTCACGCGGACCTTTGCACACTGCTGACCTGCCTCCGACAGCGGAATCGTGTTGGTCACGATCACGTGCTGGAGCGGCGAATCGGTGATGCGCTGCACGGCCTTGCCGGAAAACACGGCGTGGCTCGCGCAAGACGACACGCTGGCAGCCCCGGCGCCCATGATGGCGGTCGCCGCGTGGGTCAGCGTGCCGGCGGTGTCGATGATGTCGTCGACGATGACGGCCTTCTTGCCCTTCACGTCGCCGACGATGTTCATGACCTCGCTGACGTTCGGCGCCGGACGGCGCTTGTCGATGATCGCGAGGCTCGCCCCGAGGCGCTTCGAGAACGCTCGTGCGCGCTCGACGCCGCCGGCATCCGGCGACACGACGACGGTCGACTCGCCACCGAACCCGAGGACGCGGAGCTCCTCGATGAGGACTGGCATCGCGAACAGGTGGTCGAACGGAATATCGAAGAAGCCCTGGATCTGACCGGCGTGGAGATCCATCGCGAGCGCGCGATCGGCGCCCGCGGCGGTGATGAGATTCGCGACGAGCTTCGCGGTGATCGGCGTGCGCGGCTTCGCCTTGCGATCCTGCCGTGCGTAGCCGAAGTACGGCACGATCGCGACGATCGACGCGGCCGACGCACGGCGGAGCGCGTCGATCATGATCAGCAGCTCCATGATCGACTGGTTCGGGGGCGAGCAGGTCGACTGCACGACGAAGCAGTTGACGCCGCGGACGTTCTCCCCGACCTCGACGTAGATTTCCCCGTCCGAGAAGTGCGTGACATCGCACCGGCCAAGGGGAATCTCCACGAACTTGCAGATTTCCTCTGCAAGCTGGCGGTTGGCGTTGCCCGTGAAGATCGATAATGACTTCAGCACGGTGGCGGCTCCGGGAACCGGCGATCTACCAGGTGTTAGCGCGTCTCGTCAATGCGAAAGCCCAAGCTCTCGGGCGCGGGTGACCAGAGCGTCGACCTCGCGCTGCGGCATCTCGGTCGCCTCGTCGATCAAGAACACCGGAATGCCCTGATCGACTCGGTACTTGAGCCGCGAGGCCGGGCACAGGTAGAACGGGCCACCGGCGGTCTCGGGAAAGAAGATCAGCGGCTCGTGGGACTTGGGGCAACGCCAGTCGACGGACACGCTTTTTGGTAACACAGGGCCGAAAACAAAACAGGCTCCCGGGTGGGAGCCTGTCTCGCCGGCCGTTCCCTGGTTACTTTTTGGGAGCCGGCGCCGGAGCGCCAGAGCCAGTGCCAGCTGCATCAGCCGGCGTGGGCGTCGGCGGAGGCGTCGGGGGCGTCGTCGCACCCGTCATGCTGCTGACCAGCTTGAACTCGACGCGGCGGTTCTTCGCGCGCGCGGCGTTCAGCTTCGCGCCCTTGAGGCCTTCCGGGCTCTCGATCGGCATCGTATCGCCGTAGCCCTTCGCCGTCAGGCGGCTCTCGTCGATGCCGTTCTTGACGAAGTACGCCTTCACGGACTCTGCGCGACCTTGCGACAGCTCCATGTTGTTCTCGAACTTGCCGTTCGTGCCCTTGATGAACTTCTGGTCATCGGTGTGACCCTGAATTTCCATCTTGAGCTCCGGGAACTCCTTGAGCACCGCGACGGCCTTGTTGAGCGTCGCGTTCGAGCTCGGGAGAAGGTCTGCCGAGCTGACCTTGAAGTTGATGCCTTGGATGACGCCGGTGAACTGCTTCACCTTCGCCGGGATCTCGTCCGGGCAGCCGTCCTCGTCCTGGTAGCCATTCTTGGTCTCCGGCTGGTCCGGGCACTTGTCGAGGCGATCGATGATGCCGTCACCATCGGTGTCCTTGTCGGGACAGCCCTGGTTCTCTGCCGGGCCGGCCTCGTTCGGGCACTTGTCGTCCTTATCCGGGACGCCGTCCTTATCGTTGTCCAGGTCCGGGCAGCCGTCCTGGTCCTCGAAGCCGTCCTTGTCCTCGGCTTCGGTCGGACACTTGTCGAGGCGATCGACGATGCCGTCGCCGTCGGTGTCCTTGTCCGGACAGCCCTGGTTCTCCTTGGGGCCCGGCTCGTTCGGACACTTGTCGTCGGGATCGAGGATGCCGTCGCCGTCCGTGTCCTTCGGAGCTTCGACCGGCTTCTCGGCGGTCTTGCGGCCGAACTCCTTGTAGATGGAGAGCAGGAACTCGAAGTCGACCGTCGCGCCGTCACTCGCCGAGCTCGGCGGGAACAGGATGCGGGCGTCGCCGCGGAGGCCCCAGCCGTTATCGACGCGGTACTTCGCGCCGATGCCCGCGTAGAGCTCCGCGTCGGTGTCCTTCGCGATCACGTCCTGGTTCCGGGACGACACGACTTGCATCGCGCCACCGCCGAACAGGACGAACGGGATGAACTTGTTGTTCGGATCGGCCGCGCCGAACTGCGCGATCAAGTGCGCGCGGTACGTGATGTCCCAGACATCGAATACCAGCGTGCGCGACTCGCTCGGGATGACACCGAACTCGCCTTCGATTCCGAAGATGTCGTTGAACGTGACACCGAGGCGCAGTCCGAAGAGTGCGGAGTTGCGCTCGGACGGCGCGTCAGCGACGTCTGGCACGCCAAGCTCGTTGGTCGTGCTGAATACGTGGATACCGGCGGTGCCGCCGATTTCAACGTTCGCGCTTGCGACGGTAGCCGTCGCGGCAAGACCACCGACGGCCAGAGCGGCGACGATAGTTGGGCGGAACAGGCGATTCATTCGAAGTCTCCCTAGGGTTGGCCTTCACGCTTTTAACGCTGTCCCTGGGTGATTTCCAGATCTTGCGGCACTTTAGTGACGGCTGAGGAGCGATCAGTGGCTAGCCACGGGTCTTCCCGTCGAAGAATGAGGGTTCCACCGTCAGGGTCTCGGGGATCCGATCCCGGCGTCCGCGGACCGCTTGGAGGGTGCTGGAGTACCGGAGAGGCGAATCGGCCGGTACATCGAGGGTACGTGGCAGGTACAGGGTGGCGCATGCCGGACCACCGCCGGCCTTGCCGAAAAGCTCGAACAACGGGACGCGATGGACCGCGAGCCCGAGCTTTTCGATCGCGGCGACGAACGCCGGCGACACCCCATCGGGCACGAGCACGCCGCGCGCGACCTGACGCGAGTTGCCTGCATATTGCTCGACGGCATCGTCGCGATCGATGGTGACGATGTGGTCGCGGCCGAGTGCCTGCTCGACGACGTTCGCGCCTTCGCCGTAGAGCCCGTCACGATAATGGACGAGCACCGGATCGCCCGTCGTCGGCCGCGCGCCGAAGTGGACGGTGTCGCCGTGGAAGTGCGGATAGACCAGCTCCGCGAAAACGCGCGCGTCGGCGGGCACGCCCGCGTGATCGGCCGCGAACGCGACACCGGCCTGCGTCGAGCGCGAGCTCTTCGGCGTGGTGTCGCGATCGTAGTGACCGGGCACTGCGAACGTGAGCACGACGCGATCCCCGACGGTGGCGATGTCCGCCATACCTTCCCAGCGATGCGGGTTGTCGGCGATCGAGAGCTCGAGCTTCGCGGCGGTCGCGAGCTCGCCGAGGACATCGCGATAGTACTGCGCCTCGGTCTGGCGATGCGCGAGCATGTTCGGCATCACCGCGCGCAGCGTCGCACCGGCCTTCGTCACCCACGGACCGTTTGCCGCGAACACCCGGCCGGTCATCACGTCGGACAACTTGCCGAGGACCTCGCGCGAGCCGTGCGGTGTGATGTTGCCGTCGCCATCGACCGCGAGGTTGCCCTGGTCGAGGAACGGCTCGTCGGCCGCTTCGAACCTGTAGATCGCATCGCCGCCGCACGCGCGGATCGCGTCGAGGATCGACAGCCACTCGTCGTACGCGCGGCGCGGCGAGTACGTGAGGTGCGTGACCTCGCTCTTGTAGTTCGCGCCGGCCTTGTTGACGGTCGCGGGGACGGGCGGGCGCACGACGAGCAGGTCGCCGTAGACATCGCGCAGCGGGTTCATGACCGTGTTCTACGCGATCTTGTGAACCTTGACGTTGACCACGACAAGGTCAACGACCACGGCGGGGCGTTCGAGCTCACGTTCGAGTTATCGTCAGCGTGATTCGTGGCGCCGCGCGAGGGCACACACGGCGTCGATCCACGCGGGGGTCGCGTTCAACGACGGGACGAGCACGAGCTCTTCACCTCCCGCGGCGAGCCACTGCTCCTTCGCGCGCATCCCGATCTCCTCGAGCGTCTCGAGACAGTCGGCGACGAACGCGGGGCAGAACACGACGAGGCGTTTGTGGACCTTCGCGAGCTCGTCGATCACGACGTCGGTGTGCGGCGTGATCCACGGCGTGCGGCCGAGCCGCGACTGGAAGCACACGGTGTAGTCGGCGATCGCGAGGCGCTGCGCGAGCTCGCGCGCGGTGAAGAAGCACTGCGCGCGATAACAGGTCTTCGGCGGCTCGCGGTCGCAGCAGGTCGGCGACGCGAGGCACTGGGCATCGCCGCTCTTCCTGATCTGGCGCTCGGGCAGGCCGTGGAACGAGAACAACACGTGATCGGCGCGCGCGCCCGCGAGCACGGGCCTGGCGACCGCGGCCCACGCATCGAGAAATCCGGGCTCGGCGTAGAACGGCGGCACGATGTCGACCGGCGCGACGTCCCAGCGCGCGGTCGCGAGCTCCATCACGCGCGCGACCGAGGTCGCGGTCGACGACGCGGCGTACTGCGGATACAGCGGCAGCACGACGATCCGCGTGCAACTGCGCAGGCGCTCGAGCGCGTCCACGATTGCCGGTGTGCCGTAACGCATCGCGAGCTCGACCTGCCAGGCCGCACCGAGACCGGCCTGGACGCCGGCGGCGAGCTCCTTGGAGTACGCGAGCAGCGGCGACCCGCGCTCCGGATCCCAGACCTTGCGATACGCGGCCGCAGATTTCGCGGGGCGCGTCGGCAGGATGATGAGGTTGAGGAGCAGCGCCCGCCCGACGGGGTTGATGTCGATCACGCGCGGGTCGGAGAGAAACTCGCGCAGATAACGGCGCACCGCTGGGGTGGTCGGCGCGTCCGGCGTGCCGAGGTTGATCAGAAGTAATCCAGTGGTCAAGGCTGCTCGTCACCCTAGCCGATCCTCAAAGTCAAGAAATCGGCCGGCTCCTTCGAAGACATTTCACAAGCGCGGAAAATGCCTGGTAGATGGGTTCGAATTGGTCAGTGCACTCACAAAAATCCGGGAGTAGAGCGATCCAACTAAAGTCGATTGGATGCACACACTTGAAAGAAGTTTCAGGCTTCCTGTTTGACCTGAAACCAGGCGGCTGCATTATCCGAGCACGCCATGGCTGGGTACGCGGGAAAACCTCTGCCGAAGAAGTTGGGAATCAAGACAGGCCACAAGGTCTGCTTGCTCGATGCGCCGCGCCGCATCGTCCGGACTTTGACGCCACCGAATGCGGAAGTTCGGATCTCGGAGGACCTTCGCCAGCCACTGGTCGACATCGCCGTGCTGTTCGTCGATCGGATCGCCGACCTCGAGCGTCGCTTCACCGAGATCGCGGCGCGGATCCATCCGTCGGGCGGCTTCTGGGTCGCGTTCCCCAAGAAGAAGCGCGGCGCGGATGTGACCGAAGAGGTCGTTCGTCGGATCGCGCTCGCCGCGGGCATGGTCGACAACAAGGTTTGCTCGATGGGCGAGTTCTCCGGCATGCGCCTCGTGCTGCGCGGCGAGAATCGCGACGCGATGGCGTATCGCGCGGAGCCGCCGCCGATCTCGCGCCGTGTACGCCGGCCGACCGCGGCCGCGCGCGTCGTGCGCACGAGTGGTGCCGGATCAGCACTGCGACGCGCCGCACGTAGCACCAAGTAGCCAACCTCTGATCTCCACGCGAGGTCAGCAGTTTGTGTATGGTTCGCGCCATGGTTCGATGTGTTTGGATCGCGCTAGCGGTCACCGTCGCCGCATGCGGTTCTGTCGATGACAACCGCCCCCTCGACGCCCAGTACGTCACGGCGGCCGTCCTCGCCCCGACCTGTGGCGCCGCGGAGTGTCACTCGACGTTCAAACAGGCCGGTCCCGGCACCAGTCCGTACGTGTTCGACACGCTCGTCGGCATGCGCCGGACGATCGTCGAGTACGGGCTCGTCGTCCTCGATTCGAATCAGTTCGATCCGGCCGCTCCCGCAGGCTCCGCGCTGATCACGTGGCTGACCAAGACCGACCCGTTCCAGCTCGGCATCGGCCGCATGCCGTACGACGCACCAATGCCCAACGAGGACATCCACTTCCTCGAGGACTGGATCCAGGGCACGGTCACGGAGACGACCGACGGCGCGACGTGCAGCGGGTCGCTCGCATGCTTGACGCCCGGCGCCACGTGCAAGATTCCGAGCGGCGCGTCGACCGGCACCTGCGTGACGCGGACCTACAAGGACCCGGCGAAGGGTGCGCAGTGCAATCCGAAATCGTTCGGCGGGATGGCGTGCATCAACAAGACGCTCTACCAGTGCGGCTCGGATTGGAACGTCTCGACGAAGCTGATGGAGTGCGCCGGTGATTGCGCGGCGGGAGGGTGTCTGTGAACCGCCTCGTCCTCGGCTTGATCGTGCCGATCGTATTTTGGGGCGTGCTCGGCGGCGGCCGCGCGGCGCTCGCGTATCCGCAGTTCCAGCTCAGCCGCGATCAGACGTGTACGTCGTGCCACCTCGCTCCCCAGGGCGGCGGCATGCTGAACGAGAACGGCGGCGTGTTCGCCGAGAACTTCTCGCAGTTTGGCACCGCGCCGGAGTTCATGTACGGCAAGGTCCCGCTCCCGAGCTGGCTCGCGCTCGGCGGCGATCTGCGCAGCGCGACCGGCTACGACCGCACGCCGCAGCAGTACCTCGTGACGTTTCCGATGCAGGCCGAGATCTACGCGAACGCGAAGCTCCCGGCGCACCTCCGGCTCTACATCGTCGGTGGCGCCCGCCCGACCGAGGTCGGCAACGAGGCGGCGACGCATGCGTGGTCGCGCGAGCACTACCTGATGTGGTCGCAACAGGACGACGGGAGCGAGGGTTGGTTCGTGCGGATCGGCCGGTTCATGCCGGTCTTCGGGCTGCGCTACGCGGAGCATCCGACCTACACCCGGCGCTATGGCGGCACGCAGCTGTATTCGGAGACCTACGGCGCGGCGGTCGAGTACATCACCCAGGTGTTCGAGGTGCACGCGACGGGCTTCATCAAGGATCCGGTGATCGATCCGGTCGCCCACGACAACGGCGGCGCGTTCTACGGCGAGTACCGGGTGATTCCGACGGCGTCGGTCGGTGCCGAGGCGATGTACACCAAGAGCGACATCGACTGGAAGATCCGCGGCGGTGCGACCGGCAAGCTGTACTTGAAGGGTCCCGACGTGTTGCTCGAGCTCGAGGCACAGGTCGTCAACCAGCACATCGAGTCGTTCGGGTTGACCCAGCTCGTGGCCGAATTCACGGCGACGAAGTTCTTGCCGATGGGCCTCTGGCTCGACGTCGGGCTCGGTCACTACGACGAGAACATCCGGATCAAGGGCCTCGATCGCGACGCGCTCGACGTCAACCTGCATTGGTTGACGACGTCGCATATCGAGCTGATCGCGACGACCCGGATCGAGCTCATCAATCAGGGCATGACGACGGCCGGCACGGATCTCGGCGGGCCGACCGGTGGCTACGCGCTGTTCCAGGCGCACTACCGGTTGTGATCAGCGCGTCAGCTTGACGCTGACCCGATCGGAGGCGGTCTTCGAGTACAGCTTCTTGGTCGTCGGCTTGTAGCCGGGCTTCGCGATCGCGATGTCGACCGTCGTGAAGCCCATGATCTTGACCATCGTCGGTGTGGTGCCCGCGCGGTGGCCGTCGATCGAGACGATCGCGCCGGCGGGCTGGGTCTCGATGAACAGATTGTGCGTGGGCCGGACGAGCGTCACGTCGAGCACGTCGTCGGGCTTGGGCGTGATGAACCGTTGCGCGGGTGCGTAGCGCGGGTGGGCGATGTCGATCCGACGGCGCGTGCACGGGCCGGCGACGGTGAGCGGGGAGGGGCCGAGCTGTTCGCCGTCGAAGCTGATCATCGAGCCGGCGGGTGTGGTCGAGACCGCGACTTTGCACGGGCCCTTGCCGACGACGCTGCTCGAATCGCCGGCGGCCTCGGGCTCGGGCTCGCTGCTGGTCGCGTCGACGACGGGCTTGTCGGGGATCGTAGGCGCCATCCGCGCGTGCTCGGTGTTCGACGCGAGCAGCTTCGGCGCCGGGGGCGGCGTCGCAATGGCGGTGGCGGCGGGAGCTTTCTTCGAATGGCCGGCGGTGACGAGCGCGATCGCGATCAGCACCGTCGCGCCGGCGGTCGCGCCGATCACCCAGCGCCGGCGGTCGGTCTGCGAGCGATAGGGCGTGAGCGGGAACGAGCCCGCGGGCGCGGGCACGTATGGCGGCGGGGCAGCGACGGCGTCGTAGCGGCCGCTCGCGTGGGTCACGGCGTTGTACGAGGGGTACTCGGTGTGCGGCGCCGTCGGCATCGGCTGCGCGACCGACGGAGGATCGGGCTCGACGTCGAGCAGCTCGGCGGTCTCGGGAGACACCCACGGCTTGCCCGGAATCGGCGGAGGGCCATGCGACGGAGGCGGATCGAGCGGCGGCGGCGTCATCCGCGTCGCGATGTCGTTCGCGAGCTCGGAGGTCTGCAGCGGCACCGCGCGATTGGCCGGCGCACCCGGCGAGAACTGGACCTCCATCTCGGAGGTCGCGCCCATCGGCGGCGTCAGCTTGTTGATGATCGGCAGCGGCTTGGTGCCGAACGCTTGCGCGACCGGCGCTTTCGCGATCGACGGGATCGACGGGATCGAGACTTCTTCGGGCGGCCGCGACACGATCATCGCGGGCTTCGGCGGCGTCGTGGATCGGCGCGGCGCGAGCAGCGGCGGCGCGGCGACCGGATCTTCGGGATCCTCGACCACGGGCTGCTCGCCGAAGAAGTTGCCGGTCTCCTCGTAGAGCGTGCAGTCGACAAAGCCCTCGAGCGAATGGTCGCTGATGTTCATCAGCGGATTCGCGGGCAACACGAGATCCGAGCCAGGTGTTCGCTCGCTGTCGACGAGCGGCGATGCGATCGCGGGGTCCGGCGAGACGTCGGTCTCGGGCTCCGGCTCGGGCGGCGGCGTCGATACGGCCTTCGGTCCACCGAACGGCATCTGCTGCGTGCTCGCGAGCGGGCGCTTGACGCCGGGCTTGGCGACGAACACCGGCATGAGCTTCGCGGTCCCGGTCGGGGTCGCGGCCGTCGCTTCGCGCGCGAACAACAACCGATCGAACACGGGCTCGCTGTCGGTGGTCAGGCGGCGAATGCCGAGCTGGAGCCCGGGCCGGCCGTACGGATTCTGCGGCGTCGGCCATGACTTCAACACGACGCCGACGCCGCGCAACGCGGGCGTGTGATCCGCGAGATCGATCGAGAATGCGGTCTCGAGTCCGACCGTTCGCGGATTGAGCGTGGAGATGAAGACGGTCTGCGCATCGCAAAAGCGATGAAACGCCGCGACGAATTGATCCATCGTCGTGCAGCGCGTGGCGATCCGCAGACCCTTGGTCTTGTGCCCCACCAACTGGTTAATTGTACGGAGCCTGCGCGCCGATCGCGAGGGGCGCGAAACGCCTCCGCACACGCACATGTGATACCTACGAACCCATGCTCCGCGCCGCGTCTTGGTGGCAGCGCTGACCATTGCTGTCGCGGCGCACGCCGACGGGTCCGGCGACGATCCGGCAGCGCCCGCCGCAAAAAGCGGCATGGTTCCGACGGGCGCTCCCGGCAAGTCGGGCGACCCCCGACGAGCAGCACCGCCGTGGGCGGTGCGGAGGTAAACGAGCCGCCGCTCCAGAACGCACGCGTCGGCTTTGTCGGCCGGCTCGCGAACAAGGCCGCCGTCACGATCGACCTCGATGGCGCGGTCGACGAGTACGACCCGGACGCGCCCGCTATCGATCCGGATGCTCCGACGGCCCACATCACGTCGCCGGATCGCGGCGCGGTGACGGGTGACGTCCAACACGACCAAGACGATGACGGTGGTGAAGACCCAGATCGACGTCAGCGTGAAGCCGTCGAAGCTCGACTTCTTGTCATCCGGTGCGGTGATCGAATTGAACACGTCGATTCGCGCGCACGGTGACTCCGGCAAGTTCGTGTTCGTCGACAACGTCGTCCCCGCGATGGACCTCTCGCACGGGTTCTCGCTCGCGGTCGCCGACGATGCCGCGAACCAAGCGCTCGCCAGCATGTGGTCGGCGAAGGGCTTGGACGACACGATCGATCTCGCGAACGGCTCGTACGGCGATGTCGGCACGCTCTACGACTCGGTCGAGATCGGCACGCTCGCGCCGCCGTTCGTCGACGCGAGCAACACCGCGAACGGCCTGGTCCTCACGATCGGCGACCTGATGGCGACGTTCCGCAACGGCGCATCGATCGCGACGCAGGCCGCGATCAACGCACAGGTCGGGATCAAGGTCGTCGCCGGCCCCGACGGCAAGCTCCGGTTCGACGTCGGCCAGCCGACGGTGTACGTCGACGTGCTCGACCAGGGCGTCGACGGCGCGAACCAGCTGTCGAACGCGCAGTTCGAAGCGATCACCTCGTTCGCGCTGGCCCGCGTCATTTCCGTCGGCTCGGCCTCGATCGGCACCATCCCGATCCCTGCGATCGGCGGCGTCGGTGTGACCGACCTCGCGATCAGCCCGCAGACCGGCTACCTCGTCGTCGTCGGCGATGTGCAATAAGCACACACCTCGCTAGCGCCGCGAGCCTCTTCGGCGCCTCACGCGGGAACGCTTGACCCTCATGTCACGTTCGGGCGAACGTCGCGAGTGAGGGAACGATGAGGCCATTCGCTCGGATCCGGCGTGCAAATTTTGTCCTGATCGCGATCGCGATCTTGATCGCATCGGGAGGTTGCGGCGGTGGCTGCAGCGGCTGCGGAATCACACCGATTCCAGGCGGCTTCCCCAACGCGAAACGCACCGTCAACGCGGGTCAGGTCCGGGTGTCGACGACGGGCATCCAGAAGATCACGGCGGATCCAGCGGCGGTGCTGGGGCCGTTGATCGGCGGGGCGACGAACGGCGTGATCGAGTTCCCCGCGCCGGTGTCGTGCGGTGGCTCGACGCCGCTGTGCTGCGACGATAACGGCAATGCGATTCCGAACTGCGGTCCGATCGATATCGACCTCAACCAGCAGGCCGGTGATCAACCGCGGCTCGTGATCACTCCGGGCGCGGCGGCGAACCAGCTCGACGTCACGATCCGCGCGCGGATCAAGACGGTGCACGACCTCGCGGTCTCGATCTCGTTCTTCGGCACGCAGCACTGCAAGATCGGACTCGACACGACGAAGGTGAAGCCGCCACCGGATATCACCATCACGACGACGATCACGTTCTCGCAGGACGCGAACAACGTGACCGGCATCAAGGCGAGCGGCACGGCGATCGCGAACCTCGACACGGGTGACCTCACGTGGGGCGGCGACTTCGTGTGCGGCGCCGGTGCGATCCTCCCGGCCTCGACGGTCGCGGGATTCTTGACGACCCCGATCGAGAACGCGATCAACGGCGCGACGTGCAAGAAGTGCATGGCGGTCGCGGATTGCCCGCAGGGCGCGACCGCGTGCACCGGCGGGACCTGCATGGTTGGCAGCGCGTGCCAGCAAGAGCTCGGCATCGACGGTCGGATGCCAGGCTCGGCGCTGTTCGCGTCGCTGTCTCCCGGGACGACCGGCGCGTTGGACCTCTACGAAGTTGCCGGCGGCTACGCGATCGGCAACGAGAGCGGCGGCGGCCTGTCGCTCGGCCTCCTCGGCGGCATGGAGCCCGGCGGCGGCGCGCGCGACATGTGCGGTCCGCCCGCGACCGAGGCGGCGTTCGTGCCGAGCGCGGCGCGCTCGGCGTACTTCAGCGGCAACACGCGGCCGGATACGGGCGCGGTGTTCGACGCCGCGATCGGCCTCCACAAGTCGCAGCTCGCGCAGCTCGCGTTCGGCGGCTACGAGGGCGGCTTGTTCTGTTTGACGATCGGCCACAACACGGTCGCGCAGCTCACGACCGATACGATCGGCCTGTTGTCGCGCTCGCTCGGCAAGCTCGTCGAGGCGAACGCGCCGATGGCGCTCGGCCTGCGGCCGCAGAGCCCGCCGGTGATCACGCTCGGCAAGAACACGTTCACGACCGACTCGAACAACATGACGAAGCTGTCGGACCCGCTGCTCGACATCAAGTTCACCGCGATGGAGATCGACTTCTTCGCCTCGGTCGACGACCAGTACATCCGGGTGTTCACCGTGGTGTCGGATGTCCACTTGCCGATCGGCCTGCAGACGGATGCGGGCGGCAAGCTGACGCCGGTGCTCGGCGAGATCAGCGACGCGTTCACGAACGTGTCGGTGAAGAACACCGATGCCGTGACCGAGACGCCGGCCGAGCTCGCGAGCTTGTTCCCGACGCTGCTCAACTTGGTGTTGCCGCAGCTGTCGGGTGGGTTGTCGGCGATCTCGCTGCCGAAGATCGGTGGGCTCGCGCTGTCGGTCAACGACATCACCTCGGTCGACGACAAGGACGGCGATGGCATCGGTGACTACCTCGCGATCTACGCGAACCTCGTGCCGGCGGCGATGAACGCGCAGCACGTCGAGACCACCTTCGACATCACGTCGATCGAGGAGCCGTCGGCCGAGATCGCCAGGTCACCCGCGAAGTGGCGCGCGAACCGGCCGAGTGCAGTGACGCTCGCGCTCGGTGCGCTGACGCCGACGGGTGAGCCGGAGACCCGGCCGCTCGAGTTCTCGGTGCGGATCGATGAGGGTAGCTGGACCGCGTGGAGCAAGAACGCGCGGCCGACGCTGTCGCCGCCGACGTTCTGGTTGCCGGGCGTGCATCACATCGAGGCGCGTGCGCGCGTGGTCGGTGAAATCGAGAGTGCGGATCCGTCGCCGGCGATGCTGGCGGTGCCGCTGGGTACGGCGTTGTTGCCGGCCGTGCCTGCGCCGTCTGTCGCGGCGCACTTGAATGATCCGAGCACGCCGCCGGAGAAGGACTTCCATGGTCAGTCCGGTGCGACTGGTTGTGCTTGTAATAGTGGTGGCGGCGCAGGTGCGGCCGCGCCGTTCGGCTTGGTGCTGCTCGGCCTGATGGTGCCGTGGCGTCGTGCGCGGAAGCGGGCGCGGAGCGTGGTCAAGGCCGCGGTGCGGCTCGGCCCGCTGGTGTGGTTGGTCGCGATCGCGTGCTTGCCGGGCTGCTCGTGCAGCTCCAAGCCGTGTGGCAACGCGGACTGCATGACCGGTTCGTTGAGCGGATCGATCGGCCGGTGGACGAGCATCGCGGGTGATGATCAGCGCGTGATGGTCGCGACGTACGATCAGCAGTTCGGCGACCTCGTCGTCGCTGACGTGACGGACGCGAGCAAGATCTCGTACAAGACCATCGACGGTGTGCCGAGCGATGGCACGCCGCAATACGATCCGTCGACGTGGCGTGGTGGCATCGTCGAGGAAGGTGCGAAGGTCGGCGCCTGGACGTCGATCGCGCTCGCCGATCACAAGGCGCGCGTCTCGTATCAGGACCGCGACGAGAACGTCCTCAAGTACGCGGCCGAGGACGGCGACGGCAACTGGAGCAACTACGTCGTCGACCCGGGCCAGAATGGCGAGAAGACCGGCGTGTTCACGTCGATCGTCGTCGATAGCGACCACCACCCCGTGATCGCGTACATGGCGCTCGGCGGCGACGATGGCATGGGTCACAAGACCAGCGAGCTGCGTCTCGCGCGTGCAGGTGCACCGGAGCCGAGCTCGAATGACTGGGTGATCTCGACCGTGGCAACTGGGATCGCGTCGTGCGCCGGGATCTGCAGCAGCGGTCAGTCGTGCGTCGCCGGCGCGGCGAAGACCGATCCGCAAGTCTGCATCACGCCGACGAGCGATTGCACGGCCGCCTGTGCGACCGGTGATGTCTGTAACAAGGGTGCGTGCGTCACGGCGCTCGCAGATCCAATGCTCGATCAGCTGCCGACCGGCACGGGCTTGTTCGCGAAGCTGCTCGTCCTGACGGATGGCCGCCTGGCGATCGCGTTCTACGACGACTCGCGGCGCGCGCTGGTCCTGCAAGTCGAGACCGCGAAGGGCACGAGCACGTTCGCGGAGACTGTGCTCGATGGCGATGTCATCGGTGCGGATCGCGGCATGTGGGCGAGCGCGGTCGTCGGTGGCGACGGAACCGTGCACGTCGCGTATCAAGACGCGCTCGGTGACGAGCTCATGTACACGACGTGGGCGAACGGCGCGGCGGGTACGCCGGAGATCGTCGATGACGGCGTGCGCAGTGGCGATCGCACGCACCCGGTCGGTGCGGCCGCGTCGATCTACTTGGTGAATGGTGCGCCGACGATCGCGTATCAGGACGGCATGACCGCGGATGTCGATATCGCGCAAAAGGGCGCCATGTGGATGATGACGCCGATGGCGACGGGGCCGTTGCTCGACGGCTTCTCGATCGCGGCGACGACCGGCCACGGATCGCCGTATCTCGCGTGGGATACGAAGGATCCGAACGCGATGACCATCAGCTCGCTGACCGTCAAGACGCAGTAATCGCTCGCGAAAAGAATTCGCTGGAGATCGGCCCATCGGCGGATCGCCGCTCGTGTACACAACCAAGTGGCTTGGGCTTGGGCGGCGCTCTTGTCGTCGATCGCAAAGAGAACACCGCGGCTGCCCATTGCGCGGACTACGCGCCGGCGGGCGGATCGAACATCGACGGATCGAACAGCGGCCGGAGCTGGACCTCGGCCTCGCCGTCGCTCCCGTCCATCCCGAACGGCGAGCGCTTGGCCCACTCGATCGCCTCCGCCATGTCCTTGACCTCGAGCAGCGAGTAGCCGGCGACGACCTCTTTCGCTTCGGTGAAAGGGCCGTCGGTCACCGTGCGCTTCTTGCCCTGGTACTTCACGCGAACGCCGTGGCTGGTCGGCATCAGGCCGCCGAGGCTGACGAGCACGCCGGCCTTCTCCAACTCCTCGTTGAAGTTGTGCATCGCGATCAGCGCCTCTTCGGTGGGCGGCGTGGCGGCGGCTTGCTCGGACATCATCACGAACATCATGACTTTCATTGCGTCTCTCCCTGGTAACTCGGTTGGTGTATCCGAGCGACGATCGGCGTGCTGGCCGATCGACATTCTAGACGGTGCTTTTTATGCGAACGATCTCCCGACGTTGCGCGCAATGCTACGATTGGCGTGTGCAGATTCTCGATGTCGCCCGGGTGCCGCGGTGGATGTATGCGGCCGCGATCGCGGCGTGCTTCTGGTCCGCGAACCGCGCCGAGCCGGATCCACGGGTTGCGATTCGCGTCGATTGCCACGATCCCGCGGCGTGCTCCCTCGCGAGCTCTTACGCACTCGACGTGTGGAGCGAAGACACGGGTCCGGGTCTGCCACTCGAGCTGGTGGTCCACAAGTCCACGCTCTCCACCCTGACCGACGTCCACGTGCCGTTCGAGATCGAGTCGAACGACATCGATGCCGATGCGCGCGTAGAACGGGAGCGGATCGCACACGACGGCTCGACCGACTTCTTCGCGGATTACCGCGACTACGCCGCGATCACCGCACGCATGCGCGAGCTCGCCGCACTCGATCCGAGTCGCGTCGAGATGCAGATGATCGGCCCGTCGTTCGAAGGGCGGCCGATCTGGGCGCTGAAGATCGGCCACGGCCCGACGAAGATCCTGATCAACGGCACCGAGCACGCGCGCGAGTGGATCTCGACGATGGTCAACATGAGCATCGCGGATCGGATGGTGCGTGGCATCGCGACCGACCCGAAGGTGCGCGACTTCGTCGACACGTCGACGCTGTGGGTCGTGCCCGTCATGAACCCGGACGGCTATCAGTACGCGTGGGGCACCGATCGGTACTGGCGCAAGAACCGGCGCGGCGGCTACGGCGTCGATCTCAACCGCAACTGGAGCGTCGCGTGGGGCGGGGCGGGCGCGAGCAAGAGCAAGCGGGCGGAGACCTATCGCGGCGAGTACGCGTTCTCCGAGCCCGAGACGCAGGCGCTGCGGAACCTCGCGAAGCGCGAGCACTTCGCGTTGCATGTCGACTTCCACGCGTTCAGTCAGCTGATCCTCTATCCGTGGGGCTGGACCCCGAAGCCGTCGGACGACCACGCGCGGTTCGCGGGCGTCGGCGACAAGGTGGCGTCGGCGATGTTCGCGCAGCACGGCATCAACTATCGGCTGATGCAGAGCGTCGAGCTCTATCCCGCGGCGGGCACGATGACGGACTGGATGTACGGCGAGGGCGGCGCACTCTCGTACACGATCGAGCTGCGTCCCAAGAACGGGCTGCGCAACGGCTTCGTGTTGCCGCCGTCGCAGATCAAGCCGACGAGCGATGAAGCGTTCGCGGCGCTGCTCGCGTTGCGCACGAGCGTCAACTGATCGTCGGCGCTAGAGCGTGATCACGGACCCGAGACGCTCGGGCGTCCGCACTGGATCGGCGATCGGGCTCGCGGTCTCGCGCGCATCGCGCCGCGTTCGCCCGCGCTGGCGCATGCGCACCACGTTCACCATCACGCGGCGCAGCCACGGCCGCGGCGGTCGATCCGGATCCGGCGGCGTGCGTAGTACAGCGACGTAGGTCTCCTGCACGATGTCGTCGGCGTCGTTGTTGCCGACCAGGCTTCGCGCCAGGCGCGTGGGCCAAGCGGCTTCGGCGAGGAGGGCCGTGACGTCGGACATCTCGACCCCATCTATGCCGGCCGCGGAAAACCCGCTCAGCTGAAACCGGTCGGGTACGTACAGTACTGACCGGCTTCGGGAGAGAGCGGCTCGCACGACGTATGGACGGAATTACGGAGCGCCGGTGGCACCGTGTCGCGCCGGGACACCGAGCAACGACGTGCCTAATGCACTAGGCTGCACGCGCATGACGAGGTTTGTCGCGATTCCGCTCCTGGGCGTCGGGCTCACGCTCGGCGCATTCGGCGTCATCCGCGGCGCGACGAATCCAGGGCCGGGCGCGGGTGTGCGGATCGTGCTCGCGATCGCGCCCCCGGTCGACGATGACGCGCGCGACATGGCGGTCGACATCGCGAAGACGCGCGTCGAGGAGAAGGGCGTCGAGACGCGCGTCGTTGCCGCGGGCGATCAGATCGTCGTCGAGCTCGGCGAGACGGACCCGATGATGATCAGCGAGATCACGGCACTGCTCACGCGCACCGCGAATGTCGAGCTCCACGTCGTGATGCCGAACAATTCGTGGCCGGCGGCAGACTACGTCGCGACCGACGACCACGCGAAGCAGCTCGGGATTCACGTCGCCGACGGTGCGCTCCTCGCCGAGGATCGCGAGAGCGACCTGCGGACCGCCGACGCCGACGCGATCGGTTGTCACGGTCGCGAAGTAGACGGCATGCGCCACTGCGTGGTGCGCGGCGACCATGTCCTCTCGACCTACCTCGCCGCGATTCCCGCGCTCGCAATGCCTCACGGTCGTATCCTCGCGTACGGCCGCGCCGACGCGATCCGAGCCCGCGCTTGGCGCACCTACCTTCTCGATGACGTCGTCCTCGTAGCGGGTTCCGAGATCCGGCGCGCCGAGCTCGGCGACGGCGGCGTGATCGTCGATCTCACGGACGAAGCCGCGCGGCGCGTCGTGGCAACCGCGAGCACGCGCCCCGGTGCACCGATCGCGACCGTGCTCGACGGCACGGTCAAGGCGCTCGCGCCGCTGCCCGCGGAGACGCGGGAACCGACGCTGCATCTCCGGACGACTGCCGTCGCGGGCAAGCTCGACGAGACCGCGGTTCGCGACGCGATCGAGCTCCAGGCCGTGCTCGAAGCCGGTGCGGTTCACAAGTTGAGCGTCATCGCCTCCACGCCGTTCACGCGCGCCACCGGATTCCTTCCACGCGCGTGGCCGTTCCTCGCGCTCGCGCTGATCAGCCTGATCGCTGGATGGTTCGTGTGGCGGCGGGGCGCGTAGTCGCGGCGAACGCGAGCACGACGCGAGCCCTGCCATCGCGATCCAGCGTCGGGAACCGACGGTCAACTGCGGCACGAGCGACGCCAGCATCGCTGATTCTGCGGTAGCTTCGCGGCGTGGCCGACCTATTGACGTATGCGCTCGACGGCTCGACGGCCGTCGTCACGATGGACGACGGCAAGGCGAACGCGCTGTCGAACGAGATGATCGACCAGCTGCTCGCCGCGCTGACCCGCGCCGAGACCGAGGCCAAGGCGATGGTGCTCGCGGGTCGGCCCGAGCGGTTCTGCGCCGGCTTCGATCTCAAGGTGATGATGAGCGGGCCCGCGAACGCGACCGCGCTGCTCACGCGCGGCTCGGAGCTGCTGCTCCGGCTCTATGCGGCGAAGGTCCCGCTCGTGATCGCGTGTACCGGTCACGCGCTCGCCGGCGGCGCGCTCGTCGTGCTGACCGGCGATCTCCGGATCGCTGCGGCCGGTGCGTTCAAGATCGGCCTCAACGAAGTTCAGATCGGCCTACCCGTGCCGGTGCTCGCGATGGAGCTCGCGCGCGATCGGATCGTCAAGCCCGAGCTCGACCGCGCGACCCTGATGGCGACGATCTACAACCCGGAAGAAGCGCAGCTCGCGGGCTACGTCGACGCCGTCGTCGCGCCCGGCGAGGTGATCGCGACCGCGACCGCCGAGGCGACGCGGCTCGGCGCATTCTCGCAACAGGCGTTCCGCGCGACCAAGCAGCGCCTGCGCGGCGCGACGCTAAGGCACATTCGCGCCACGATGGCCGAGGACATGGCGACGCTGATGACGCCGCAACCGTAGGGTGCTACGACTCCTCGGTGCGACTCGCGCATTGCTCGGACCTGCACCTGTTGTCGCACGATGGTGCGGGTTGGTTGAAGCTCGCGAACAAGCGCTGGATCGGCGCCGCGAACCTCCTCACGAACCGCAGCCGGCACTATCACGTCGCCGCGTTCGAACAGATGATCGCGGACTTCGCGGAAGCCAAGATCGATCACGTGCTGTGCACGGGCGACGTCACGAACCTCGCGCTCCAGCAGGAGTTCGAGTTCGCGCGCGGCTTGTTCGAGCGGATCGGCCTCGGCCCGCACGACGTGACGTGTATCCCCGGCAATCACGACGCGTACGTGGCCGAGGGCGTCGGCCTGTTCGGGCAGATCTTCGAGCCGTATCACCGCGCCGATGAAGGTTGGGAGTGGCCGCTCGACGACCAGGATCCCGACGCGGCGTGGCCGATCGTGCGGATTCGCGGCGAGCTCGCGCTCGTCGGCGTGACGACCTCCCGCGCGACACCGTGGTTCACCGCGTACGGCCGCATCGGCGACGCGCAGCTCGCGCGGCTCGCGCAGGTCCTCGCGGATCCTCGGCTCGCCGGCAAGGTTCGGGTCGTCGCGATCCATCACCCGCCGGCGGGCAAGGCCGCGCGCAACAAGATCCGTGGGCTCCGCGACCACGAGGCGTTCGCAAGGGTGATCGCCGAGGTCGGGGCCGATCTGATCGTCCATGGCCACGAGCACCGCGACATGACCGAAATGCTCGCAGGCCCCCACGGGCCGGTCCCGGTACGCGGCGTCGCGAGCGGAACCTATGAACACGACAAGCCCCACCGGACGGCGCGCTACCGGGTGTTCGAAATTCAACGTGGTGCAATCACCTCAGATCACGTGCGTGTGTGGCAGCGCAGCAACGGCATTTTCTCGGCAGAGCCCGGAACCGCGCAGCAATCTAACTATGGAACTTGACAATGAATTGCGTCGTGATTTAACTGCGCCATTGCGATGACCGACAACCTTACCGACGCCGACTCTATCGAGGCCGCAGACGAGAAATACGTGATGCGCCCGTGGCCCCATCCGGCGGGTGAGCCGGTGATCATCGCGAAGGCGAAGGGCTGCACGATCACGGACGTTCACGGCAAGGAGTACCTCGACCTCACGGCTGGGTACTTCGTGAACAACGCGGGTCACTGCCATCCGAAGATCATCGAAGCCGCGACCAAGCAGCTCCACACCGTGCTCCAGGTCTCCGGCAAGCACGGCACGGTGCCGGTCGTGAAGCTCGCGAAGCGGCTGATCGAGCTCGGCCCCAAGTCGCTCAACAAGGTGTTCTTCTCGACCGGCGGCTCCGAGGCGAACGAGTTCGCGCTCAAGATGGCGCGCCAGTACGACAAGCGCCAGGACGTCGCGTATCTCGAGAACGGCTACCACGGCCTCACGATCGGCTCGCTCGAGGTCACCGCGAGCGAGAAGTATCGCGAGAGCGCCGGCAAGCCGATGGGGCCGGAGAACTATCCGATCCCGAACGCGTATTGCTATCGCTGCAAGCACGGCACGCCCGAGGGCTGCGCGACCGAGTGCCTCGACGGCCTCGAGGCAAAGCTCGATGCACGGCCGAAGACCGCGGCGATCATCGCCGAGATCATCCAGGCGGTCGGTGGGCTCGCGCCGCCGCAGAAGTGGTGGGACCGCGTCGATCGCGCTCGCAAGGCGCGCGGAATTCTCCTCATCGCCGACGAGGTCCAGACCGGCCTCGGTCGCACCGGCAAGATGTTCGCCGTCGAACACTACGGCCTCGAGCCGGAGATCATGACCGGCGGCAAGGGCCTCTCCGGCGGCGTCGGCTCGCTCGCCGCTACGATCGCGTCGGACGCGGTGTGTAAGACGTTCTTCGGCGGCACGACGCCGACGAACGGTGGCAACGCGGTGTCCGCCGCTTCAGGCCTCGCGCTGATCGAGACGCTCGAAGCAGAAAAATTGATCGATCACTGCGCGACGATGGGTCGCTACTTCACCGAAGCCGCGTGGGCGTTGCGCGATCCCTGGATCGGTGACGTGCGGTTCACGGGCCTCCTCGGCGGCATCGAGCTGGTCTCGAACCGCGAGACCAAGGAAGTGCTCGACAAGAAGGCGATGGGCAAGGTGAAGGACGCTCTTCACGCCGCAGGCATGCTCATCACGATCTCGGGGCTCTATGGCAACGTGCTGCGCTTGCAGCCCCCGCTGTCGGTGACTTCGGCCCAAATCGATCAGTTCCTCGGGGCTTTACGCAAGGTGCTGAATTCGGTCCGAACGGGTACCTGATCCGTACTAGAGTCGCCGCCGCCTCATGAACCTGTTCGCCTTCCGCAAGCAACTCGATCGGTTGATCCATCCGATCGTGTCGGCGCTCGCGAAGCTGCCGATCCACGCGAACGCGTGGACCGCGCTCGGCGCTGCGATCGGCTTGATCGGCGGCGTCGTGTTCTTCAAGGGTTGGTGGTGGCCGGGCTTCGCGTTGCTGCTCGTGCGCGGCCTCGTCGACCACATCGACGGCTACAAGGCCCGCAACTTCAATCAGCGGTCGACCTTCGGCGCGGTGATGGATGACGTCTGCGACCGTTGGGTGCTCGGCATCATGTACGCGGGCGGCTGTCTCAACCTGTCGTACGACTACCCGCACATCTTGATCGTGCTCGGGTTCGGGATCACGGGCGCACTCACGAACGTGATCATCAAGCTGTCGATCTACGCGGAGAGCCAGCAGGACGTCTGGCGCGAGAAGGGCAAGATCGGCCACCCGATCGACGTCGTCGGGCTGTTCGGCTCGGCGGAGTTCCTGATCTATTACGGCGCCGGCGTGTTCTTCACCGCGCTGCTCCACGACCCGCGGCCGCTGCTCGCCGGGTGCTGGGCGGTCGCGATCATGAGCCACGTGTCGCTGCTCCAGCGGGTGCGGTTCGCGTGGAAGCGTTATCGGTTCGTGGATCCTGGGCTCGCGACGGCGGATGACGTCGAGCCCGAAGCCGAAGCGTCGTGATGGTGGCCGGAGCCGCGTCCATCCCAGCGGCGCCTGCAGCGCGCGTCGTGTCGCCGTGGAATCCGGCGAACGCCGTCACCGCATCGCGGTTCTTCACGCTGCCGCTGTTCCTGTACGCGGTGCACCACGGCTATCACCAGTGGGCGACGTTCTGCATGCTCGGCTGCGGCCTGCTCGACAAGGCCGATGGCTTGGTCGCGCGGATCTTCAACTGCAAGAGCGCGTTCGGCGAGCTGTTCGACGCGATCGCCGATGCGGTCTGTTACGGGTTCGGCCTGATCGTCGTCGCCGCGTATGGCTGGGCGCCGGTGATTCCGGTCATCGGCGTGATCACGCTCGGTACGATCAACACCGTGATGCGCGCGATCTACGTCAAGCGGGCAGGGCGGGCCACGAACTACAAGTCGTATGCGATGGAGCGACTCGTCGCATACACCGGCTACTTGATCGGCTTCGCGACCGGTGCGTTCTCGGTCAGGTTCTTCTACTGGCTGTTCCTGCCGGTGATGACCGCGATCCTCGCGTACGACACCAAGCGAATGCTCGTCGATCCGATTCCGGATGCGGCGGGGAGCGCGGCATGAGCTCTCCGATGTCCGCGTGGGCGTTCCACGTGTTCATGACGATCGTCACCGGTGGCGTGTCGGCGATCTGGTTCGCGGTCGACCTGCGCAATCTACTGCGTGCGCGCACGCTCGACGGCACCAACCCGAGCATTCGCGATCGCAAGTTCGGCTACTCGATGGGCCTCGTGATCGCGACGATCGGCGTCGTCGGTTCGACGGTCTTCTGGCTGTAGCGAAGCTGCGAATGACTGGATGGCCTATTGGCCGCCGTCTTCGGGGTCGCCGCCCTTCTTGACCGGGCCGCGCGAACCGGGCGCGGGCGCTTCGCTCGCGGCGGGTGCGGGAGCAGCGGCCGCCGCGGGGGCCGCTTCGGGTTGCGGATCGCTCGGCGTGGTCGCCGCGGGGACGGGTTTCTTCGCGTCCGCGGACTGCTGCTTCTTCGCGCAGCCCGTAAACGTGACGAGGCCGAGGACGATTGCCAGGTGGAGGAGGCGCATCTGCACTATTGTAGCGGCGATGACGCGCACGATCTGGATCTTGATCGCGCTGGTTTCGGCGATCGCGTTTGGTGGACCGGCTCCCAAGGCTCCGGCGCGGCCGAGGCCGACGCCCGCGGAGCAGCAGCAGATCAACGATCTGCAGAAGCAGATGTACGAGCTCCAAGCCAAGAGCGCGTACGTGCCCGCGAGCAAGCTCGCGAAGCAGCTGGTCGATCTCGAGAAGAAGATCTACGGCGACGACTCGCAGCAGGTCCGGATGCGCAAACAAGCGCTCGCCGGGATGACGTCGGCGAGTGGTGACTACGCCGGTGCACTCGCGATCGACAAGGACATCCTCGCGTCGGCGGAGCGCTCGACCGGGCCGGACTCGCGCGATGTCCAGACCGCGTTGATGGGCGTGTCGGGGATGTTGTGGGCGCAGAACAACCTCGACGAAGCGGAGCCCTACGTCCAGCGCACGCTCGTGTTGACCAAGAAGCTCGATGGCGAGAAGTCGATCATGTACGCGGGCCAGCTCACGATGTACGCGGCGCTGCTCCAGATGCACAACGAGTATTCGTCGTCGGAGCGGCTCTACGAGCAGGCGCTCGCGCTCCAGGAGTCGATGGCGAAGTCGAAGAACGACCTCTCGCTGCTCGGGCCGATCCAGCAGCTCGCGAGCATCTACTGGCAGACCAACCAGCCGGCGAAGGCGAAGGCGCTCTACGACCGCGCGATCGCGATCGTGACGAACGCGCCAGATGTGAATGTTCAGACCCACGCGTCGACGCTGTGGTCGATCGCGATGAGCTATCACTACGGCGGCCGCGATGACCTCGCGAAGCCGCTGTTCGCTCAGTCGATCGCGCTGTACACGAAGGAGGTCGCGCGGCTCGACAAGGACAAGCCGGACGACCCGATGCTGCCGGTGTTGCTCGGCCAGCTCGGCTACAACTATCGCCAGATCGACGACCTTCCGGATGCCGAGAAGGTGTTCAAGCGCGTGATCGCGATCGACGAGAAGTCGCGCGGCTACTCCGGCTACGAGGGCGTGCTCGCCGAGATCGTGCGCGCGAACGGCCATCCCAAGCAGGCGCTCGAGCTGTACGAGAAGGCCGAGCAGCAGATGGGCAAGCTGTCGCCGCTGTCCGCGCGCGCGTACGACACGACGATCGCCGACGTGCTGCGCGAGCTCGGCGAGTACAAGCGCGCCGAAAAGCTGCTGCTCGATTACCGGGTCTACGCGGAGAAGACGTTCGGCAAGCGCCACCCGATGTACGGGATGCTCGAGCACTCGCTCGCGAGCCTCTACATGGCGAGCGGCGAGACCGCGAAAGCCGAGCAGACGCTCGCGACGTCGCTCGAGATCGCCGAGAAGGAGCTGGTCAACGTGCTGCGCACCGGCACCGAGAGCGACCACGCGATCTACTTCTCGAAGAACAACTACCAGCTCGATCTCGCGGTCAACTTCGGCCTGTCGTACGCGCCGAAGAGCACGGTCGCGGCGCGGCTCGGGTTGACGACGCTGCTGCGCCGCAAGGGCCGCGTCCTCGATGCGGCGGCGGCGAGCATGGCGACGATCCGCTCGAAGCTGTCGCCCGCCGACAAGAAGTTGCTCGACGATCTCGCGAATGCGCGGGCACAGCTCGCGAAGCTGACGGTCGCGGGGCCGGCAGCGACCGGGCCGGATGACTACGCGAAGTCGATCGTGGCGCTCGAGGATCAGATCCAGAAGCTCGAGATCGAGGTCGGCAAGAAGAGCGCCGCCTATCGCGCGACGAGCATGCCGATCGAGCTCGCGCCGATCCAGAAGCTGATGCCGAAGGACGCGAAGCTCGTCGAGCTCGTGAACTTTCAGCCGTACGATCCGAAGTCGCCGTACCGGATCAATCCGATCCTGCCGCCGCGGCGCTACGCGGCGTACGTCCTCGGCGGCAAGGGCGATCCGGCGCTGATCGATCTCGGTCCGGCGACGGTGATCGACGAAGCGGTCGAGAAGTTCCGCAAGGCGGTCTCGAACCCGAAGAACACCAAGGTCGGCGACCTCGGCAACGCGCTGTACAAGCTCACGATCGGCAAGCTCGCACCCGCGCTCGGCACCACGACGGACGTGTTGCTCGCGCCCGACGGCACGCTGAACGTCGTACCGTTCTCGGCGCTCGTCGACGATAACGGTAAGCTGCTGCTCGATACGTTCACGTTCACGTACCTGACCTCGGGCCGAGACCTGCTGCGGCTCGCGATCAAGAGCAAGGCGCAGGGGGGCGGCGTGATCTTCGCGGACCCCGCATTCGATGCGACCCAGGCGGCGCCCGGCGCGGAAGGTTCGCGCGGTGCGCGCGCAGCGGATCTATCGGGTCTGATGTGGCCGCAGCTGCCAGGCACGGGCCAGGAAGCCGACGAGGTCGAGAAGACGTTCACCGGGCTCACCGAGTATCGCGGCGCGAAGGCGACCGAGGGCGCGTTGAAGGCGCTACACGGGCCGAAGATCTTGCACCTCGCGACTCACGGGTTCTTCTTGAACGACGAGCCGCCGAAGAAGTCGCGCGGTGCCGAACCGCAAGCGACGCCGGTCGCGATGCCGATGCCCGGACAGAGCGTCGCTCCGCAGAGTGGTGCGGAGAATCCGCTGTTGCGCTCGGGCCTCGCGCTCGCGGGTGCGAACAAGCTGTCATCGGGCGAAGAGGACGGCATCCTGACGTCGATGGAGGCGTCGGGCCTGGATCTGTGGGGAACGAAGCTCGTCGTGTTGTCCGCGTGCGATACCGGTAACGGCAAGGTCACGAACGGCGAGGGCGTGTACGGCTTGCGCCGCGCGCTCGTGATCGCCGGCGCAGAAGGCCTGGTGATGTCGCTCTGGCAGGTCGACGATCTCGCGACGCGCGACTTGATGGCCGGCTACTACACCCGCCTGAAAGCCGGCAAAGCGCGGAGCTCGGCGCTACGCGACGTGCAGCGCGAGATCGCCGGCCGCGAGAAGTACAAGCACCCGTACTACTGGGCCGCGTTCGTCGCCGAGGGCGACAACTCCCCCATCAATTAGTCCCAGGGACGGTAACCACTTACTCAACTTGCGATCCCGAACCCCGCGAATTCTCTCGGCCGGAAAGGGACGGTTACAACTTTAGCCGCGGCGACGTCGCTACGCGTCCGAAGCCCGGACACTTCGCGGTGCGCGACGGCCAAAGTTGTAACCGTCCCTCTCGCCGCCAGTGAAAACAACGCGCTACACGCCACAAGTTGAGTAAGTGGTTACCGTCCCCGTTCCGAACGCACGATTACCTTGCGCGCGCGGGCTTCGTCGAGGCGACCGAGACCCCGAGCGCGTCGCACGTCGTGAGTGCGAGCTCGCGGCCTTCATCGTTGCGCGCCGCTGCATATGCGGCGGCTGCGAGCGGCGCTGCGATCCTCAGATTCGCATCGAGCTCGTCGGCGTACTTGCCACCGAGCGACAGATCCAACCGCCGCGCGTAGCGCAGCGCCTCGAACCTCGTCTCCGGCGTCGCGTCTGGCGCGTTCGCCCGGTCCCACGCGCGCGCGAGCTGATCGTAGAGCTGTGCGTGCGCTTCTTCCGCGGGCGCGGCACATCGCAGCGCGGACGCCGCGAGATCGAACTCGCGCCGCTCGTACAGGAGCTCCGCATCGGCGCACTTCACCGCGGGTGGCGGATCGAGATTGACGAGCTCGACGTCGATCAGCACCTCGTGATGCACGACCGCAGGCGCGGGCGCGACCGCGTGATGCCTGCGCTGCGGCGCGACCAACGTCGCCGCTCCGAGCAGCGCGACCACGAACAAGTCCTTCGCATACGACCAGCGCAGCGCGAGCATGCAGTTATGGTGCACCGAGCCGGGGCTCGGCTCCACCGCTAAATTCTGCGAGGTCGAGCCGCGCACCGTGCTCGAGGATGTGAACCCCCGAGGCGTTGCGGGCGAGCGCGATCTTCGCAAGCCGGCGGCGCGGCATCGACGGCAACCCGAGCCGCAAGTGCAGCGTGCCCCAGTGGACGGGCACCAGCGCGCGCGCTCCGAGCCGCTCGTAGATATCGAGCGCACAATCGGGATCGATGTGGACGCCCTGGTCCATCCGCGTACGCCGCGTGCGGTAGTACCAGACCGGCATCATCCCGCCGATCGGTAACAGCGTCGCCGCGATGTCGAAGCGCTTGCCGATGTCGTCGAACAAGCGGTGGTCCGAGAAATCGACGTCGCCCGCATGATGGAGCGCGACGTGATCGCGCTTGATCACGTAGCCGACGCACTCGGGCGTGTCGCGCTTGCTCCACCGGCCGTTGTCGTGGCGCGTCGGTACCGCGTGGACCTCGAGTCCGCCGATCGCGAGCTGGTCGCCCGCGGTGACCTCGGTGACGCGCGCGAATCCAAGATCCGCGACGACGTCACGACAGCCGCGGGGCACGACCAGATGCGCTTCGCGCGGAATCGCGCGCAGGCTCCAGCGATTCAGGTGATCGACGTGCGAGTGCGTGACGAGCACCGCATCGACCGCACCAGCTTTCTTCGCACGCCACGGCAGCAGCGGATCGAACACGACTCGCGTGCCTGCGATCTCCGCGACCGCGGTCGCATGGCCGAGCCACGTGACGCCATCGGTGCCTGAATCGCCGACCCGCGCAAGAGCTTCGCTCGGGTTCGGCGGCCTAAAACCCGACGAAGCCCCGTCATTGCCGGTAGCAGCCGCGGTCACGCTGCTGTATAGCACGGGGGCCACACCGTGCTGATGTTCCTCGTGATCGGCGTCGTCGCCGGTGCGCTCACGGGCGTCCCGATCGGGCCGGTGAACGTGGCCGTGATCCACGCCGCGTATCGCCATACGATGCGCCGCGCGATCGCCGTCGGGCTCGGCGGCGCGGTCGGCGACGGTCTCTACTCCGCGCTCGGCGTGCTCGGCATGCAGTCCGTGATCGAGAAATATCCGATCATCAAACCGACGCTCTACGCGATCAGCGGCGCGGTGTTGCTCGTGTACGGCATCTTCACCGCGCGCAGCCATCCGCCCGCCGCCGTCGAGACCGATCCGGACGCCGATGACAACGAACCGAAGGCATCGGACTCGGTCGTCATGCGCCGCGAGACGCTGCAGGGCTTCAAGGTCGGGCTCGCGTTGATCGTGCTCAACCCCGCGGCGGTCGCGACGTGGGTCGTGATCATGGGCTCGACGATTCCAAAGCACACGCAAGCGGAAGGGCTCGCGTGTACGGTCGGCGTGCTGATCGGCTCCTCTGCATGGTTCCTGCTCGTCGCGTTTCTTACCCACCGCGGCAAGAACGTGCTCGGCGACAAGGCCGCGTGGATCCCACGCGTCGTCGGCATCGGCCTGATCTTTTACTCGATCTACTTGCTCGCGAAGGCGATCAAGTATTTCTGGCTGCACTAATTCTCGATCGCCTCGAGCAGGAGACCGATCGTCTCCTCGAGCTGGATCGCGATCTTCTTCGGCACCGGCGAATCGTCCTCCGCGATCAGGCTCGATAGCCGCCGCGCGGTGCCCGCGATCGCGGCGCGGGTCTTCTCCTTGCGCTCGCGGTCGGTCTCCGGGAACGCGACGTCCTTGAACCGGCGCGCGAGGATCGGCGCATCGACGCCCTCGTCGAACGCGACGCGCTTCATCGTCTCGAGCGTCTCGGCATCGGCGGCGCCGCGGTCGGTCGCCTTCTGGACGAACTCGACGGCCTTCACGGTTGGAATCGGTGCCTCGAACGGATCCTCACGCGCGCGCTCGATCACGCGTGGCGCGCTGGTCTCGAGGAAGCGGTAGCTGCCGAGCAGCTTCGCGACGGTGTTCGCGCGGAGGTGGAGCTCCTTTCGGCAGTACGCATCGAAGTCCGAGAATCCCCAGGCCTCCCACGACGTCTGGCCCTGGACGCGAGACAGCGCCTCGGCGAGCTCGAGCCACGTCCGCTTGAACGCGCGCGCCTTCTGCAGCGTATCGGCGCGCATCGGATCATTGGACACCGCCATCATGCGGTCTTCCATCTGGCGGTCGGTCTTCGTGAGGATCTTGGCACCCATGTCGCGAGCACCCTAAACGACCCCTCTGATCTCCTCGGAAAACTGAGAGTGCACGCTGAGATGCCGAGCAGTTACACTCGGCACGGGAGCTGCTGAACCCCTCTTTGGCCATGCGTCACCTCGTCCTCATCTTGTTGCTCGCGCTGTCGGCATGTTCCGACAGCCAGCTCGACGCCCAGGGGTTCGGCGGCGGCGACGGCGAGGGTGCGGGCTCCGGCGGTGCGGCGCCCGAGTGCACGACCGCGAACGATTGCGCGTTCGGTGCCGCGAAGTGCTGCGACTGCCCGACCTACGCCGCACCGAAACACGACCCGACGATCAACGCGTGCGCGGGCGTGATGTGCCCGGTCTCGACGTGCCCGCAGAACATCCAGCTCGCGTGCAATACCGGTCGCTGCGAGCTCGCATGTGCGCCGATGCAGTGCGACCTGTCGTGCGGCGATGGCTTCGTCGTCGACGCGAATGGCTGTCTCTCTTGTGCCTGCGCGCAGGTCACGAGCCGGTCGTGCGCGGCCGATCAAGACTGCGTCGAGGCGCCGGCCGATTGCTGCGGGTGCGCGAAGGGCGGCCACGACACGGCGGTGCTCGGCGTGGAGCTGGCCGCCTACGAGGCCGGCCTCGACTGTCCAGCGAATCCGTCCTGTCCGGGCAATAACACCTGCGATCTGGCCGAGGGCCCGGCGTGCGTGCAAGGTGCCTGCGATCTGGTCGCGCCGGCACCCGCGAAAGCGTGCGGCCGGGCCGATCTGGCGGCCTGTGCCACCGGGGAGCAATGTGTGGTGAACGCCGATCCGACGGCAACCGCCCATGGCCTCGGGGTGTGCCAGCCACTCCCGTGACGGCACGAGGGCCCCGGTCACGATATAATGACGCCCCAATGACCGCCGACGGACCGCCGGCTTCCGGGTCGTTCCCGCAAGCACTTCCCCAACCTTCACTCGTGGGGACCGTGCTCGACGGTCGCTATCGCATCATCAAGCTGATCGGCGAAGGTGGCATGGGCGAGGTCTATTCGGCCGAGCACATCCACATCGACAAGAAGTTCGCGATCAAGCTGCTGAAGCAAGAGATCGTGTCGAACGCGGAGGCCGTGACTCGGTTCCGCCAGGAAGCGCGGTCGAGCTCGTCGATCGGTCACCGCAACATCATCGGCATCGACGATTTCGGCCAGCTCTCCGACGGTCGCATCTACATGTGCATGGAGCTCCTCAACGGAGCTGCGTTGAACGACATGATCCAGCAGCCGATGTCGGCGGATCGGTTGCTCAACATCCTGATCCAGACGGGGCACGGGCTCGCGGCCGCGCACGCGAAGGGCATCGTCCATCGCGACATGAAGCCCGAGAACATCTTCGTCACGATCGGACCGAACAACGAGGATGTCCCGAAGATCCTCGACTTCGGCATCGCGAAGGTCAGCGGCAACGACGGTCAGAACCACCTGACTCGGACGGGCACGATCTTCGGCACGCCGTTCTACATGGCGCCGGAGCAAGCGCTCGGAAATCCCGTCGACGCGCGGACCGATATCTACGCGGTCGGCGTGATCATGTACGAGTGCTTCGCCGGCTCGCTGCCTTTCCAGGGCGAGTCGTTCATGGGCATCCTCACGCAGCACATCACGTCGGAGCCCGAGCCCGTGACCCAGCGTGCGCAGAAGGCGGGTCGCGCGTTGCCGATAGGGCTCGCGGAGATCATCACGCGCTGCATGCAGAAGAATCCGGCGCAGCGCTACGGCTCGATGGACGAGCTCGTCAACGCGCTGATCGCGGTCTATCGCGGCATCGCGGGCGCCGGCATGAGCACGTACATGGAGGCGTTCCCCGTCGGGTCGAGCCAGCACCTGGCGCAGCCGACACCGGGACCGATGCAACCGCCGATCGCCGGTGCGGCGTACACGCCGACGATCGCGGCGAACGTGCAGAGCGCTCCGCACGGGCTCGCGACTCCGCAGCACGTCAACGCGCAGTCGAGCCAGCCGGTCATGCACCCCGGCCTCTACGATCCGTCGGCGTCGGTCGTCTCGGTCGGCAAGAAGAGCAACACCGGCCTGATCATCGCGATCCTGGTCGTGTTGCTCGCCGGTGGCGGCATCGCGGCGTTCGTCGTGATGAACAACAAAGACTCGGGCTCGGGCTCGACCGGTTCCGGATCAGCGCTCGTCGCAGAGGGCTCGGGCTCTGGATCGGCGAAGCAGCCGGAGCTCGGTTCGGGATCGGGCTCTGCGATCGTCGCGATGGGATCGAACGGATCGGCAACCACCGGTTCGAATGGTTCTGACATGACCGTTCAGCACGACGGATCCGGCTCGGGCAGCTCGACGCCGAGCCTCGGCCCACCGCCGGTCGACGTGGTGATCGACGCGAACGTGGCAAAGTTCGACGTGCTCGAGGGCGGCGTGCCGGTGCTGAACGGCATCGTCGCGGTACGCCCGGGCGACGTCCATACGATCACCGTCAAGGCCAAGGGCTACAAGGACAAGACGATCACCGTCGACGGCAAGCTGGGTCGCGTGAAGGTCACGCTCGAGCCGGTGAAATCCAACCCCATTCCGCCCCATCAGGGCAGCGGCGCGGTCCAGCACAACGGTTCGGGTGCAACCCACAATCCGCCGCCCGGAGTCGATTGCACGAACACCGTGGTCAACATGTCCGCGGGGTGCCGGAAGCAGTACTGCGACCACCATCCCGACGACGCGAGCCACGGCTGTAATCTCGACTGAAGTGCCTGAGGTCACCGCATGTGGCACACCTCCTGAGAGACACTCCCACTGCCGACAACAAGGACTTATGCGCCAACCGAAACATCTACTCCTGATCTTCATGGCGCTATGCGCGAGCGTGACGCTCGCGTGGGCTGATGCTCGCGGCGATGCACGCACGCACTACATCGCGGGTCAGAAGGCGTACGCCTCGGCCGACTACAAGGTCGCGATCAAGGAGTTCTCGGCCGCGCAGGAGCTCGCGCCCGCGGATCTGAACAACTACAACCTCGCGCTCTGCTACGACAAGCTGGGCGACGCCGAGAACGCGATCACCTACTACAAGCAGTATCTCGACAAGGTCCCCGATGCGCCGAAGCGCTCCGAGATCGAAGCGAGCATGGCGCGGCTCGACGGCGCGATGAAGTCGTCGCAGGCGAAGAAGGCTGACGAGCAGAAGAAGCTCGACGACCAGAAGAAAGCCCAAGCGGACGCCGATGCGGCGAAGAAGGCGCAGGCCGATGCCGATGCGGCGAAGAAGGCCGTCGTCGCGCCGCCCGTGACCGGACCGGCGACCGCGCCCGATGGTGCAGGCGCGGCCGCGGGCGCGGGTGCGGGTGCGGGCTCGACGGGAACGCCGTCGACGGGCCTCACGGTCTCGACCGGGGATGCCCAGCTCGATCGCGTGCAGGGCATCAACATCGACGCGATTCGCGATCAGCGGATGGGTGGCGCGAGCAGCGGGATGGCGGATAACCGCACGGGCCCGAACGGCGGCGCCCCGAATGGGCCGAACGCGAACCCGAACTACGGCGGTCCGCCGCCGAACGGCATGGCCACGATGGGGGGCCAGAACGGCGCGAACGGTGCGGCGCCGCCGGGTCCGGGCGCGCCGAACGATAAGCCCGCTGTTTCGACTGAAACGCCGGTCTACAAGAAGTGGTGGTTCTGGGTTGTCATCGGCGTCAGCGCGTACGTGGTCATCGAGATCGCGTCGCAGGGCTCGACGTCGAATCCGGGAAGTACGGGCCACATGTTCGACAAGAACACCGGCATGACAGCAGCGCCATCGGGCGGCTACACCCTGATGCGGTTCTAGGGCTGGGGTATAACGGTGGCCGTGCCGGTCACCGTTGACGATCTCGCTCGCGCGACGCGCAACTTGCGGTCGCACCCGACCGACTACGGCGCCTGGCTCGAAGTGGCGGCGCTGCTCGGTGCGCTCGGCCACGCCGACGATGCCGAGGCCGCGTTCGCGGCAGTCGGCGAGGGCGCGCGTGCCGGTGGCCGGGTCGCGCTCGCGGTCGCGTGCGGGCGGCATCTCGAGAAGCTGGGCAGCCTGCGCGGCGGCGAGCTGATCGATCAGGTGATCGAGACCTACGCGACCGGTGGACCGCACTTTCACCTCGTGAAGCCAGCGCCGCTCGACAAGCCCGATATCGATCTGACGAACGCGGGCGGCACGCCGCTCGCGGATGCGCGCACGGTGATCAAGGCACTCGGCCCGTGGCTCGCCGGGCGCGAACCGGGCGTGGTGCCGCCGGCGCCGCTGTTGTCCGCGCTGTCGAAGCCGGGCGCGCGTGCGCTCGTCGGTGTGATGACCGCGCGGGCGTATCCCGCGGGAAAGACGATCATCGAAGCGGGCGAGCCGGCGACCGCGCTGTACTGGCTCGCGCACGGCAACGCGACCGTGATCCGGGGCGGCGCCCAACCCGCACAGCCGGCGAAGCCCCTGCCGCCCGCGAAGGCGGATATCTCGGGCCCGAACAAGCAGCTCGGCGAGCTCCACTCGGGGGCGTTCTTCGGCGAGATCGCACTGGTCGGCGGCACGACGCGGACCGCGAGCGTGATCGCGAACGACGACGTCTGGGTCCTCGAGATTCCTGCGAAGGCGGTCGAGAACGCGGCGCAGAAGCATCCGAAGCTCGCCGAGGTGCTCGCGTTCCACGCGCGCGCGCGGCTGCTCGCGAACCTGACGCGCACGTCGGAGCTGTTCAAGGCGCTCACCGATCGCGACGCGGTGATCGCAAAGCTGACGACCGAGATCGTGCCCGCGGGGACCAAGTTCATCACCGAAGGTGCGGCGAACGAGTTCCTGTGGGTGATCGTCGCGGGCAAGGTCGAGGTTCGCGGCGCGGATAGCGTCGTCGCCGAGCTCGGGCCCGGTGCGGCGGTCGGCGAGATTTCGCTGGTCAGCGGCGATCCGGCGGTCGCGGACGTGATCGCGGTCGAGCAGGCGGTCGTGTTGAAGCTCGCGAAGCGCGACTTCGACGAGGTCGCGAAGAAGCAGCCCAAGCTGCTCGAGACCGTCGAGAAGCTCGTGATCGCGCGCGAGAAGCAGAATCGCGCGCTGTTCCAGGACGCGTCGGATCTGATCGTATGAAGGCCGTCGCGTTCGTCGCCGGCGTCGCGCTGATCGGTGCATGCGTCGATACCGGTCCCGGCCCGCAGCCGAAGAAGATCGATCACAAGCTGATCGCCACGAACCTCTTGACTGCCGTGCCGGCCGGCCTCACGCACCTCGATGTCTCCGTCGGCGGCCGGGTCGAGTACGTCGGCAACTCGACCCTCAGCGCGATCCTGATCCCCGGCCAGACCGCGCGGATCACGCACGTGTGGCGCGTCCTGATCCCGCCGGGACCGGGCTGGCGGGTGTTCGCTCAGCTGCGCGGCGATCCGGGCACTGCGGACTTCATGAACCTCGATGCCTCCGACATGGAGCTCGGCCATCCGGTCGAGACCTGGCGGGCGGGTGAGATCATCAGCGACCCGCATGACTTCACGCTGCGGCCCGACTGGAAGTCGAAGACCGCGACGTTGTACGTCGGCTTGATCCAGGTGGACGGTCACCAGCTCGGCGATCGGATGCGCGCGGTCGGCCCGGCCACGCAGGACGACGCGATCATCGCGAAGCAGTACCAGGTCGATCTTTCGAAGGCGCCGCCGCCTCCCGGGACGGTGTATCTCCCGCACGCCGCCGGTCCGATCACGATCGATGGCATCGGCACCGAGCCGGGCTACGGGCTCGCGATCTTGTCGCCGGAGTTCGCGACCGCCGAGGGCAGCAGCGATCCGATCGGCAAGGCGAACGCGAAGGTCACGTGGGACGAGCAGGCGCTCTACATCTTCGTCACGATCCAGGACACCGATATCGTCAGCCGCTACACGAAGCACGACGAGAATCTCTATATCGACGATGCGGTCGAGATCTTCATCGACGCCGACGCCAACCGCCGCGGCTACGTCGAGCTCCAGGTCAGCCCGGCGAACGTCACGTTCGACAAGTGGTGGCCGCAGACCCGCGCGCAGGAAAACCTCGCGGACATGAGCTACGAGTCGAACATGCAGACCGCAGTCAAGCTGCGCGGCACGGTCGCGCCCGGTGATACCGACCAGGGCTGGGATGTCGAGATCGCGGTCCCGTGGGCCGCGGTGAAGGGCAAGGACGACACGATGCGTGTCAACTTGCCGCCGCACGTCGGCGATCGCTGGCGGATGAACATCGTGCGTACCAACCAGCGCACCGGTGGCACCCACCAAGCCGAGGGTGGCGCGTCGAGCTGGAATCGGATCACCGTCGGTGATTTTCACGCGATGGATCGGATGATGACCGTGGTGTTCGCGGATCAGACGGGTGCGATCGTGCCGAAGCCCGGCACGACCACGGACGCGGGGACCGGATCGCCGACGCCCACGCCTACGCCGCCGCCACCGATGCCGCCGCCACCGATGCCGCCGCCACCGATGCCGCCGATGATTCCCGCCGTACAGATTTCGCCGACGCCGACGCCACCGCGTGTCGATCCGACGATCCAGCGTGCGAATCGAGCCGGCAGCGGCAGCGCGGCGAAGTAGTGATACGCTTTTGACGTGCGCTGGCTGATCGCGCTTCTTGTCCTCGCTTGTTGCGCGGGACCGCCCCAGCAGATCGGCGCGCAACCGAGCTGGCGCAAACCGACGGCCGCGGCGACGCCCGTCCGACCGGTGACGTTCGCACCTGGGAGCGAGCCCGCGACTCGCTACAACGAGTCCCTCCAGGCGCCGCCGCACACGGCGCTCGGCGATGCGGTGATCGCCGCCGTCACGGACGCGGCGAATCAGGCGCACGTGCCGGTCCCTGCCGCCGATGTACGGTTGTTTCGCGCTTGCACCGAGCTCGCGCAGATCGCGTCTGAAGACGGCGTCGTCGACTATTCGCTCATCGAGTTCGCGCTCCAGCGCAACGGCATCATCGAGCCGTCGCCGCACTTGCTCGTCTTGTGGGCGAACACCGATTCCCCCGCTCGGATCGTCGATCAATTAACACCTCAGCTCGCCGAGATCCTCGGCGATGGCGCGACCGCACGCGTCGGCATCGGCGCGGTCCAGCGCAAGCCCGATGGCACCTCGGCGGTCGTGTTCGCGCTCCAAGGCTCGGCCGTGACGACCTCACCGGTCCCGCGCGCGCTGCCGGCGGGCGGCTCGTTCAAGCTCGATGCGATCGTCGATATTCGCTACCACGAGCCCGAAGTGTTCGTGACGCGCGACGACGGCACGACCGAGCGACTCGCGCTCGAGCAAGGCCACTCCGGTGCGTTCAAGAGCACGATCATGTGCGGCAAGCACATCGGTCGCCAGCAGATCGAGATCACCGCTAGCGGCGTCTCGGGCTCGACGGTGCTCGCGAACTTCCCGGTGTACTGCGGCACCGAGCCACCGCTCGCGCTGACCGTCGAACCCAGCCACGATGACGGCGGCGTGATCGAGCCGGCTGGTGCCTCGCAGCGCTTGTTCGCGTTACTCAACCGGGATCGCAAGACGGCCGGGTTGCCGGCGCTGGTCTGGGACGACCGCGTCGCGAAGGTCGCGCAAGGCTACTCCGAGGAGATGCGGCGCACCAAGCTGGTCGCGCACGTCTCTCCGACGAGCGGCTCCGCGGCGGATCGCGTACGCGTCGCCGGGATCAAGACCGCGGTCGTGCTCGAGAACGTCGCGCGCGCGTACGGCGTTGGCGAGGCCCACGCGGGCCTGATGAACAGCCCGGGTCACCGCGCGAACTTGATGTCGCCGACGGCAACCCACGTCGGCATCGGGGTCGCGCTCGGTGACGATGTCGGGGGGAAGCGAGAGCTGTTCGTCACCCAGGTCTTCATCCGGATCCCACCGAAGGTCGATGCGGCGCGCGCGGCGCAAATCGTCGAGCAGCAGCTCGATACGGTCCGGGCGGTCAAGCGCAATCCAAAGCTCACCGCGACCGCGCAGCAACTTGCAGACGGGCTCGCCGCGGGGAAGTCGCGTGATTCGTTGTGGCCGGCGGCGAGCCGTCAGCTCGATGCGCTCGGCAATCAGTACGCGCGGGTCGGTAGCGTGATCACGGCGGTGTCGGAGCTCGATTCGCTCGACGGCAAGCAGCTCGTCGGCGACTACAAACCCGACGATGTCGGCATCGGCATCGCCCAGGGTACGCATCCGGAGATCGGCGAGGGCGCGATCTGGATCGTGATCCTCATGGCGGAGAAGCTCGGGACCGAGCACCGCGATGCGCCGCCGCAGCAACGACGCTAGCGTGCGCCGAGCGCGCCGAGCACGGCGATATCGAGCGCGTCGGCCGCGCTGTACAGCGAGGTGCCATCGATCGGCGGCACGAACGCGGGCGGCTTCGCGCCGACCTCGACGCAGAGCCGCTCGCACACCGCGGTGAACGTGGGCTCCGCACCGACGATGCCGGCGAACACGCGGATGATGGCCGCGACATCCTCGACGGGCTGAGCCTCGGCGACGACGCCGAGCCCGGCGCACAGCAGCGTCGGCACGGTGTTCTCGTCGATCACGACGGTCGCCGGTGTGATCGCACCGTGGCTGCCGCCGACCTCGTGGATCGCTTCGGCGGCGCGCGCCATCCGCTTCAACAACCGCACGAGCTCCGCCGGCGGCAGCTGCGGGACAGCCTCCGCGACGGCAGCGCCGGTCGACGCCTCGAACACCGCGGTCCGGGTCCCGCGATCGAGGCCGAGTGCGCGCTGTACGAACGGCGATTGCGCCCGGCCGAGGACGCGCGCGTGCTCGAGCGCGAGCGTCGCGTCGTCGCCACTGTCGAACCGCTCGATCACGACCGAGCGGTCGAGGACGGTGTCGACGGCGCGCGCGAGCTGGCTGACCGCGGTCGAGCCGACCGGGGTCTCGTACGCGTAGCGCGGCGTGTCCTCTTCATCGGCCGCGGCGAGCGCGACGATCGAGTGCGAGCCACTCGCGCGCTTGGTCCGCGGCCCGATCTGCGGCCGGCCGCCGAGCTCGAGCGCCTCGAGCTCGCGGCGTAGATCGCCGAGCGTCTGCATGCGCTCGCGCGGGTTCTTGATCAGCAGGCTCTCGAGGATCGGATCCCACGCCGGATCGAGCTCGCTGACCGTCGAGATCGCCGGTGCGTCCTCGCCGAGGTGCTGCGCGACGAAGTCGGGCCCGAGGAATGGCAGGCGGTTCGCGAGCGCCTCGAACAGCGTGACGCCGAGCGCGTAGAGATCCGCGGCGATCGAGATCGGTGCGCCCGTGATCTGCTCGGGCGACATGTACGCGAGCGTGCCGATCAAGCCGCCGGTCTGGGTCTGGCCGAGATCGACGAGGTGGGCGACGCCGAAGTCGCCGAGCTTCGCGGTGCCGCGCGCGTCGAAGAACACGTTCGCGGGCTTCACGTCGCGATGGACGACGCCGCGGTGGTGCGCCGCCTCGAGGCCGCCGATGATATCGAGCGCCATCCGGCGAACCTGCAACGGCACGAGCTTCTCGCCGGCGCCGAGGCGCTGCGCGAGCGAGCCACCGGGCAGGTACTCCATCACCAGGAAGCCGCGCTCGACCGAGACGTCGTAGACCTCGACGAGTGACGGATGGCGCAGCGTCGAGGCGAGCCGCGCCTCGCGCACGAACCGCTCGTACGCAGCACCACCGCGGGCGCTGGACGCGAAGAACATCTTGAGCGCGACCGACCGGCCCGCGACCTCGTCGACCGCGAGGAACACGCGGCCCGACGCGCCGGCGCCGAGCAATTTCTCGAGCCGGTAGCGGCCGGCGATCACCTCGCGGTCGCGGCTGGTCTTGCGCTCCGCGGTCTGATCGCGCCAGTCGCGCAGGTAGCTATCGAGGTCCGCCGTGATCGTCGGATCGTTCGCGCGGAGCTCGAGCAGCGCGTCGCGCGCGCCGTCGCGCAGGCCCATCGCGGCGAGCGTCGCGATCAGGTGGCGCTGGGCTTCGTCGCGGAGCGCGGGCAGCTTGCGCGCGTCCTGGAGCAGGCGGGTCGCTTCGGGGTAGGCGCCGCGGCGCGCGAGGATCCGGCCGAGCGCGAGCTGGAGCGGTGCGTGTTCCGCCTCCGCTGCGAGATCGAGTGCGCGCTCGAGCAACCGCCCGGCGTCGCGGTCGCGGCCGAGCCCTTCGAGGAGGCGCGCGGCATCGAGATCCTTGCGCGCGCGGGTGTAGAAGTCGATCGCCTTCGCGATGTCACCGAGGCGCTCTGCGATCGGCGCGGCCTCGGCATAGCGGCGCATCCGAACGAGCATCTCGAGCGCCGCGCGCGAACCGTCCTCGGTCGCACCGAGCTGGGCGAGCAGCTCGGTCGCCGCGGCCTCGTCGTGGACCTCGAGCGCGTAGCGTAGCGCTCGCGGTAGGTCGCCGGCCGCTCGCGCCGCCGCGAGTGCGGAGCGGAAGTCCCACAGTTTTTCGTACAGATCCGCCGCGCGCCCGGGCTGCCCGCCGGCGAGGGCGGTTGCCGCGGCCTCGGCATGCCGGCCTCGTCCGACCAGCTCGTCGACGGTCAGGCCGGTCACCGGGGAAGCTGGTGGCGAGGTGTGATCGCCGAGCGGGGCAGGGCCCGGGTCGTCGCCGCTTTCGTTGATCGCCACCGGTCGGCAATGGTACCTCACCGGGACTCATGCACCAGCGCAGCGCCCATCGCTCCTTGCTCGTCGTCGGTTCGGTCGCGTACGACGATATCGACGGCCCGTTCGGGCTGCACAAGAACCTCCTCGGCGGCTCCGCCTCGTTCATCGCCCGCGCGGCGGCGTACTTCACGAACAAGGTCTCGGTCGTCGGCGTCGTCGGCGATGACTTCGAGCAGAAGTACCTCGACGAGCTCGTCACCCTCGGGGTCGATGTCTCGGGCGTCGAGCGCAAGCACGGCGAGACGTTCCACTGGGTCGGCAAGTACGCGCCAGATCTCGCGACCCGCGAGACGCTCGACACCCGGCTCGGCGTGTTCGCCGACTTCGCGCCGAAAGTTCCGGACAAGCATCGCGACGCGCAGCTCGTGTTGCTCGGCAACATCGATCCGCCGCTCCAGCTCGACGTCCTCGAGCAGGTCCGCGCGCCCGCGCTGGTCGCGCTCGACACGATGAACCTGTGGATCGACATCAAGCGCAAGGAGCTCGAGGCCGTGCTCGCGAAGGTCCACACGCTGATGGTCAACGACGAGGAAGCGCGCCAGCTCGCCGGCGAGCACAACCTGCGCACCGCCGCGACCAAGATCCTCGGCATGGGTCCGACCTCGGTGATCATCAAGCGCGGTGATGCCGGTGCGCTGCTGTTCCACGCCGACGGCGCGTTTGCGGCGCCCGCGATGCCGCTGTCGTTGGTCAAGGATCCGACCGGCGCCGGCGATTCGTTCGCCGGTGGGCTGATGGGTTACCTCGCGTACGCCGGTGACCTGTCGCCCAAGACGATCCGCACCGCGATGATCATGGGCAGCGTGATGGGCAGCTTCGCCGTCGAGAAGTTCTCGGTCGACGGCCTGCGCGATCTCACGCCGGCGAAGATCCAGCAGCGGTTCGACGAGCTGTGCGCGCTCGTCGAGTTCGATCGCGTGCGCCTCTAGCCCGCCAACTACTCGATCGGCGCCTGGTTCGTGGCTTCCGGTTGCGACGCGTAGAACTCCGCGATCAGCGTGTCGTCGAACTGATCGGCGAACCGGCCGACGCCCGCGACCATCGTCGCGAACTCGTTCGGGTCCATGCCCTTGAGCGCGCGCCCGGCGTGGAGGATGACCCAGCCATCGGGCTGGATCGCGAACGATGCCATGCCGCCCATGTACGCGTTGTGCTCGAGCAGCTTGCGCAGGAACAGCGCGAGCTTGTCGTTCGGCGGCTGGCGAAACAGCGGCGCGATCGCGACGATCGCCGAGCCCGAGATACCGACGAGCACGAACGCCGAGCCCCACTGTAGGCGAACCAGGTTCTTGTCGACCTCGTGCGCCTTTTCGGCAAGGCTGCTGTCCTTCAACAACTGCTGGAGGCTGGGCAAGGTCGACATGCCGCGCACGATACACCAGGATGGGTAGCGTGGAGCGCGTACGCAGCCAGTGGGCCTGGGGTTGGCAAGACAAGTTCCCCGACGCGGTGGCGCGCAATGGGCTCGGCGAGCTCGCGCGCGTGCTCGTGCCGACCGCGACCCCCGCGCTGCGCGAGCTGCCCACCGACGAGCCGACCGTCGCCGCACCGCGCGTCGCGATGCCAGACCCGCTCGCCGCGTTCGGCTCGCAGGCGCCTCGCGATCGCGCCGCGCACACCCGCGGCCGCGCGTTCCCGGATCTGGTCGCGGGCTTCGCCGGCGACTACGCGCACGCGCCGGATCTCGTCGTTCGTCCTCGCGATGCCGGCGAGGTCGCCCGCGTGCTGGAGGTCTGCGAGCAGCGCGGGTGGAGCGTCGTCCCGTTCGGCGGCGGCACGTCCGTTGTCGGCGGGGTCGATGCCGAGCTCGCGCGCGCCGAGCGCGAGGCCGTGGTCTCGCTCGATCTGGCCGCGCTCGCCGGCGTTCGCGAGCTCGACGCGACGAGCCGGCTCGCGCGGATCGGCGCCGGCACGTTCGGGCCGCGGCTCGAGGACGAGCTCGCGCCGCACGGCCTGACGCTGCGCCACTTCCCCCAGTCGTTCGAGTTCTCGACGCTCGGCGGCTGGCTCGCGACGCGCGCGGGCGGCCACTACGCGACCGGTCCCACCCACATCGACGATCACTGCCACGCGGTCGAGCTGGTCACGCCACGCGGCACGCTCGCGACCCATTCGCACCCGGCTTCGGGCGCCGGCCCCGAGCCCATCCGGCTCGTGCTCGGCAGCGAAGGCGCGCTCGGCGTGATCACGGAGGCGTGGATGCGCGTCGTCCCGCGCCCGACGTTTCGCGCGTCGGCGAGCGTCGCGTTCGCGCAGTTCGAGACAGGCGTCGCTGCCTGTCGCGCGCTCGCCCAATCGGGGCTGCAACCCGCGAACGCGCGCCTGCTCGATCCCGACGAGGCGCGCCTCCATCGCGTGCGATTCGATGGCACCGCGGTGCTCCTCCTCGGTTTCGAGAGCGCCGATCACCCGCTCACCGCATGGCTCGCCCGCGCGATCGAGCTCGCGCGCGATCACGGCGGTACGATCGTCGCGGGTCCGAGCGAGAAGTCGGGCGACGGCGAAGCGGGCACGTGGAAGCAGGCGTTCTTCGCCGCGCCGTACCTCCAATCCGCGCTGCTCTCGATCGGCATGCTCGCCGATACGTTCGAGACCTCCTGCACGTGGACCCAGTTCCCCGCGCTCCACGCGCGCGTGCTCGCGGATCTCCGCGCCGCCGGCGCCGGCGTGATCGCGTGCCGGTTCACCCACGTCTATCCCGACGGGCCGGCGCCGTACTACACGTTCATCGCGCCGCTCCGGCTCGGCGACGAGCTGGCGCAGTGGCGCGCGCTCAAGCAAGTCGCGTCCGAGGCCGTGCACGGCGCGGGCGGCACGATCACGCACCATCACGCGGTCGGCCGCACCCACATGCCGTGGTATCGCCGCGAGCGTCCGGCCGTGTTCGGCACCGCGCTCGCCGCGGTCAAGCACGCGCTCGATCCCGCCGCGATCTGCAACCCCGGCGTGCTGATCGCTACTTGACCCAGGTCCCCGCGAGATCGAGCACGAGCGTGTTCTCGCGGACATCGACCGTACTGGTCATCGTCGAGATCGTGGCGAGGTTGTTGCGATCGTCCTCCTTCATCACCGACGGCAGCTGACGGATGAACTTCGCGATGTCCCAGTTGAACGCCATCAACGGGCTGCGTGCCGCGTTCGGCGCCGCGAGCGCCGCGGTGACTTCGGCCTTGCTCTGCGGGCCGACCGCGAGCGCGGCGCGGCTCGTGTGCATCGCGAGGTGCGCCGACGTCAGGCCGGGCATGCCGAGCATGCCGACCGGCAGCTCGAGCGGCTGACCGTCCGGCGCGACCGAGAGACCCATTCCGAACTTCTGGATCGCCTGACCGAGCGCGATCGCGATCTGATCGCCCGCGACCAGCACGTACCCCGCGCCGCCCGGCGGTGACTCGCTCGCATCTTCGACGACGAGCTCGCCACCGTGGAGGCCCTTGAGCTCGGCCGGGATCAACGTCTTGGTCCGCTCGAGCGCACCGGCGACGACCATCTTCGCGATCGCGAGCTGCTCGCACTGGAACGGCCGATCCGCGAGCCCCTGCAACCAGCCGCGCATCGTCGCGAGGCCGGCATCGACATCCGCCGCGACGACGACCGACAGCATCGCGTGGGCCGCGTCCGGCGCCGCCGGCATCGCGCTGTGCAACGACGCGAGCTGCTTCGCGACCTCCGGTGCGGTCTCGATCGCGAGCGCCGCGGAGAAGCCCTGCATGTCGAGCTGGTGGTAGCCGATCACGATCCTCGGCACCGCCGCCGCCATCCGCTCGTAATCCGCGTGACAGGCCGGCGCGGTGAACACGGACGTCGTCGAAAGATCATCCCGTCGCTCGAGCGCCGCGATCACGCGCCGCGAATCGATCATGCCGATCGTCGCCGGGATCAGGTGATAGCGCGCCATCACGTCGGCGATCTCGCCGGAGTCGCGCAGGTTGTGCTCCATCGGCTTCGGGCCGAGCACGACCGGCAACACCGCCGCGAGCGATTGGGTGGGCAGCATCGCCGCGACGATCTCGTGATCCATCACCGACACGATCGCGGACACGCCAAACCTGCTCGCGATCCAGTACGGCACCCCCGCGTTGTCCTTCTGCTGGATCTCCGGCAGCGCGAGCGTCTTCGCCGCCTCGGCAATGACCCCACGCAGCTTCGCCGGATCGGCGACCTCGATTCGCATCACCGGCCACACGCCCATCCCGTACATCACCCAGTGCCCGTTCTTCGCGAAGCCGAGGTTCTCGATCCACTTCGTCGGATCGGTGCCGCGCGCCGTATCCATGATGCCGAGCAGCGCGCGCTTCTCGGGATCGAGCCCGAGCCGCTTGTCGAGCGGCACGCTCGCCGACTCCTCGAGCGCCGGCAACACGAACGTATCCACGTTCGCGGGCTGCTTCGCGCGCACCGCATCGCTCGGCGGCTCGAGCATCGCGAACACGTACGGCGTATCCGCCGGCACGTGCGCGAGCATGTCGGGGCCCTTCCAGCTGCCGCTCGGTGAGGTGGACGACGACGGGTGCGAGCACGCTGCGACGAGCGCAGCGACGATCAAGAGGCGCATCTCGGCGCACTCTACGCGATTTGCTTGGTTTCGGCTTTGATCTCGACCCGGCGAGGCGGGGGCGGCCGCGAGCCGCCGAGGTCGACCTGGCCGGCGAGGACTCCGAACCGCAGCGCCATCCGCGCGAGCGAGACGCCCGAGCGAATCACGAACAACGTCACCGCACCCTCGGCGCCGAACATCGGATGGCCGGCGGCGAGGTACATGTAGCCGGCGGTGATCGCGGCGAACCCGAGCCAGCCGAGCGACGCGTGGATCAACGTGAGCGGGCGGCGCAGCACGAACGCGAACGCACGCAGGTAGGTGATCGACGAGCTCGGATCATGCGAATCGTGGCGCAGCGTCAGCTCGACGCGCGCGTAGTCGCTGACCGTCCACAAGATGTGGAGCAGGACCAGCGCCGGCACGACCGACACGGTCACCGGCATCACGAGATCACCGACGGTGAGCGCGTGCTCGATCCGGCCGGCGACCGCGTTCGTGCACATCGCGAACACGAACAGGACGACCAGATAGCCGGGAATCGAGCACAGCGCGAGCCGCGCGTACGCGAGGTAGGTGGCGGTGCCGCTCGCTCCGAACGTCCGCGCGGTCTCGGCGCGGCCCTCGGGGCGTTGCGAGAGCACGCCGTAGACACCGCCGGCGAGGAACCACGACGCGAGCTGCCAGAGCAGCAGGGCGCCGAAGACGATGCCGGAGCACGCGACCAGGTTGACGCGCGCGAACCGCAGACACGTCACGAGCGACACCAGGTCACCGTCGACGGCGTCGTCCCACATCGGCAGGTGCGAGAACAGCTGCGCGAGCACGACCGCGCACGCGAGCATCGTCGCGACCGCGACGAGCGACTGGACGACGAACACCGTCAATAGCGTGCCGGTGTAGCGGGTCAGGGCGCGCGAGCCCGAGCCGATCAGGTCGCCGAGCGTGAGCCGCAGATCCAGGGATCCTGACTTCCGGAGCGCCATCTCAGGGGCCCACCAGCTGCATCAGGGTCTGCGCCCACGATCCGATCCGCGCGCCTGCACGCAGCGACGCGGCGCCTTCTCCGTCGAGCCGGTATGCATGCTCGAGCGGCGAGTCGATCAGTTCCTTGTTGTCCGGATCGATGCGCACCGAGGCGAGCTTCGTCGAGTGCTCGACGGTGAACCGCTCGAACGTGCCCGCGCCCTTGTCGTCCCAGTGGACGCGCTGGGTCGAGTCGTCGGTGAACCGCAGCTCGATATCGACGGGCACGTGCACCGGCCCGGTGTTCTGGACGACGACCTCGCATACCCACGTACCGGTGTCCGGTGCTTCGGTCTCGGTCCGGGTCTTCTTGCTGGCGCCGTCGGCGATGACGCCGCGAATGTCGTGCGCCTGACGGCACGCCGACGACCGGATCGCGAGCTTCGCACCGCCGACTTGCTGGAATGCCGGTCCGAAGAACCAGCTGAGATCCTGATCGAGCTCGTGCGACAGCGTCGCGAAGAAGTCGGCGCCCGTCGGATGCTTGAACGCGAACGCACGCGCGTAGGCCTTCATCGCCGCCATGAACTTCGCGGTGCCGACCTCGTGCTCGAGCGTGAGCAGCGCGCGCATCGTGTAGTCGTAGGTCGCGAGGCCGTACGCATTGGAATCCACGAACGCGTACGCGGCGGTCGCGATCGGTTGCGGCAGCGAGCTCGGGTCGTCGACGATCGCATCGCGCAGCGCGACGATGTCGGCCTGGAACCCGAGCTGATCGACACCGGAGGTCCGCGGACCGTAGAGGTCGGCCATGACGTGCGCGTCGGCCCACTCGTTGACGCCTTCGTCCATCCACGCTTCCTCGGGCTCGTTCGACGCGAGGATCCCCTGGAACCAGTTGTGACCGACCTCGTGGACCGTGACGTACTCGGGCAGCTTCAGGCCCGGCCGCACGAACACCGAGTCCGCGGCGGTCGTCACCAGCGTCGGATACTCCATGCCGCCCGCGCCGGCGGCCGCATCCATCGGCGGATCGATGATCGTCATCTGCGACCACGGATAGGGCGTGAAGTAGGTCGAGAACTTTTCGATCGCGCCGACGCCGGCCTGGAGGTGGCGGAGCGCGAAGTCGAGCTGCTCGTTGCGGAAGTAGACCTTGACGTGCACCGGCGGGCCGCCATCGACGGTGACGTCCTGCGACCGCGTGTTGAAGAACGGGTCCGCGGCCCACGCGAAGTCGTGAACGTCCTCGGCGTGATAGGTGAACGTGCGCGTGCCGCCCGGCGACTCCGACGAGTTGGTGAGCACGCCCGTCGCCGCGACCGTGTACGTGCTCGGCACCGTGATCGTGACGTCGTAGGTGCCGAAGTCGGCGAAGAACTCGGTGTACGCGGACAGCGCCGCGCACTGCCACTGCTCGAGCCCCGGCGGACCGGTGCGAACCCCGATCTTCGGGAACCACTGGCCGACCATGTTGAACTCGCCCTTGTAGCCGGTGCGCGCAAACACCTCGGGCAGCTGCGCGGTGAACTTGAAGTTGATGTCGATCGTTTGGCCCGGCGCGATCGGCGTCGCGAGCGGGAGCTCGGCGACGGTCTCGTCGGGTGGCGCGACCATCTTGAGCTTCGCCGCTTGCTCCATCCCACCGATCGTCAGCGAGTCGACGGTGATCCAGCCCCACGCGTTGTCGCTCGCCTTCGCGCCACGCATCTCGCCGCGCGAGCTCCGCATGAACAGCGACTGCTCGTTCTTGAACGCGTTGAGGTAGAGGTGGAACGGCAGCTTGTCGACGGGGCTCGCGCCCGTGTTCGTCCAGGTCAACGTCTCGGTCCCGGCCAGCTGGTGGCGGGTCGCGTCGAGGCGGACGTCGATCTTGTAGTTCGCGATCCGGGGCGAGAGCGCCCGGCCGCCACCGCGCAGCGCCGGGCTGCCGTCGGGGCGATCCATCTTGCGCACGTGCGGCGGTCCATGGTCGTGGCCGCACGCCATGACGATCAGGACGAGGGGCACCAGCCGGAGCACGCCTCTCTATACACCCGCGCCTCGCTTCGCAGTAGGGTGGGGGCATGGCCGACGAGCCCGAACGTCCACAAGACCCGCGCGTGCGCGTTGCCGAGTTCCTCGCCCGGTTCGGCCGCGAGCGCAACCTCAACCTGCCGGCCCTCGGCGACGACGGCGTCGGCATGATCCAGCGCGGCTCGGCGGTCGTGACGATCCACGTGCTGCCCGAGAAGGGCGTCCTGCTGCTGCTATCGCGGGTCGCGAAGCAACCCAAGCTCGACGAGGCCAGTGCGCGCCGCTTGCTCGCGCTGTCGTTCACCGAGACCGGCGACTCCGCGTTCGCGCTGCATCCCCAGACCGGCGATCTCTACCTGCGCATCCTGCGCGGCCTCGACAACCTCGACTACGAGGAGTTCGAGGACATCGTCCATTCGATCGCGAAGACCGCCGATCACTGGGACGACAAGCTCACCGCCGAGCTCGCGTGATCCTTCGCGACGCGGCCGCGACCGAGGCGACCGGCGCGCGGCTCGCCAGTCTCGTGCGCGGTGGCGATGCGATCGCGCTCGTCGGCGAGCTCGGCGCGGGCAAGACCACGTTCACCGCGGGACTGGTCGCGGCGCTCGGCGGCGCCGGTGCGCACAGCCCGACGTTCTCGCTCGTCCACCAGTACACCGACGGCCGGCTGATCGTGTGGCACGCGGATCTGTACCGGCTCGAGCGCGAGGCGGAGCTCGCCGAGCTCGGGCTCGACGACGCGTTCGGTGACCGGCGCGGGATCGTGATCGTCGAGTGGGCCGACAAGTTCGCGGTGATGCCCGCGGATCACCTGCGCATCGAGCTTCGCCACACCGACGACGGGCGCGCGCTCGTCGCGACGGGGACCGGGACGCGCGGCCGAGAGCTGGCGACCCGGTTAGACCCCGGCCCGGCCGCGTAGCTTGGATGAAACCGGCGGCGCGCCGGCGGGTCTTGGTTGCATGCGTTCGCTCGTCGCGCTCGTGGTGGTCCTCGCTCCCGTCGTCGCCCACGCGGCGCCGTGTAAAGACGGCGATCCCTTCGCGAAGGACGCGCTCCACGACGACGTCGCGTTCCTCGCGAGCAAGGCCCTCGATGGCCGCGCGCCGGGCACCGACGGCGATACCAGAGCGCGCGCGTTTATCGTCGAACGGTTCACGTGCCTCGGCCTCGCGGCGGCCGGCGACGACGGTGGTTACGAGCAGGCGTTCACGAGCGGCGGCGCCACCACCGCGAACGTGATCGCGACGATCAAGGGCACGTCGGACGACATCGTGATGGTCAGCGCGCACCACGATCACCTCGGCAACGGCCACCTCGGCGCGAACGACGACGCGTCCGGCGTCGCCGCGCTACTCGCGATCGCGAAGGCCGCGGCACAAGGCGATCCGCCGGCCCGCACGCTCGTGTTCGCGGCGTTCGGCGCCGAGGAGGACGGCATGGTCGGCTCGCAGTTCTTCGCGAAGCACCCGACGATCGCGCTCGACCACGTCGTCCAGTTCGTCGAGCTCGACATGGTCGGCAGCCACAGCTCGGCTGACCTCGTCGCCGCGATGGGCGCGTTCAAGGGGTTCGGCGCGCGCACGCTGCTCGACAAGCGCGTGAAGGAGTTTCCAAAGATCCACGTCTCGGCGGGCGGGAAGGCGCGCGGCAGTGACTTCGCACCGTTCTGCTTGCTCGGCGTGCCGTACACGTTCTTCTGGACCCCGGACCATCGCTGCTATCACGAGACCTGCGACACGATCGAGCGGCTCGACCTGGCCCACATGATCGACATCGCGAAGCTCGCGAGCACGCTCGTCCACGATCTTGCCGAGACCCGCCTCGATCTCGCGAAGCTGCGCGCCAAGCGTGGCTGCGGAACAAATTAGCGGCGGAGCTTCGCTTCGGGCGTCAGCTCGCGACCGTATTTCTTATCGGCCAGATTGTTCGCGATCCTGAGTGTCGCGAGAAACGCAACGAAGAACGCGGCGCCGCCACCGATCGTGATCATCGCGGAAGCGTTCGGCGGCGCATCGCGGAACACGCGCGCGTCCACCGGTTATCGCCATCACCGTTGTTCGAGCTGCGCGCGGCCAAGCCGACGAGAAACTTCTTACAACTGACGAACGTGTCGCGCGCGACGTGCAGCCTGCACACGGGCCCACAAACGCGCAGTCGACTGTGCAGTTTGTGGACGACGCTCGATGCCCGACACCACCGATCCGGTTTGTGAATCGGTCTCGACCTGGAACGTGAGGTACGCACCGGAAGGGTCGACGTTCCAGCTCGGATCGTAGTGGGTCGCGTCGCTCGCGAAAGCGAGCGAGGTCGCGCCGGTCTTGGTCAGCCACGCTTGGGTCGCCCTCACGTTCTGCACGATGACGCCGGTGCTCGTGATGGCGTCCGCTTCGAGAACTACCCTCGACAGCGCGGGCAGCGTTGCCCACTGCGCGGTGACCGGGACCGCGGTCCCGAACGTGACGCCCGTCAACACCGGCGGCAGCGTGAACGCGGTCGTCGTGTTGTCGTACGCCCGCACGGCGCGGAGCGTCCCGGCCGCCATGTTTGTCACGCTGGTGTCGAGCTCGGTGAAGTCGTTCTGGCCGAGCAGCGCGTTCGGTGCGAGGACCACGCTGGTGTCGGTGGTTTGCGACAGCTGCACGTAGTCGTTCTGCGTGTACAGCAGCGAGTCGCTCTGCACGGTATCGCCAACGCCGAGGCCGGTGAGTGCGAGGGTCGCGTTGGTATAGGCGGTACCGTTCGCCTCGACATCGACGTTCGGTAGCGCGACCGCGGCGTCGACCGCGATGTCGCGCGTGATCTGCATCTTCGCGGCATCGAACGCGACGAGGTCGTGCGTGCCCATCGCGACGGCGAGCGAGAAGCTCCACGGCGAGGTCGTGCCGGACTCGGTGACGCCGCCAACGATCAGCTTGCCGGCCTGTTGCATCTGGCCGGTCACCGCGTAGGTCGTCGGCGCGGTCGTGGTGCCACCCGACTGACAGAACATGAACTTGTGCGCGCCGTCGCCGAACGTCGCGTTGAGCTGCTCGGAGTACACGTTGCTCGCGACGCCGGTCGAGCTGCACGCGACGACGACCTGATAGGTGTCGGTGACGTGGAGCTCGTAGACCTGACCGGCGCGCGTCGGGACGATCCACGGGCCGCTACCGTCGCGGTACTCGATCAGATCGGGATCGCCGATCAGCTGCAGATTGACGACGTTCGGGCCGCCTTGCTGCGGCGGGGCGTCGACGTGCGCCGAGCCCGAGCCCGAGCCCGAGCCCGCCGCATCGATGTCGACCGTCGTCATGTGGTGCGAGTCGTTGCTGCAAGCGGAGAGGGCAACGACGAGGACGAGCAGGGTGGCGCGACGCATGCGCGCACGATGCACGAAGTCGAATGGTAAGCGCCGGCAACGTCGCGGCGACCTGCTACTCCCTGAATGGATATCGCTGTCGCTGTTCAGCATGGTGTTCCGGATCATCTTCATCGCGGAGCTGCCCGACAAGACCCGGTCGCGGCACTCGTGCTGGCAACGCGTCACAAGCCGGCGCCCGTGTTTCTCGGTGCGTCACTTGCGCTATCCGTGCAAAGCGCGATCGCCGTGCTCGCGGGGTCTTTGTTCGTTTCGTGCCGTTTAGTGCGTCACGACGCGGAGAAATTCATCATCGACCGCGAGCTCGGGCGCACCGACCACAACGTACTGCCGATGGCCATCGTTGACGCTCGCGACGCGCCGCGCTGCACGTGCAAGCGCTCCGCGGATACGAGCGCTATGGCCGTTCGATGACCCCACCCCAGCGAGCCACGACGCGGTCGACCTCCGCGCGCAGCCGCCTCACCGTTCCAAGATTGAGGTTGGTCTCGCTCAGATCCAGCACCTCGAGATGCCGGAAGGGGTCTGGATTCTCCAAGATGATCGCCGCATCGTCGTCGCTGAAACAGGAATACGAGAGGTCGAGGGTTGCGAGCTGCCGAACAAGCCTTGAACGAGCAAGGGCCAAGACCAGCTCGTGAAAGAGCACGGGGTCGGATACTCCGTACCCCGGGTTTATGGAGAGGTGTCGGAGCGTCGGTGGCAGTGCATCGATCAACGAGATGAGGTCACGTGGCTCGCAGTCCAAGCCGGAGAATCGCAAGGTGAGGCGTTCGAGGCGTGGCCACAGCGCGGCGGTCAGCGATTCCAGGTTCTCGAGTCTGAATGCGGAACTACGGACCTTGAGCTCTCGCAGCGCGGGAAGCACGATCGCGCCGAGATCCATACTGCCGAGTGCACACCTTCGTGCCCACGTTTTGGTTGTGATTTCGAAAGATTCCAGAGAGGTCGCCTGCGGGTAGAGCCCTGCCAGCGTGCCCAGCTCCGCCGCGCGTTCGCGCCCGTCGTCGTAGACCAGCCGGCGCAGCGACCGAGCCATTCCGTGTCTAGCGAGTGCGTCGGTTGCGGATTGCCAGGATCGCGTCCGCCGCTCCTCGATTTCGGGTTGATCGGAATCGATGAAACCGAACGTCAGCTCGCGCAGCAGCGACGCGGTCGGCAAACCGCGGATGGCTTCGTACATGGCTGCGTGGGTGGTGCCGGTCGTGGTGACGATGGTCGCCGCGTCAACGAACCCGCGCTTCCAGGTCCATCTCACGCCAGGACGTCCTGCGAGCTCCCCGAGCCATTCGAGGGAATGCCTCTCGAGCAATGCGTCGCGTGCCGCGGCGAGCGGGACGTTCCGTGGATCTTGTTCGAGCGCGACCTCGAGCGCGATCAGCTCGCCTCGAGGATCTTCCCGCTCGATTAGCCAGTCGGCGTATACCAGGTACGTCGCGGCATCCCCCGACTGTCCGATCTGGTCCTCGAGCTCGAGATTGCGCGCCAACAAAGCTGTGTCCCTGAGACCGAAACGGCGGTCTGGTTCGTGCCGCAGTAGCTCGAACCGAGGCCGCGAGAACAAGCATACGCGCTAACAAATCGGCAGTTGCGCGACAGCTTCGCGAAGCGTTATCAAGAGCGCTACACGGATGTCGCCGAGCAATGCCGGCCTTGTGAAGCGGCCAAGAACAACCCGCTGTTGATCGGCGAGCCCGGCGGATCAGCGACGAACGCGACGACGCTGCGGCGCCCTCCGCCCGGACAGCGGAGGACGGCGTCGGCGAACACGCGGCGCAACAGGTCGGCCCACGGCAGTCGGCGGGGACGCGAGCTGCGAGCCGATTCGGAATGCGTGCAGCTCGGGTCGGCCGGGTGATCGGGGTCGGTGGGCACGAGTGCGCGAGCTTCGTGCGGTGTTTGCTCGCGGGCCCGAACACGCCGGCGTAGCGAACCAGATGTCGGCGCGGCGGCGGGATGATGCCGATGAGCCGGCGCAGAAAGGCGACGGGTTCGAACACGAGGTGGGTGCGGCAGTCGGGCCACGGCGGTTCGAGCACCATGTGCTCGGGTGCGCGTCGCACCGTCGCTCAGGCCGGCAACGCGATGGTGAACGTGGTGCCGAGCCCCGGCTTGGACTGGACCTCGAGCTTGCCGCCGTGCTTGCCGACCACGATCGATCGTGCGATCGCGAGGCCCTGGCCGCTGCCCTGGCCGACCGGCTTGGTGGTGAAGAATGGGTCGAAGACCTTGTCGATGATCTCGTCCGGGATCCCGACGCCGGTGTCGCGGATCGACACCTTGACCCAGCCATCTTCGGGCGCCCAGGTCCGGATCGCGATCGTGCCGCGCTCGCTGGTGTGCTTGACCTCGCCGATCGCGTGGGCCGCGTTGACGATGATGTTGAGGAACACCTGGTTGAGCTCGCCACCGTGACAGTTGACCAGCGGGATCGTGCCGAGATCGGTGACGACGTCGGCCACGGCGCCCGTCTCGTGGTGACAGATCACGAGCGTGCTCTCGAGCGCGGCGTTGAGGTTCTGCGGCGACTTGGTGGTGGCGTTGCGCGAGAATTCGCGGGTCGCGCGTACGATCTCGGCGACGCGTGCGAGCCCGACCATTGCACGCTCGGCGGCGGCCGGTAGGTTCTCGCGCAGATACGCGAGGTCGTGCGTCGCTTCGACCTGGTCCGCGTGCCCCAGGGCCACATCGGTTTCCACGCGACCGGTCGCGATCTTCTCGACGAGCTCGCGATAGCCCGCGATCCCGGCTTCGAGCTCGCCGAGGCCATCGGCCAGGAACGCACAGCTATCGCTGATGAACTGGACGGGCGTGTTGATCTCGTGCGCCAGCCCCGCGGCGAGCCGGCCGACGGACTCGAGCTTCTGCGCGTGGCGCAGCTCGATCTCCTGCTGGCGGAGCTGTTCGTTCGATGCGACCGTCTGCCAGAACTCGCGGGTCGCCATCGACGACATCACGAACGTGTACGCCAGGAAGATCGCGTGGATCACGGCGAACACGGGGAGGCCATAGCCACACACCGTCGACAACATCGCGGGTGTGAGCATGAACGCGAGCGCGCCGCGCTGTAGCCACGGGCTCGGAGCGAGGGCCGTGACGGTGCCGATCGAGATGCCGCACGTGAAGAACGCGAACACGACCGAGTCGAGACCGGCGCCAGACGATCCCTGAACGCACGCCACGCACACGCCCCACAGCAGGTTGCAGCCGAACGACCCGATCGCGAGCAACGTCCAGTTGCGGCGGCGCGCCGAGGGACGTTGGATCGCGGAGTGCCGCGCGTACACGCGCAGCGGGATCAGCGCGGCGAACAGGGTCGCCGGGATCGTGTAGGAGAACGGTAACGCGCTCGGCGAGAACAGCCACGCGGTCATGAACATCAAGAAATGACCGAACGTGCCGGCCGAGTAGCGTTTGCCCAGCTCGCGGATCGCGAGCTCCTGCCGGCCTGCGGTCATTCCAATTCACGAATCGGCCGAGGGCGTCGCGCGGAGAGGCCGGTCTGATCGCCCACAAGATGCTGACTTCCCGCGACCATGCCGGCCGCTGGTGCACACCCGCCCACACTTCGCCGATCGTCACCGTTGCCTTTCATCCGGATGGCAGGACCGGGAGCCGATCGGGCTTCCGTGATCAGAACAACGGCCCGTAGGGCGGCCGTTTGATCACTCGGGTCTCCTCGTACGACTAGCGATGGGGCGCGACATAGCTCGTCGTGGGCTCCACTTGCACGAGCTGCAACAGCGCGACGTCGGCAGACTCGCGCGGTCGAGCGACGATGATCTTGACCGGTCACTCATATCAGAACGACATCCGTGTCGCCGTGAACAACAATGGCACCGTCGAACCGATGCGCTGACTCGTGAAGTAGATCGTGTACGCATTCGATGGCACCCAGGCCGCGGTGTCGACACTACCGCCGGCGGCGAGATCGACGAGCTGAACTTCCGGCGCGAACGCATCGGTCGGCGATCGCCGCGAGGCGACGAACAGGGTCGTTCGGGCGGTGCTATCCAGGGCATCGAAGTAGAGGTGCATGCCGTCCGCGGTGAGAAACGGATGCGAACCGCGCGGCTCGACCATCATGAAGTTGGTTAACATCTTGCTCGTCGGGTCGAACGTGGCGTCGTAAAGCGCGCTTGCATTCGTCATGCTCGTCGACGCGAGGATCACGTGCATGCTCGGCCCGAACGCGATCGACGTGACCTCCATTGCGCCGTCGGTATTGATCACCGGCGCTGGCAGGCCCCAACCCGGCGCCGTCGACGAGCTACGCGTGGTGTAGTACATCGCCGTGCCACCGATCATGTCCTGGATCGCGAAGAAGAGCTGGGTCCCGTCCGGCGACAGCTTCGGGGCGTGCAACCTGGATCCCGTGGGAACCACGAACCCGCCGAGGTCGAGTTGCGTCGAGGTCCCCCACATACCGCCGATCGCCGTGCGCGTGGTCCGGTACAGCACGTCATTAGCGGCGTAGATCATCTCGAGCTGGTCCGCCGTCAGCGTCGGGTCCGCGGTGCCCGAGTTGCTGGCGAACAGATTCGGGATCACCGCCGGCGCGGTCCAGGCTGCGGCGCACGACGTCAGCGGCGGTTGATACGCCTCCCCGGTAACGGGCGCCGAATCTCCGGCGACGAGTGCACATTCCGTCGTCGCTGGACACGACGTCGAAGTGTTCGAGCCCAGCGCGACGTGGATCGGCACCGCGACGCTCGCGTTGTTCTTCAACGTGAACGAGACCAGGCCCGTGAAGTCGACCATCGCGTTTGACGAGATCTTGGCCACGAGCTTGCCGGCGCAGCTCGACGTCGCTGAATCCTGGAGCGTCGCGTCGAGCTCGACGCCCCCGACGGTCAGCGCTGTGCCGAGCGCGAACATGTCGTCACCGATCTCGAGCCTTTTGCAGCCATAACCGCCGGTCGGTGGCCGCGCGAGGGTAAACGTGGTCTGGCAGATCGTGTTGTCCGACGCCTTGCGAGGCAGCGCACACTCGTAGTGGTCGACCATCGGGAGCAGCGCCTGGGCATTGGCAGCGCACCGGAAGTCCGCGCCACACCGGGTGCACAGCTCGTTCAGGGTGCACGTGTGGCCGGCGACGCACATGTTCTGGTTGCGCGGCACGTTGTCCGTGCAAGTCGAACCGCCGAGCCTGCACTGGGCGACGCCCGCCGTGCTGTGATCCGAGACCAGGCACGACGCTTCACTCGGATCGGCGTCGCGCGTGCCGAGGTACGCGTCGGGTGTGCATTCGTGCGCCGTGTCGTCGTCGGTCAGGCCGTCGCAATCCTGATCGTTGTCGGTGACGACGAAGTACGGATGGGCCGCACCCGCGACGACGATACCGGCACAAGCCGCGTCGTACGCGGACGTCGCGAGATCCGGGCTCCACAGCCCGAGCTGGACCGTCGCGGCTTGCTGGCCGAGCGCCGCGACCGGGCCGATGAGCGGGAGCGCGTAACCGGTGAAGCTGCTGCCAGCCTGGAGCGAGAGGTCGGTCATCGCGCCGGCCACGATCGGCGTGTGGTTCGCGTCGTAGCCGACCGCGATCACGACCGGGAGGGTGTCACCCGTATCGAACAAGAACTTCACCTCGCCCGTTCCATCGACGCCGGTTACCACGTCGGCCTCGTTGCCGACATCGCGCGACCAGTACTCGACGTCGTCGACCTGGACCTTCGCGCTGGTGGTCAGCGACGAGCTGGTCGAGCCGCCCGCGCCGACGAACAGCCGCACGCTGGTGACCGCCGGATCGCCCGGCTGCACGATCACCTCGACGCCGTGGAGATCCTGACAGCCCGCAAGGACGAGCGTCGAGACGAGCGTCACCACGGCCGAGGCTCCCCGCATCGCCACTAGCGTAAGCCGGAACGCGAGGCCCGTGCTAGGTTCCAGCCGATGCGTCGCGCAGCTCTGGCGCTCCTGTTGGTGGCCGGTATCGCACATGCGAACGGCGTGACCCAGGCCACGACGGCCAAGGCCAGCTTCGACCCGAACACGGTCTACAAGATTCCGCGCGGCGAGGCCCCGTCGGAGGGTCGGCTCGACGCACCGGTGACGATCGTCGACTGGAGCGACTACGCCTGCGGTTACTGCAACCGCGTCCAGGACACGCTCGACCGGCTCGCGCGGCTGTACCCGGGCCAGATCCGCTCGGTCCACCGGATCCTCCCGCTCGATGACGACAACACGATCGCCGCGGAGGCCGCGCTCGCGGCGGCGGCGCAGGGTCGGTTCCGCGCGATGCACGCCCGGCTCTACGGCGTGCACGGCCACATCGATCGCCCCGGCGTCGAGCTGATCGCGCAAGAGCTCGGGCTCGACATGGTGCGGTTTCGCGGCGACCTCGACACCGGCATCTATCGCAAGGTGATCGCGAACGACGTCGCGGATGCGGAGCAGCTCGGCGTCACGGGCACGCCGACGTTCTTCGTCAACGGTCGACCCGTCCATGGCAACCAGCCGCTCAAGGTGTTCGCCGACATGGTCGATCAGGAGCTCGTGCGCGCGAACGCCGCGCGTGCGCAGCACCCCGCGGATCTGTACGCGGCGCTCGTCGCGGATGGCAAGCCGACCGCGGATGCGCCGACCGACGTGAACAACGAGAGCGCGGAGCTCGATCCGAACACCGCGTACCGCGTCGGGCTCGGCTTGCCCGGCCACCAGCTCGGCCCCGACGACGCGCTCGTCACGATCGTCGAGTTCAGCGACTTCCAGTGCCCGTACTGCGCGCGGGAAGCGCCGGTGCTCGAGAAGATCCAGCAGAAGTATCCCAAGCAGGTCCGGGTCATCTATCGCCACATGGCGATGAGCTTTCACCGGAGCTCGAGCATCGCGGCCGAGGCAGGCGTGGCCGCCGCCGACCAGGGCAAGTTCTGGGCGTTCCACGATCAGGTGTTCTCGCACTTCGGGCATCTCACCCGTCCCGACCTCGAGGGCTTCGCGCAAGCCGCCGGGCTCGATCTCGTGAAGTTCCGCGCCGCGCTCGACGATCGCCGCTACCACGACGCAGTGATCGAAGAGACCGCCGCGGCCGAAGCGCTCGGGGTCGACGGCACGCCGACGATGTTCGTGAACGGTCAGCCGGTGAGCGGCGCGCGTGACGAAGCCGGGTTGACGAAGATCGTCGAAGCGATGATGGCTCACGCGCAGGGTGCGGTGTCGCGCGGATTATCGGCGCGCGATCTCTACGGGATGGTCATGAGCATGGCGGTCGGTGAGGAACGCGCGGATCCCGCGTCGGTTCCGGAGGCGAGTGTGAGCGTCGGCGGTCATCTCGAGATGCGCGCCGAAGATCGCGCGCGCTCGGTGTCGGCGGCGTGCCGGCGTCACGATCGCGGCAAGGCCGAGAAGCTCGCTGGGACCCTCGAAGGCGATGCGAAGCAGCGTGCCGCCGCGGTGTGCTCCGGAGAGGGGATCGACCTGCCGTGACCGTCAGAACCGACGACACGTTCCGTTGCCGTTCTGCCGCTGACACGTACTGACCTGGTGTCGCACGACTGTCGCGTGGCCAGCCATTCACGCGTTGTCGACGGAGCGACACACGGATTGCTCGGAAATCTGACGCTGGAACCCGCGTAGATCGCGCCAATCATGACGGCGGCGCGGTGGCACCAGCCCTGCAAAGCGTTTGGCCCATGACTGCGGAGGTTCGCTACGGCGAGTACGAGGTGGTAGCGCCGTTGGCGAGTGGTGGAATGGGTGGGGTGTATTTGGCAATGCACCGTACGACCGGCGACCGGGTTGCTCTGAAGGTGCTCGATCCGGTTTTTGCCAACCACACCGAGGTCGTCGAGCGGTTGTACGCGGAGCAAGCGGTGTCAGCGCGCGCGAGCCATCCCGGGCTCGTCGAGATTCGCGCCGCGTCGCGGTCGTCCGACGACATTCCGTTTCTCGTGATGGAGTATCTCGAAGGCGAGACGCTCGCCGCGATCGTCCAGCGCGGTGCGCTCGATCTCGAGACGATCGTCAGTGCGTGCGCGCGGATCGCGGGCGCGCTCGCGGCGCTTCACGCGGTCGGTATCGCGCATTGCGACGTGAAGCCGGAGAACCTGTTCGTGTTGTGGGACGGCGGTGTGAAGGTGATCGACTTCGGCGTCTCGCGCCACATCGACGAGCCGGCGCATGCCGAATCGATCGCGGGCACGCCGGCGTACATGGCGCCCGAACAATGGAAAGGCGCGCCCGAGCTCGCGTCGGATGTCTACTCGCTCGGCTGCGTGATGTACGAGCTGTTGACCGGCGACGTGCCGTTCGATGGCTCGCTGCCCGAGCTGATGATGGCGCACATGGATCAGCGGCCGGCGCGGCCGTCGTGGTTGCGCGCCGGGGTTCCGATGGATGTCGAACGGCTCGTGATGCGTGCGCTCTCGAAAGCGCCGGCGCTGCGGCCGACCATGGCAGAGATGGCGCGCGTGCTCGACGTGCTTTGTGATCGACTGAGCGATCAGCGCGAAGAGCTGCCGCTACGCATGGCGGGCTAGCGCCTCGATGATCTTCACGCGGCCGGCGCCGGCCTGCTCGAGATCCGGCAGCTCGTCGCTGAAGTCGCGCGGATCGACGGCGACGCCGTCGCGGCCGGCTTCGTCGAGCGCGCGCTCGACCTCGATCGCATCGCGATAGTGGATGTGCGTGCGGCCGCGGACGAACGCGGCGACCAGCCACGAGAACACCTGCACCACGGCGCCGTGGTTCGCGTCCTCGACGATGATGTCGCTGAGATAGATCCCTTTCGGGAAGGCTGCGAGCGCGCGCGCGAAGCGCTGCCACATCTCGGTGACAGCGTCGCGATCGAAGTAGTTGATCAGGCCCTCGGTGATGATCGCGGTGCCGCGCGTCGGATCGAGCGCGCCGCAGATCGCCGCGATCGAAGTGGGACCGGCGTCGGCGAGCGCGTCGATCTCGCGGGTGTAGTGATAGGCGGTCTCGCCCCCGAGCTCGGCGAGCACGCGCTGCTTGTTCGCGAGCATGCCAGGTAGGTCGGCCTCGACGTACGTGATCCGATCGCCGTAGCGCGAGCGGAACCGCCAGCCGCGCGGCGACAGCCCGCACGCGACCTCGATGATCTGCGAGACCTCACCGGCGTCGATCGCCTGCGCGAGGCGAAGATCGATCAAGCGGTGGCGCGCGAGCAACATGCCCTCGAGCGACGGCAGGCCGGTCGCGTGCGCGGCGAGGTTCGCGCCGTGAAGCGCGCGATACATCAGCCGTCCTTTGCGCGTCGCGAACGCTTCGTGTGACTGGCCGTGCGCGTACCAGACGTAGCCGGTGTAGTGGGCCGTGGGGGAGATCTGCTCCGGGTGGGCACGTGCCATGCACCGGACTGTATGTGTTATTTCGACCAGTTAGCTACGGGATCGGCGTACTGAACCGTCCGGATTGACCACTGAACATCAGACCAGTAAGCTATGAACTGAGCATGCGAATCGCCTGCCTCCACATTCCGCAGTACGCGCTCCAGTGCGCGACCCGCGTCGACCCGTCGCTGCGTGGCTCGGCCACCGGCACCGGTAGCGGCGCGGCGATCGCGATGGTCGATGCGCAAGGGCCCTCGCCGCGTATCGCGTCCGGCTCGGGGCCTCTGCACGCGCCGGTCGTGGTCGCGTGCTCGCGCGCGGCCTGGGCGCTCGGCGTGCGGCTCGGCATGACCGCGACCGCGGCGCGCTCCATCGCGCCGGATGTCGCGGTCGTCGCGGTCGATGCAGCGACCGAGCGCGAGACCGTGCGCGCGATCGCGGATGCCCTGCTCGGCCTGACCCCCGTCGTCGATATCGGTGGTCGGGTCGGTGCCGGTGGCGCGCACCTCGCGATGTACGCCGAGGTCCCGCAGAAGATGCGCGGCCATACGTTCGGCGAGCGCGCGCTCGAGCGGCTCGCGGAGCTCGGCCTGACCGGCCGGATCGGCATCGCCGATGATCGGTTCACCGCGTGGGTCGCGGCCGCGTACGGCCTCGCGGTGCCGGCGCATTCGCCCGAGGCGCGCGCGCAGGATCACGGCGTCGTCACGATGGTGCCGCGCGGCGGTTCGGCGGCGTTCCTGGCGCCGCGCCCGCTGTCCTTGCTCGCGATCTCGCCCGAGGTCCAGCACATGCTGGAGGCGCTCGGCGTGCGCACGCTCGGCGAGTTCGCGGCACTGCCCGAGCCGTCGGTGGCGCGGCCGCTCGAAGCCGACTATCGCGCGCTCGCCCGTGGCGAGAGCGGGACGCACCTGCGGCCCTACGCGCCGGAAGCCGCGATTCGCGAAGAGCTCGTGGTCTCGGCCGGCAACGTGCTCGACGCCGAGGGCGCGGTGAGCGGTCCGACGGCGATCTCGATCGTCGCGAAGCGGCTCGCGCTGCGGCTCGAGGGTCGCGCACGGGGCGCTTCGCGGGTCGAGCTCGTTGCGACGTCGGCCGAGGACGGCGCACGCACGCTCGTCCCCGATCTGGCCGCGGTGGCCGAGCTCGGCGTTCTGGCGGCGGCTGCACAGGCAGAGCTGCCGGGACACATCGAGCCGCGGGCGACGCCCGCGATCGCGTCGGCCGCGGAGCTGGCGCGGGCATTCACCCCGATCCTGGAGGCCGCGGGCGAGGCCACCGCGTGGCGCTTGCGCGCGACGGTGATCGGCGAGGCCGTCACGGTGATGAACGAGCACGACATCGCGGTGACGAGCGAGCAGGTGATGCCGGTCCGTACGATCGACGCGATCTCGATCGCGCCGTCAATGTCGCGCGCGGCAGTCGCGACTGGGTCGCTGGCGGCATCGGGCTCCGGATCGGGTACGGTCTCGGTGGCGATGTCGTCGGCGGGCTCGAACGCGAGCATGCGGCGAGCGAGTGAGCCGAGGGTACGGTCGGCGCATGCGACCGGGCCGCAGCAGCGCGTCGCGAACACGAACGAGCACGAGCATGCGCGCGGCGGGATCGCGAACTCGAACCACTACAATGCGGGCGACCTCGCGGGAGCGGCGACCGCGAGCCCGATGATGGCGGATCCACTCGCGGTCGTGCTGTCGACCTCGGGCGCGCTGTTCGCGCTGACTCCCGGTCAGCCGGAGAACGCGGTGCGCGAGCACCGGCGGACCCGACGCGGCAAGCAGCGCCGGTCGCGGTCTATGACGGCGCCCGTGCAGGCGCGGCTGTTCGACCGTCGCTGATCGGGTCGCTGATCGTCTTGGCGTGGTAAGCACTCGGGATGCCGAGCAACGTCGAAGCCGAGCTGCGCACGCAACTGACCGCGGCGATGAAGGCGAGGGACTCCAAGACCGCGAACTTGATCCGGATGATCAACACGAAGGTCATGGAGCGCAGGACCGCGAAGGACTTCACGGGCGAGGTCGACGACGCGCTGATCCTCGACGTGATCGGTGCGTACAAGAAGCAGATGGAGAAGGCCAAGCTCGAGTTCGCGAATGCCGGCGAGCGAGGCAAGGAGCAGATCGCGGAGCTCGAGTTCGAGATCCAGTGGGCGGCGAAGTGGTTGCCACAAGGACTCGGCGAGGCCGAGCTCCGCGCGGCTGTCGCGAAGGTCGTGGCTGGCCTGCCGGCGAAGGATCCGAAGATGGCGGGCAAGGTGATCGGCGCGATCAAGAAGGAATTCGGTGATCGCGCCGACGCGCAGATGACGAAGAAGATCGCGGAAGAGCTCCTGAGCTCGTAATCGCTGTGTTCGCGACCTCGAGCGACGGTTCCGAGATCTACTTCGAAGCGACGGGGCAGGGCGACACCACGCTCGTGCTCGTCCACGGCTGGATGGGCAATGTCCGCTGGTGGGATGCGCAACGCGACCCGCTCGCCGCGCGCTATCGGGTCGTCGCGCTCGACCTCGCCGGGCACGGCAAGTCCGCTCCGCCGCGGATGCCCGGCTCGGCCGAGGCGTACGCGGCCGACATCCTCGCCGTCGTGCGCGAGATCGATGCTCCGCGCGTCGTGCTGGTCGGCCACTCGATGTCCGGCGCCTACGCAGCGCTCGCGTGCTCCGACCTCGATCGGGTCGTCGGGTTGATCCTCGTCGACACGCTCAAGAACCTCGAGGTCCTGCCGACGATCGACCAGGCGAACGCGATGCTCGCTCGCTACCGCGCCGATTACCGCGACGCCGTCGCGAACGTGCTGCCGAAATTCCTGTTCGCGCCGACCAGCCCGCCGGCGGTCGTCGAGCGCCTGCAGCGCGAGTTCCTCACCGTCCCCGGCGACGTTGCCGCGGCGCTCGTCGAGCCGCTCTATCGGATGGACGTCCGCGAGGCCGCACGCCGCGTCCGCGTCCCCGTACGAGGCATCGGCTCGGACCTCCACGGCGACACGGCGCAGGTGAACCGCGCGTACTTCGCGGACTACGCCTATCGCGCGCTCGCCGGCTGCGGACACTATCCGATGCTCGAGGTGCCCGACGCCTTCCTCGCCGCGCTCGAAGCCGAGCTCTCGACGCTCGGCGCCTAGTCGCGCGGACACGTCCACGGCCGCTACTGCTGCTCCGATGCTTGCCGGCGCAGCGCCGAACAGTGCCGAGCATCAAGCTGGGCTTCAGTGCACCGAGTGCGGACCGTGTGGTGCGCGCGAGCGCTGCGAGGTCCTCGACTCTGACAATCGCTACCGCGCGGACGGCGTTGGGACAGTTCTTACAACTCTCGATTTGCCAGTGGTTCACGCGACGTACGAACGGCGCCGCCCTGACACCAAGAACGACATTGACAGTTGTTACTGTCACAGTCAGTATTGACTCAATGACGAAGGTCGCATCGATTTGGTCCAGGCTCGGCGAGGTCGCGAGCCTCGTCGCGACGCCGCTGTTGCCGGCGCACTACGTAGAGCTGCTCGCGCCGCTCGCGAGCTCGCGCAAGGCGCGGGTCGAGGAGGTGCGGGACGAGGCGCCGGGTGTGAAGACGATCGTGCTGCGGCCGGGACGTGGGTGGCGCGGCCATCGCGCGGGGCAGCACGTGCGCGTGAGCGTGGCGATCGATGGGCGGCTGGTGGCGCGGACGTATTCGATCAGCTCGGCGCCGGAGCGGCGCGGCGGCTGCATCGACATCACGGTCAAGGCGCAGGGCAGGGTGTCGAACGCGCTGCACGCGATCGAGGTCGGCGCGTTCGTCACGCTCGGTGCGGCGAACGGCGAGTTCGTGCTGCCCGGGGGACAACGAATTCTGTTCGTGACGGGAGGCAGCGGCATCACGCCGATCGCGGCGATGTTGCGGAGCCTGGCGGCGCGGAAGGCGATGGCGGATGTCGTGCACGTCCATTACGCGCGGACGGCGAACGACGTGATCTTCGGCGAGGAGCTGCGCTCGCTCGCGGTCGATCATCCGGGCTATCGGCTGGTCGAGATTTACACGGCGAGTGATCGCCGGCGGTTCGATGCGCGTCGGCTCGGCGCGCTCGTCCCCGATTGGCAGACGCGAGAGGCGTGGGCGTGCGGCCCGCAAAGCCTGCTCGACGCGGTCGGTGGCGTTTACACGAGCCCGCCCCACGTGGGGCACGACCCGCGTTCGACGAACGGCGAGTCCCACGTGGGGCAGCTGCCGCGACTACACGTCGAGCGGTTTCGCGCGGCACTCGCGGTGCTGCCGGCGAATGCGAGCGGCGGGCGGGTACGCTTTGCGACGAGTGCGCCGCAGCAGTCGATCGAGGCAGACGCGGCGACGCCGCTGCTGCTTGTTGCAGAGCGCGCGGGGCTCACGCCGAAGAGCGGCTGCCGGATGGGGATTTGTCACACGTGCGACTGCACGCTCGTGGCGGGCTGCGTGCGCGACCTGCGCACCGGTGCAGCGATCGACGAACCGGGCGTGCGCGTGCAGATCTGCGTGTGCGCGGCCGCGGGCGACGTCGAGCTCGCACTTTGAATCTTCAGGACCGAACCATGATGAACATCGATATCGAAAATTTTGGGCGCGAGCTCGACGAGCTGCAGGTCGCCACCAAGGCGAGCCTCGGCGCGGCAGATCGGCGCTACATCCAGCGCGTGATCCGGACGCAGCGCGCGATGGCGCTGGGCGGTCGTGCGCTGATCTTTACGAGCCTACCGCTGATGCCGCTGCCGCCGCTGTTCTTCGGCGTGATCGGCGCGGGCGCGGTGTCGCTCGGGCTGTCGAAGATCCTCGAGAACATGGAGATCGGGCACAACGTGATCCACGGCCAGTGGGACTGGATGAACGATCCGGATATCCACTCGTCGACGTGGGAGTGGGACAACGTGTGCCCGGCCGATCAGTGGAAGCACTCGCACAACGTCGTCCATCACACGTGGACGAACGTGATGGGGCGCGACCGCGATGTCGGCTACGAGATCCTGCGGGTCTCGGAGAAGCAGCCGTGGAAACCGATCTACCTCGCGCAGCCGGTCTACAACACGCTGCTCGCGTTCTTGTTCCAGTGGGGTGTCGCGATGCACGACATCGATCTCGGCGCCCTGCGCCGCGGTGAGCTCAAGCTCGCCGACGTGCGCCGCCAGCTCGCCGGCATCGGTAAGAAAGCCGGCAAGCAGGTGGTGAAAGACTACGTGCTGTGGCCGCTGCTCGCCGGGCCGTGGTTTCTGCCGGTGTTGCTCGCGAACCTGGTCGCGAACGGCATGCGCAACCTGTGGTCGTACGCGATCATCTTCTGCGGGCACTTTCCGGATGGCGTGCAGACGTTCAGCGAGGCCGACGTCGAAGGCGAGACCCGCGGTGGCTGGTATCTGCGGCAGGTGCTCGGCTCGTGCAACATCACCGGCGGGCGGTTGTTCCATCTGATGAGCGGCAACCTCAGCCACCAGATCGAGCACCACCTGTTCCCGGACCTGCCGAGCAATCGCTACCCGGAGGTCGCGCCGAAGGTCGAGGCGATCTGCGCGAAGTACGGTGTGCCGTACAACAAGGGCTCGTTCGCGCGCCAGCTCGGCACCACGCTGCGCACGATCTTTCGGCTCGCACTGCCGGCGCGGAGGCGCGCACTCGCGGCATGATGACGCTGGAAATGCCCGCCGGGCCAGACAAGACGGAACGAGCTGCCGACGGCAAAGCCGACGAACCGGCGGACACGCTCACGATCGACGAGCTCGCGGCGGCGTCGCGTGTGCCGAGCCGCACGATCCGGTTCTATCAATCGCGCGGCGCGCTCCAGAACCCGGAGATCCGCGGCCGCGTCGCGCACTACGGCAAGCATCACGTCGAGCGCTTGAAGCTGATCGCACAGCTCTCCGATCGGGGGCTCCGGATCGACGCGATCGGCGATCTGATGAAGCGGATCGACCGCGGCGAGGTCGATCTCGCAGAGTGGCTCGGCGTCGAAGAAGAGATGCAGGCGCCGTGGGCGTTCGATCGACCGCGGACCGTCAGCGAGGCGGAGCTCTACGACCTCGGCGGCAGCCGCCGGCCGGGCCTGCTCGCAGACCTCACGCGTGCGCGGATCGTCGAGCGCAAGGGCGACGTCTACTACATCGGTAGCCCGGCGCTGCTCGCGATCGCGATCAAGCTCGAGGGCGTCGGCATCGATCTCGAGACCGCCTCGCAAGCGTCGGGGATCCTGCGCAAGCACCTGGGCCGCGCGGTCAACGAGCTCGTCGAATTGTTCGTCGGCCGCGTCAAGGAAGGCAACCTCGGCATCGCCGATGCGGGCAAGCTGTTCGGAGCGTTCCGCACCGTCGGTGTCGAAGCGGTCCGGATCCTGTTCGCACGCGAGATGGAGGGCGAGCTGCGCAAGTTGCTCGCCTCCGGCAAGCTCGCGGAGGTCTCCGCGCGCGCCAAGCGCAAGAAGCGTTAGCCCGGCGTTAGTCCCAATTGTCGTCGGTCGTCGACGACGGATCTTCTTTGGGCTCGGTCGGCTCTTTCGAGACGTTGATCGGCGGGATCGTGATCGGCTTGCCCTGTGCGGAGTCCATCGATTCGTCCATCAACCGCGCGCCCTCCATCAGGAGGTGGGTCGTCGACACGTCGACGCGATCGTCACCCTCGACCACGCACGTCACGAACTCGAATTCGCCGGCGTTCCAGGTGAGCAGCAAGTACACGCAGTCCGCGTCGACCGGCTCGTCGCGGTCGTCGAACCGTGCGTGGACGACCTTGCCCTGGCGGACGAGGATTTGCGCACCGAGCCCCTCGGCGTTGCGCAGCTGGAGGAGGCCGGTCTTGCGCTCCATCTCGATCAGCACGAGCAACGAGCTCAGTCCGACCTGTGAGAGGTCGCCGCGCAGCCCCGACGTGTTGATCTGATCTCGGGTGTCCTGCATCGCCTGGGCGGTGCGGCGCAGCGTCTTCGCGACCCGCAGATCGAGCTCCTCGAACCGGAACGGCTTGGTGACGTAGTCGTCGGCACCGAGCCGGAACCCGCGGATCCGGTCGTCCTCCGATGACAGCGCGGTCAAGAAGATCACCGGCAGCATCGCGAGCTCGGTGTGTGCGCGGAGCTGGCGCACGAGCGACCAGCCATCGACCTTCGGCATCATCACGTCGGTGATCAAGAGGTCGGGCGGGCGGGCGAGGGCCCGGGCGAGCGCATCCTCGCCGTCGACCGCGGTCTCGACGCTATAGCCGCGCTTCTCGAGCACGGTGGCGACCATGCGCAGGATCCACGCATCGTCGTCCGCCACCAAGACATGCGGGGCCATCCGTCCGATCAGGCTAGCGTGGTCGGCGAGACCGGCGCAAGCGACGGGGTTCGCGGAGCTGGATTAGCCGCGGATCACGCGGGCGCTGCCCGTCGTGCGGCGGACGTAGTCGCGGTGGCGGCGGCGCACGACGGTGCGATTCGCGGTGTGCGCGAACGCCATGATCACGAAACCGAGCCCTGCAATCGCGAGCGTGCGTGCGCGGTTCACGAGCGTGAACAGGACGCCGAGCGAGCCGCTCGAGCCGAGCACCTCGAACAGGGCGTAGTTGCTCCCGTCCTGGACGCCGATTCCAAACGGCACGATCGCCGACATCCAGCTCACGATCACACCGACCGACAGCACGCCGATCAGGAGCGTCGGGTGCAGGCTCACGCCGATCGCGTGGAGCACGACGACCGTGGTGATCCACGCGACCGTGCGCTCGGCGAGGAGGAGTCCGATCGCGAGCTTCGCGCCGGGGACCCGCCCCGACTGGAGGTGCTGGAGGTTCTGGTCGAGCTCGGCGAGCTTGCTGTGCCAGCGGTCCGCGCGCTCCTTCGAGATGATGTGGAGGCCACGCAGCGTCGCCATCGCGGTGTTGATCGCGCCGCGATGGACGATCACACCGACCGCGATCACGAGCCCGATCATGAGGCCGAGGCCGGCCCATGCGAGGACCGCGAGCTCGTGCGGCATGTGGACGAAGTACAGCGTGATCGGCACGCCGACGATCAGGATCGCGACCGAGATGTAGAACGTCGCGAGGTTGAACAGCACGATCGCCAGCAGCACGCGGTTCCGCGGCGCGCAGCTGACGAGCATCGTGACCTTCGTCGCTTCGCCGACGACGCCACCGGGGACGAAGATGTTGATCGCGCGCCCGCTCGCCTGCGCCGCGAACACGCGCCAGAACGAGATCCGGTGCGACGCTGGTAACAGGAACGCCGAGATCGCGCCGGCGTCGAGCACCATGTCGAGGAGGTCGAGGACGACGATCACGATGGCCCATCGGCCGACGCGGGTGAACACGTCCCTCGCGGCGGCCCAGCCGAGCTGGTGCATCATCACCGCGAGCCCGATCGAGCCGCCGACCAGCACGACGATGTTGAACAGGTGGCTCCAGACGTGCCGGTTCGGCGCGGGCTCCTCGGGAATCTCGGCGATCGCGGTCGCCGGGGGAGGCGACGGCGCCGTCGTGAGCGCTGGAGCGGGCTCGTCGGTCACGGGCTCGATCCGGTCTGGGATTCGGCGGGCGGCGAGCCGGGTCGAGCGGCGGCCAGCTCCGTCGTGACCGCGCCGAGCGTCCACGCGCCGGCCTTGTCGCGCACCGCGAGCTGACCGTCGCGCGCGGCGACGACGACGCGACCGCTCTTGTCGGCGACGACCGAGACGATCGCTGCGGTGCCGGCGCCGAAGCGGGTGCCGGGGGTCGCCGCTCCTCCGGGGACGATCGCTTCACGCGCGAACGTCGCGCCCTTCAGCGTCACGAGCTCGGCGGCAGCGCCGTGGAGTCCGGCGGCCACGACGAGGTCGTTCGTCACCGCGATCGCCGACGCGACGGCGAATCCGGCGGGCCACACCGTGACTTTCTGCGTGCGCAGATCCAGCAGGCCATGATCGACGAGCGCCCAGCGGTCGTCGAGTAGTGCGAGCACGTGCGCCGGCGCGTTGGCGATCGGTTTCCATTTCGCGCCCCTCGCCTCGAGCCTCGCGAGCCCCTTATCGGTCTCGATCACGACCGCCTTGGCGGACGCCGCGAGGCCGGTCACCACCCCCGGGGCATCGGCGAGCTTCACCGGCTTGCCGGTGTCCAGCCCGAACACGAGCTTGCCGAACGCCGCGGTCGCGCGCGGCCCGCGCCCGACGATCGCCTTCGCGTGCAGCCCGAGCACGATCAGGTTCCAAGCGCCGACCGCAGAGCGATATCCGAACGGCGGACCGCCGTCCGTGCCGGCGATCACGAGGTCACCGGCGCGCGTCGCTCGCACCACCTCGCCCGCCAACCCACCGGCATGCCGGCGCACCCACGCGCCCTTGCCGTCGGGCTGATATGCCTCACCGTGCGGCCCGAGTGCGAGCGCCTCGCGGGCGTCGCTACTTTTCGGCCCAGGCGCCAGTGCTGCGATCATCGTCCGAGTCGGCTGTGCACGTAGCGCGCCTGCGGCGACGACTACGAAGATGGGCACGAGCGCGACCCGGAAGATCACTTCGGCGTGGCCGAGCCCGCCGAACCCGCCGCGGAACCGGAACCGGACCCGGATCCGGCGAGGTTGATGCCGCCGTGCTTGCCGAGCTTCTCGAAATCACAATTGTTGAGGTCGGCGAGCGTCTCGGCCTTGATCGCACACGCGACCGCCGTCTTCGACGACGCGCCACGGCAGCGCCGGACTTCGCCTTGGATCGTGGCGGTGTCGCTGTTGAACGAGTCCGTGCCGAGGATCCGCTGCATGTTGCGGAGCGCCCTCTCACAATCATCCGAGGAGGGCTTGTCGCACGCACCCGCGCCGAGCGCGAGCAGCACGGTCGTGAGGATCGTAGCGAGGCGAATCATGTCCACTCCTTCGGTGAAGACTCTAGCAGCATGCGCGCACGGTCGAGATCCTGACCGGTATCGATCTCGCGCCACTGGCCCGCGATGAGGATCGGGTCGACCGGAATCCCGGTGTCGATCAGCTCCTGCACGAGATCCGTCAAGTACGCGTTGCGGTAGCGCAGAGCGCGCTGAAATGGCTCGTCCTCGCGACCCTCGTAGCGATGGGCGAGCGCGGTGAGGCCGCGGCGGAATGTGGTCGCGCCACGCGGGCCCAGCCGGACCAGGCCGATGAACTCGCCGATCGCATCGGCGGGCGGTAGCGCACGCTTGCCCACGCGCGCGACCGTGCCATCGGGCATCAGGTCGGAGACCTCGCCCTCCTCGAGTGGATGCTCGGTGCGACCTTCGTAGATCGTGCGGAACTCGCGATCGATCACGAGCCCGATCTCCGCGGTCGAGGCCGCTGCCGCCGCGGCGACCGCCGGCGTGAACACGATGTCGGAGTACGTGAGGTACGTCGGGCGATCGAGGTGTGAGGAGGCCTTGGCGAGCGACAGCAGCACGTTGTTGGTCTGCCACTCGTCGTTGTCGACGAAGATCGCGTCGGGCACGGTCGTGCGGATGAACGTCTCGAGGACATCGCCGCGATAGCCGCGCACGACGACGAGCCGCTTCGCACCGACCGCCGACAGCGCCTTCCACACCCAACCGAACATCGGCTTGCCCGCGACCTCGACCATGCACTTGGGCACCTCGTCGGTGTGTGTGCCGAGCCGCTTGCCGCGACCGGCGGCGATCAAGATCACCTGGTCGATCACCTGCTGGGTGCTCACTTCGCGAATCTCCCGAGCCGGAACAGGATCACGGCGAGGCTCTTCGCGAGATACAGCGCGTTGACCGCACCGTACGCCCAGAAGTAGATGTCGATCCGATCGACGAGCGCGCAGATCCAGATGTACTGCGGATAGTGGACGACGATCCGCGCGGGCCACTCGACCGCGAACGCAGCCCAGCCGACCAAGCTGCGCGGCTTCTTCATGTCGGCCGGCTGGCCATCTTCGGTCGGCGGCTTCGCGCCGTACTCCGGTCGCCGCATGAACGACGTCAGCGCGATGCCCGAGGCGAGGCAGAACCCACCGCCGATGCCGACGAGCAACATGCGCGCGTCGCCCGTCTCGCGCCACATCCGGACCGCGACGGCGCCGTACAGCAGCATCGCCTTGAGCTCGTCCATCAAGAAGTCGAGCAGGTGGCCGAGCGGCGACGCGAGCTTGCGCAGGCGCGCGAGCATGCCGTCGGCACAATCGAGCACGAACGAGAATTCGAACAGCGCCGCCGCGATCACCAGGGGCGCCCAGCCGAGGCACGCGATCAACAGCGCGCACGCGGCCGCGGCCACGAACGCCGACAGGAACGTGACCTGGTTCGGGGTGATCGGGGTGTTTCGCAACACGTAGACCACGACTGCGGCGGGCGGACGCGCGATCCACTCGGTGAACCAGTTGATGTCCTGCTTCTTTTTCGACGACCGATAGATGGCCGCGACTTCAGATGCCATCGCGGCGCGACACTAGCAGAACCACGACTTTGCGTCCCGCGGGCGCGTTAGCATCGTTCGCGCTTGCACCGGGCCTCGGCGTCCATCATCCGTTCATCGCCGATCTCGCTCGCGATCACGTTTCGCACGCCGAGCTCGGATCTGTGGAGCGACGCGCACGCTAGCGCGGCTTGCCGAGCAGGAACGTCCGCATCTTGCCTTTGCTCTTGATGTCGATCTCGCCGCGCGGCTCGAGCTCGTAGTGGTCCTTGACCAGCTCCGCGGTCACCTCCGAGAGGTGCACGCGGTTCGGGATGCCGTGCGACTCCATCCGGCTCGCGGTGTTCACGGTGTCGCCCCACAGATCGTAGATGAACTTCTTCTGGCCGATCACGCCGGCGACGACCGGCCCGGAGTGGATGCCGACCCGGATCGCGAGCGGCGTGTTGGCGCGCGTGGCGTACTCCTCTACCGCGGCGATGATGTCCTCGCCCATCTTCGCCATGCGCACCGCATGATCGGGGACCGGTTGCGGAATGCCCGAGACGACCATGTACGCGTCGCCGATCGTCTTGATCTTCTCGAGCCCGTGTTGCTCGGCGAGCTTGTCGAACGAGCTGAACAGGTCGTTCAGCATCGTCACGAGCTTCTCGGGCGTCGTCTGCGCCGACAGCGTCGTGAACCCGCAGATATCGGCGAACAACACCGTGACCGCTTCGAACCGATCGACGATCAGGCTCTCGCCGCCCTTCAGGCGATCGGCGATCTTCTGCGGCAGCACGTTCAGCAGCAGGCGCTCGGAGGTTTGTTTCTCGTCGTTGAGCTCTTTCGTGCGCTTCTCGACGAGGTCCTCGAGGTGCTCGCTGTGGAGCTGGATCGTCTCGGCCATCTGGTTGAAGTTCTCGCCGAGCTGGCCGACCTCGTCGCGCGAGCGAACGTGGGTGCGGACCCGGAAGTCCTTGTTCGCGAACCGGCGTACCGTATCGGTGAGCGCGAGGATCGGCCGGGTCAACAACGTGCCGAGCCCGATCGAGACCAGCAGCGTCACCGCCAGCATCGCGAGCGAGATCCTAAGTGCGAGCGAGCCGGCGTCGTCGAGCGCCGCACGCATCTTGCGGTCGGTGATGTCGAGCCCGAGCACGCCGAGGCACTTGCCATGTGCGTCGCGCAGCACGTTGCCGTCGTCGTCGGTCAGCGGCATGTAGGCCGAGACCGAGCTGACCTTGAACTTGGTGTCGTAGATGAAGTCGCGCTCGAGCTGGCCGCTGCACTCGGTCAGCGCTTTCTCGAGCAGCGGTAGATCGCTGATGTCGTACTCGGAGTTGAAGTGCGAGATCGATTCGTTCGGCGGCAGCGGCGCGCCGCGGCCTTGCAATGCGTCGAACTCGAGCACGTCGGCATCGACGACGAACTTGGGATGCTTCGGGTCCGCGGTCGGCGCGAGCAGATAGGCGTAGTGGACGAGCGCCGGCTCGGCCGAGCGGATCATCCGAAGGTGGCTATAGATCACGTGATAGGCCGGCGAGTGCTCGATCGCGGCGACCTTCGCATCGTCCAGCTCCCCCGTCGGCGTGAGCTGGCCGACCAGGCTCTGGTAGGGCTCGAGCTCGACCTCGGCGGCGCCGAGGTGGGCCATATCCTTGAGCCGGCCACGAACTTCGTCCCCGAGCTGCTCCTTGATGAAGCGGTAGAGGAACACCGCGAGCAACACGCTGACCGCGGAGCTCACGAGAAAGAACGTGATCGTGATCTTGCGCCGGAGCCGCACCCCAAAGACCAGGCTAACACGCGACTGGTCCAACCTCCCGACGAGGCGGGCGACTGAATCGCGCACACTTTTGCGCTTGCTAGGCTGTTCGCCCCAGCTTAGCTTCCGCCCCGAAACAACCACAGACCGAGGGGTTTAGGATGCACGAGCACACGATCCCCGAGTCTCTCATCGAGCAGATCCGTACGGGCCGAGCAGCCCTGGTCGTCGGTGCAGGGATCGGAGTCCCGAGCTGGAAGCAAATGTTGGAGCGCATGACGAAGGCGCTCGAGACCCGCGGTCGCGAAGGCGACGAAGCGGCAACCAAGGACCTCGAGAAGCTGCTGCACAAAGGCAGCCTCGTGCGGGCCGTGGGCTTCCTCGCCCGAGCACTCGGCGAGGACACCTGCGATCGCATCATCCAGGAGCTGTGGTCCTCGCCGGCCGACACGCCTGCGATTCCGAAGCTGCTCGCGACACTGCCGTTCCGCCACGTGTGGACCACGTTCCCCGGCGACATCCTCGAGCACGCGTTCGAGACCCAGTCGCCCGACGAGTGGCCGCCCGCTCGCGTCGTCAACTATCAGGAGCTCGGCGAGCTGTCGCCGCGCCGCCGCACGCTCGTCAAGATGCTCGGCAACTTCGACACGTACGTCGTCACGCCGCGCAGCGTGCGCCGCGCCCTGTCTCACGCGGTCGATCTGCGCGAGTACGCGCGCGAGCTCTACGTCGAAGGCTCGCTCGTGTTCGTCGGCTTCCGTTACGGAGATCCGGATCTGTCGGCGCTCCTCGATCGCGTGTTCGGCATGTTCGAGCCGCCGCGCGGTACTCACTACTTCCTCGGCGCATCGCTCGGCCCAGTCACGGTCGACGAGATGATGGCCGACCACCACATCGAGGTGATCAACCTCGCGGGCCGCGGCGGCGATGAAGTCGCCGAGCGCAGCATCCTCGACTGGCTCGAGGCGCTCAAGGACGGTTGCACCAAGGCGAACGTCACGCTCGCGCAGACCCGCCCCGACGCGGACGATGTCGACGGTTGGGTCGCGTTGCTCGGCGAGGGTGGCGACGAAGCTGCCGAGGCCGCCGACGCGCTCGAGCTGATCGAGCGCAGGTCGCGCGAGGCGAAGAAGTGGGACGTCGTCGTCGAGGTCCTGCTCGGCAAGGTCGAGACGGCCGAGCCGGCGCAGCGCGCAATCGCGCTCGTCCAGCTCGCGACGGTCTACGAGGAGCACGTCGGCGATCTCTCGCGTGCGTTCGAAGCCGCTACCACCGCTTGTCAGATCGCGCCCGACGACGATCATGCCGCGCAGCTCGCCGAGAGGCTCGCGGCCGCGACCGGCAACTGGGCCGACCTCGTCAACGAGGCGTCCGAGCTCGCGACCGCAGCGACCGACCCCAAGCTCGCCTCGAAGTGGTGGGCGCGGCTCGGGCACTGGTACTCGAGCAAGCTCGACCGCACGGACTACGCGTTGCCGAGCCTGCGTCGCGCGATCGAGCTCGATCCGCAGAACCGCGCCGCCTACGCCGCGCAGGCCGAGGCGTTCCGCAAGCAGAGCAAGTGGGCCGAGCTCGCCGAGGCGCTGAAGGCGCACGCGGCGATCGAGACCGAGGTCGCGACGAAGGTCGATCTTCTGATCGGCCTCGGCGATCTGTCCGAGACCCAGCTCGCGTCGACCGCGAATGCGATCGATGCGTACGAAGAGGCCGCGGCGATCGCGTGTGAAGTCGACGACAAGAACGCGACGCTCGACGACGCGCTCGCAGCACTCGAGCGGCTCTACCGTCGCGGCGAACAGTGGGCCGACCTCGCGAAGGTGCTCGACCGCCGCGCCGAGATCCAGCAGGACAACGGTGATGCCACACGCGCCACCGCGATCCGGCGCGAGCTCGCGACGCTGCGCGCCGAGAAGCTCGGCGATCTCGAGGGCGCGATCGCGCGTCACGAGGCCGCCGTCGCCGAGAACGGCAGCGATGCGACCGCGTTGAAGGCGCTGGTCGATCTTTACGACAAGACCGGCCGGACCGAAGACTACCTCCGCACGATGGAGCGGCTCGGTCAGGTCGCGCCCGAGGGCGAGAAGCTCGCGACGCTGCGCAAGCTCGCCGCCGAGCTCGAGGATCGCGATCCGAAGCGCTCCGCCGAAGCGTACGAGAAGCTGCTCGCCGCCGATCCGAACGCGGACGACGGCTATCGCGGCCTCGAGCGCATGCTGAAGGCAGAGTCGAACTGGTACGAGCTGGTCGCGGTGCAGAAGCGCCACATCGCCGTCTCGAAGACTCCCGCCCAGCGCGCGGAGCTCTATCTCGAGATCGCGCAGCTCCAGGAGCGCGAGCTCGAGGATCCGCACCAGGCGGTCGACGCTCTGATGAACGTGCTCGCGATCGACGACACGAACAAGACGGCGTTCTCGGTGTTGCCGCGGCTGTACGTGCGGACCGAGCAGTTCGACCGCGCGGTCGACATGCTCGTCCGTCACGCGGCGACCGAAGGCGACAAGGGCGCGACGCTCTACGCCGAGGCCGGCAAGATCGCGTTCGAGAACCTGATGGATCCCGAGGCAGGCCAGCGCCACCTCGACAAGGCGATCGCGCTCGATCCGGAGAACCTGGGCGCGCTCCGCACGCTCGGTCAGCTCCACGAGAAGCGCGGGAACTGGCAGCAGTCGGTCGAGATGTTGCTGCGCGCGGAAGCCGCGAGCGGCAGCCGCACCGAGCGGATCACGTTGCTCTGGGATGCCGCACTGATGGTCGATCAACGACTCGAGGATCCGACGCGTGCGCTCGAGCTGTTCGAGCGCGTGTTGAAGCTCGATCCGGATCACGTCGAAGCGGGCACCCGCGTCGCGGATCGCCTGGTCGCCGCGAAGCGCTGGGACGACGTGCTGCCGGTGCTCGAGATGCTCGCGCGCCAAGCCGAAGGTGAAACGATCGATCGCCACGAGCGCTCGCGCCGCCAGGCCCAGCTGGGCAAGGCGTACGAGGAGGTTCATCGCACCGAGAAGGCCGCGCGCCACTACCGCATGGCGGTCGAGGCGGATCCGGAGAGCCTGGAGGCCGCGATCGGCCTCGCGTACGTCCTGATGGCAGAAGCCAAGGCGAACGAGGGCAACGAGTCCGCGCAGGAGCAGTGGAAGGAAGTCGATCGCCGCTACCGCGAGATCCTCGCGCGTCACCGCACGGGCATCTCCGACGGTCAGGTCGCCGAGATCTGGCACCGGCTCGGTGTCGCGGCGCGCGCGATGGGCGATGACCGCAAGGCAGAGATCAGCTACCGCCGCGCGCTCGAGAAAGAGCCGCTGCACGAGCCGACGCTCGAAGCGATCGTCGAGCTCGGCGGTGCGAAGGGCGAGTGGAAGACCGTCGCCGATGCGAAGCGCGCGCAGGTCGACGCGCTCGCGAAGCGCGACGGCACCGACTATCGCCGCTCGAAGCTGTTCGAAGAGATCGGCGACATCTGGCGCGAGCGCCTGAAGGACGTCGGCTCGGCCACGGGCGCGTACCTCGAAGGCCTCAAGATCGCGCCGGCCTCGCGCGTGCTGCTCCACAAGCTGCTCGAAGCGTTCACCGAGCAGCGCCAGTGGCGCCGCGCGATCGAGACGCTCGATCAACTGAGCGGCCTCGAAGAGTCACCGGATCGCCGCGCACGGTTCCACTACACCGCCGCCGTGATCGCGCGTGACGAGGTTCGCGACCACGAGCTGACGGTCGACAAGTTCAACGCCGCGCTCGACGACGCCCCGGGGACGCCGAAGGCGTTCGAGGGCATCGAGAAGGTGTTGGTCGAACGTCGCGATTGGAAGAACCTGGCGCGCGCGTATCGCCGCCAGTTGAAGCGGATGAGCGCGCGCGAGGACAGCGAGCCCGAGAACATGCTCGAGCTGTGGACCAAGCTCGGCGACGTCTGCGCGAACGAGCTCGGCGATGTCGAAGCGGCGACCGAGGCCTACCAGGTCGCGTGCGAGCTCGCGCCGGATGACATCGCGCGCCACGAGCAGCTCGCGGATCTCTACCTCGATGCCGGCGAAGCTCGCCGTCACGAGGCGATCAACGAGCTCCAGTTCCTCCTCGGTCACACGCCGGATCGCGTCGAGCTCTACAAGACGCTAGCGAACCTGTATCGCGCCGAGCACGAGATGGACAAAGCGTGGTGCGTCGCCCAGGCGCTGGTGTTCCTCGGCGCGGCCTCCGACGAAGAGCGGATGCTGTACGAGAAGTTCCGCCCGCGCACGTTCACGCCGGCGCCGCGCCGCCTCACCGAGGAGCTGTGGCAGAAGGCGATCATCCATCCGCGCGAGGACCGCCACGTCGGCGCGATCTTCAGCTCGACATTGGGTGCGCTTGCCGCCGGCACCGCGCAACCGGTCACCGCGTTCGGGCTCCAGCCTGAAGGCCGTACAGATCTGGATCGTGATCCGCGGCCGGTCAGCCGGATCGTGAAGTACGTTTCGGGAGTCCTCGCGATCGATCCGGCGCCGATGGTGTGGCTGCAGGAAACCGGCGACGGTCTCCGCGTCGCGAACACGGTCGGCCTCGGCGCCGATCGCCAGAAGCTGGTGCCGTCTCTGCTCGTCGGGGCGCCGCAGATCGGCAAGAGCGACGAGCGCGAGCTCGCGTTCGAGGTCGGCAAGCGCATGGCCTACTTGCGTCCCGAGCGGTTCGTCACACTTGCGGTGGGCACGTTGCCGAAGCTCGAAGCGGCATTCGCCGCCGCCGTGATGGCGGGCGGAGCGCGACTCACCGCACACGACGGCCAGCCCTACCAGCCGGAGACTGAAGAGACGAGGAAGCTCGCGGGAACGCTCCAGCGCTCCGTCCCCGGACCGTTGCTCGAGCAGGTCGGCGAGCTGTCCGAGCGTCTGACGGGGCGACTTGGAAACGGCCTCATCTCGACCTGGCGCGCTGCGACCGATCTCACAGCGAACCGGGTCGGCTTCATCGTCGCGAACGATCTCGAGACGGCCGCGAAAGGAATCGCAACCGAGGGTGCTAGCCTCTCGAGCATGTCGGTCAAGGAACGCCTGCGCGACCTGCTCGCGTACTCGGTCAGCGAGTCGTACTTCGCGGTTCGTCGTCACCTCGGCCTCCACGTTCGCGGCGAGGTGAGCGCGTGAAGGCGCTCCTGCTCGCGCTCGTGGTCGCGTTCGCTGTCACCTCGACGGCGTGCGGTACCAACGGCGGGATGCAGATGTGCGGCGCCGATCACTGCGGCCTGAAGGGCCACACGGTCGTGAAGTGGACGCTGGATGCCTATCCGGACTGGAAGTTCCCGATGGACTCGTGCGTCGACTTCGGCGTGATCAAGGTTCGCGTCGACGCGCAAGCGGCCGACTCGAGCGTCGTCACGAAGAGCGACGACTGCGGGACCGCGCAGGTCACGTTCGACGGCTTGCCGGAGAACGAGCCGTACACGATGTTCGTCGAGCCCGAGGCCGCCGACGGCACGCCGCTCGTCACGAACCCGACGACCGTCGCGGTCAACGCGGGCGCGTATCAGGCCGACACCAACGTGACCGCGAACATTCCGTGGGATTCGTGGATCGGATCGTTCACCGGCACGTTCCTGTTTCGCGTGTCCTGGGCAGGCCAGGGCTGCTCTGCCGCCGGCGTCGTGAAGCAAGTCGTGACGTTGAAGGTAAACGGCACGGTCGTGTCAGCGGTCGCGGATAACGGCCAGCGGCTCGACGGTACCGACCCCGAGGCTTGTTACGACGTGATGCAACAGTTTCCGCAGTCGGCGACGAACGTGCCGTTCGGGCCGGCGGAGCTGACGATCGAAGGTCGCGACGCGACCGACAAGGCGATCTTCACGACCACGTTCGACACGTTCGTCGGCGCGGGCATCACGAATCCGACGATCACGTACGACGTTCCGGCCGCGACTTAGCGCTACGCTTGGCGGGTTGCGTCGCGTAACCCTGCTCCTGATCGCCGCTGCCGCGTGCGGTCATCCCGCGCCCGCTGGGCCGACGGGACCGGACCACGCGTTCGGGCCACGCCTGTTGCCTCCGCCGTTGATCGATCCGGCGCGGCCGGGTGCGGCGTATCTGACGAGCATCGCACTGCAGCTCCAGCCGGGTTGGGGCCAGTTCCTCGACGATTGTCGGATCCGGCTGCCGGCGACGCACGCGTTGAATCAGATGGCGCTCGCGGCGACTGCCGCGATCACGATCGATCGCAAGGGCAGGGTGATCGATGTCGGGCTTGCCGAGCCTTCGGGCAATGCGGACTTCGATCGCGCGGTCCGCGACGCGATCGCGGACGCGACGTCACTGCCGATTCCACCCATCGAGGCGCTGTCGGATGACGACCTCGTGCATCTGCGCTGGCTGTTCGCGCGCGACCGCCGGCAGGCGGGGCCGGCGACCGCGGAGATCGAGCATCGCGAGCTGCCGCTGGCGGCGACGATCGCGAAGCTCACGGCATCCGGGGAGCTTTCGCGTGCGGCGACGCGCTGCGCGACGGCGCCTGCGGGTGACGCGCGCACCGCGGCGATCACGCAGGTGATGGCGGCGGCGCTGCGCGAGGCGCTCGCGAGCGTCGACGGTTCGGTCCAGCGTGCCGCGGTCGAAGCGATCGCGGCGGCGCGGGTCACCGCGCTCGCACCCGACGTCCGCGTGCTCGTCACGGCCGCCAGCGATGCGGAGCTGCGCGCGAACGCGATCCTCGCGGCGGGCGAGCTCGGCGATCGCGAGGTCGGCGATGCGATCGCGCACCAGCTCTCCGGCGATCTCGGAGAGCACCGGCACCTCGCGCTCTCCGAGACCACGGCGCTGGTCAAGCTCGGGCGTGCGAGCGATGCGGCGGCGACGATCGCGAAGCTGTTGCCGGCGACCGCGCGGGTGCCGAATCCGGTCGCGCTCGAAGCGTCGGCGCTGGTCCCGCTCGGCACGCTCGCACCACGCGTCCTCGGCTGGCTCGCGCACGGCGATGCGACGACCCGTAGCGCAGCGTGCGCGGCACTCGCGGGCGAGACGAGCGCAGCGGCGCTGCAGGCGCTCGGCAAGGCGCTCGACGATCCTGATGGCTCGGTCCGCGCGAGCTGTGCGGGTGCGGCTGCGGCGCTTCCCGCGAAGGCGATCGTGTCGCTCGCAGCGAGGCTGGTCGCGTTGCAACACGATCGCGATGGTGCGGTCCGGGCGAACGCGCTGATCGCGGTCGCGCTCGTCGATCCGAGCCACCTCGCGGCGGCCTCCGACGATACGCGCGCCGAGGTCCGGGCCGCGTACTGGCGCGCGCTCGCGCTCCGCGGCGGCGTCGAAGGGGTCGACGTTCATGTCGGCTTGCGCGACGTCGCGCCGGAGGTCCGGCTCGCCGCGGTGGCGCTCGCGAGCGACGATGCGATGCTGCGCCAGCTCGCCGCCGCCGACGACGCACCGGAGGTCCGTACGGCCGCCCTGGTCGAGCTCGCACACCACGCCGGGCGTAATGCGGTGTCTAGCTCGCTGCTCCAGGCGTTCGCGGCCGCCCGGCCGGCCAGCGCCGATCGCGTGCGGATTGCACGCGCGTGGTTGCTGGCGCCCTGATTCCGAGCCAGGATCTCGGCATGCGAACCGCGCTCGTGCTCGCGTGCCTCGCCGGCGCGGCCTCGGCCAGCGGTCGCGTCGTGCGCGTGCCCGACGTCCGCTCGCGCGAGGTGTTCGTGCCCGCGGGCCAGTTCGTGATGGGCGTGTCGGCGAGCGACGACGACGTCTCGACGCTCGAACAGGAGTGCATGAACGCGTTCGAGCAGAGCGACCATCGCGAGTTCCCGACCGTGGGCGGTACGCTGACCACGTTCTGCAGCCTGTATCGGCTCGAGCTGGAGGCGATGACCGACACGCTCACCGACGCGGATAACCACACGCGTCCGCGCCAGGTCTATCTGTCCGCGTTCGCGATCGATCGCGACGAGGTCACGGTTGCCGACTATCGCGGCTGCATCGCGGCGGGCGCGTGCGAGCTGGATCCCCTGATCGCCGGCGACGATCGCTACATCGTCAGCGCGTGGCCGCTCGTCAACGTGACGTGGCACGAGGCCCAGACCTTCTGCCGGTGGCACGGCGGCCGGCTGCCGACCGAGGCAGAATGGGAGCGCGCGGCGCGCGGCGACGACGGCCGGCGCTGGCCGTGGGGCAACCGCAACCGGGATCAGGACTTCAATCACGGCAAGTCGCGCGACGTCGCGATGCGCGAGGTCGATCGCGTCGCGTGGATCGGCGTACCGACCCAGTTCATGGGCGATCCGGACGACAGCGATGGCACCGCGTTGATCGCGGCGCCGGGCAGCTTTCCATGGAGCGAGGGCGCGTACGGCACGCGCGATCAAGCGGGCAACGTCGCCGAGTGGACCGCAGATACGTTCGGCGGCATCACCGCGAACCTCGCGACCGACGAGAAGACGATGGGCTACAACGGGCTCGGCTCGATCAACCCGTTCCGCGACGGAGCGGCGAGCGATCCGAAGGTCGTGCGCGGCGGTTCGTGGCGCCAGCCGGCGTTCCTCGGCCGCGCGAGCGTGCGCGACCCGTTCAACGTGCTGTACACGCCCGACGCGCGGTTCTCGCACATCGGGTTTCGCTGCGCGCGGTCGGTGTAGGTCGCGCTCGACGGCGATTACATCGCGTCGACGGCCGCATCGGGCGGAGCATCGGGAGGAGCATCGGGAGGACCTGCATCCAGCGGCAGGGCGTCGATACCGCCGCCGGTCGTGCTCGAGCACACCTGCGAGCCCTTGTTGCACACCAGCGGTACAGTGCAATCGTCGTCGATCTGGCAACGGTCGCCCTTGCCCTGCCTGCAGGCGATGAAGCCCGCGGCAGCCACGAGCGCGATCAGAGTCGAGTACAACAACGGCTTCAAGTCGGAGGTTCCTCGTCGAGTGCGGCGACGTCGAGCCACTCGATTCTCGTGACCTCGTACTCGCGCTTGCCTTTCGGGCTTTGCACGGTGACGGTGTCGTTGAGCTCTTTGCCGATCATCGCGCGCGCGAGCGGAGCGCCGATCGAGATTCGACCCTTCTTGATGTCGGCCTCGTGCTCGCCCACGATCACGTAGGTCGTAGAGTCGCCGGATTCGGCATCTTGGATGGTCACGGTGGCGCCGAATTTGACTCGCGACCCCGACAATTTGGTTGGATCGATAACTTCAGCGAGTGCAGTTTTTGCTTCGAGCTCGCGGATCTTCGCCTCGATCAGGCCTTGCTCTTCCTTGGCGGCGCTGTAATCGGCGTTTTCCGACAGATCACCGTGACCGCGAGCGACCTCGATGGCGCGGCTGTTCCGGATCCGGTCGTGATTCTTGAGCCGGTACAGATGCGCCTTCATGCTCGCGAAACCCGCGGGGGTCATGGGGAATTTCTCGGCCATGGGAGATCCAGCCTCGATTCGTACCCGCTCTCAGCAGCTGTTGCAACGTCCGCCGGCCATCGAGGTGCAGGCGGGGCCATCGGTATGGTCGGCCGTGCAGTAGTTGGCGCCGGTGTGCGGGCAATGGATTAGCTGGCAGCCGCCGCCGTTGCAGGTCACATCGCACGCGCACGCGTTCGAGCAGGTGATGTCGCCGCATGCATTCGCCCCGTTGCAGCTGATCGTGCACTGCGAGTTGCCGGCGCACGTGATGTCGCCGCAGGCCCCGGCGCCGCAGTTGATGAGGCAATGAAACCCGCTGGGGCACGTGAAGTTGTCGCCGGCCGTGTCGCTGACGATGCACACGTGAGGTGTGCTCGTCGTGTCGCAGGTCAAGCAGTGATCCGGACAGCCCGAGGAACCCTGGGTGACGCAGTAACCGTCCGCGCACGTACGGTCGGTCGCACAATCGGCGGAGGTCGAGCAGGCGAGGGTGTCGGACTTGCGATCGACAAGGCACGACATCGCTGCGAGCAGCGCGGCACCCGCGAGGACGGCGCGGAGGATCACCAACGACCTCCGAGGACGACGGCTGCACCGGCGGCGTGATCGACGGGCGTGACGGTCGCGTGCATCTGATGATCCTTGACCAGATAGTAGGTCCCGATGCCGGCCGCCGCGAGCCCGGCGAACACGAGGATGTTGCCTTCCCAGGCCTTGGTGCTCGCGCGGTCTTCGAGGTCGCGCAGTGCGGCGATTTGCGCGCTCGTGTTGGCGGGGGCCGACTTGATCTGATCTTGAAGCCCGCTCTCGCTCGACCACAGCGCGAGGCCGAGCAGGAACGCGAGACCACCACCTGCGGCGAGGCCGAAGCCGAGTTGACTGTCGGAGGTCGTGAGGAACGTGCTGCGCGGCTCGGCCGTCGTCGGGACCGTTGCGGCGGATCCCGAGCCCGGTTCCGATGCCGAGCCCGACTCCGAACCCGATGCCGATGCCGATTCCGACCCCGATGCCGATTCCGAACCCGATGCCGATGCCGATCCGGAAATCGAGCCCGAGCCCGAGCCCGCTCCGATTCCGATTCCGATTCCGGTTCCGGTTCCGGTTCCGGTTCCGGTTCCGGTTCCGGTTCCGGTTCCGGTTCCGGT